>JBFRWF010000376.1:0-43935 GCA_051439465.1 Xenococcaceae cyanobacterium | reverse complement strand
AACGGTGAACGCTTCCTTTGTACAGAGTGTGGATACATTGAAGATGCGGATATTCAGGCATCGAAAAACATATTAGAAAGAGGTCTTAAATTACTGGGGATTGACCTATCCCAGCTATGCGGGGTCCCCACAAAAGTAATGCCCGAAATAACCATTGAGGAGATATCGCTGCCGTTGGGTGGGGAGCCTGGGAACCCTCGTCAGAGTGGAGGAGGTGACAAGCAATTGTCAGTTCAGAATCCCCGCTATACCCGTAGGGTTAGCGGTGGGAGTATGTCAATAGGTAACAGCTGACTCTAACATCCGAATCGTACCTTGAAGCGCATCAATCTCTACTTCCAAACCCACTGGCACTGTAAACTTATCCTCAATATGACCAATCATGGAACCATACCAAGCGGGAATTCCTAACGGTTTGATATGATCTGCCAAAACTTCCTGCAATGTCAGGGACTGATCTTCATCCTCTTGATCAGTACAATTGGTGCATTGGGCAAAAATAAAACCAGCCAGTTGCTCCAGAATTCCTGCTATATCAAAAGGGTTTCTCAGCGTCACGGCTTTTCCATTTAACAGAATCTGTTCCACATAACCGACGGAAAACGCATTCCAGGTCGATATTCCCACAGGGCCATGAAAGGTAATCACCCCACTGCGAGCATAAATTGCCAATAACAGAGAAGTAATATCGCTGTAGCCCATAATTATTTTGGGATTCTGGCGGATCAGGTTATAGTCCAACAGGGGTAAAATGCGATTACAACCCCAGCCGCCTCGGATTGTTAGCAGTGCTTGTACAGAATCATCGGCGAACATGGAATTAACATCTCTGGCGCGGTCTTTATCTTTACCTGCAAGATACCCGTATTGGTCAAAAATATGCGCTCCTAACTTGACTTTTAAACCAAGTTGTGATAGAAGCTCAATGATATCCTGAAGGTATTCCGATGCCTGGTCAACAAATTGACTGGCTGGACTAATCAAGCCGATGGTATCTCCCAGTTTTAATCGTGGTGGCTTGATTATTGGTTGTGGGGATGAGTTTCTAAGAGCCGCACTGGATAACTGGGTTGCTAACAGGGTTAGTCCCAATAGTTTGAGAAATCTGCGGCGATCGCACTTCGGAATTTTTGCCAATGTTTACTTCCTTGCGGTACATTGTAGATTCAAGGCAGAATCAGCTTATCTGAGTTCGACATAAGCTTCCGACGAGGGCGATCATCTCCCCCGTTATACATGGAAGAAACTCGAGTTTCTTAGGAGCTTCCGACGGGAAAGGCGATCGCTAAGATTAAATCAACTAATGTCTTAAGACCGTCTCGTAGCATCCGCTTATTGTATCTAAGCGTAGCTTAGTTACAATGAATCCCTTGTCTTTCAAGCAAGGGAGATGTCAACCTAAAGCATATAAGAATGGAACACGGATGACGCGGATAACACGGATTTTCACAGATAGGGAATTGTCAAGAAACAGATTTGACTCCAGAAAAATCTGTGAATATATCGGCTTCATGGTTAAGTAAAGCTAATGTGATGAAATATGGGACTAAGTAAAAACCGGGATGTGTTGGATACCCCCAAAAAATTCTCTGTACTGAAGGTACCAGTGCATCTACTCGACGACTATACGAGTTGGCTGATGGAGCGCTTACGCCAGAAGGTGGGCACTCATGTGGTAACGCTAAATGCGGAAATGGTGATGCTCTCAGAACGCAATACTACTCTGGCTAATTTGATTCGGAAAGCAGACCTTGTGATTCCGGACGGTGCTGGCGTGATCTTCTATCTTCGTAGGAGGGGTCAACGACAGCGGCGTTGCCCAGGGATTGAATTGGCAGAATCTCTTTTAGAGCAAGTAGGACAACTAGAAGAGCCTTGCCCAATCTATTTTTATGGGGGGAAACCAGAAGTGGCCCAGACAGCAGCAAAGATTTGGCAGCAAAGAGTGCCAGGGCTATCCATTGTCACTAAACACGGCTATCTCTCACCAGAGGAAGAAAAAGAATGGCGACAAACCCTAAAAGAAAAACAACCGAGGGTGATTTTGGTTGGTTTGGGTGCTCCTCGTCAGGAATTTTGGATTAGCCAAAACCGCGCTCTCTGTTCCGAGGCAATTTGGATTGGTGTTGGTGGCAGTTTTGATATCTGGGCAAGAATTAAATCCCGGGCACCGAAATGGTTGCGAGAGAATAGTCTGGAATGGCTTTATCGGCTCTATCAAGAACCCTGGCGTTGGCGGCGAATGCTAGTTTTACCTCAGTTTTTCTGGCGAGCTTTGTTTGTAGGGAAGTCTAATTGATTTGTACAGTTGGTGACATTATCTAGCTAACGGGATGTTATTATTTGCTCATTGGGCTCTCATAGACAATAAGAGAATAGGAATCAATCAATGACTCTTGGGCAATGACATTGAGGTTAACAGACTGCAACAGCTGAATCCATGTATCTGACACAGTAAGATCGTTGGGACGAGAACGTTGCAGTTCAACCAAGGTGTGTAAAGCTTCGTGCCATAGATCGGCCTCTTGATAAAGCCTTACCCGATCCATTGGTGTAGCTTGGTCTAATTTTTTAGCCAGAGTCGAGTCAAGTTCAACTTGTCGAATCAATCCCTCGACAACAATATCTTGAGCGCGATTTTGAGGATTACAGATCATTGACAAGTACCAATGGTAATCCTGATTAATTTTCAGCAGATTCAATTTTGCCGAAGCAGGCAAGCTCAGACTTATCATTCCTGAGTTACCAATGACTGTGAAGGTGGTAATATAGACCAGTTTATCATTCTGATCGCGCAGCACGAATTCCACTACTTGTGGCTGAGCAGTTCGAGGAATATAGAAAAAGAACTTCGGAGATGCTGTTGCCGTTATTCCTAAGGAATTTTCTGGAATCAATGCCGTTAGCGGTTTTTCATTAAAATTGCCATCGCAATTGCCCCTTCGGGTTCCACCCCCTATCCTTCGATCTGGTATGTCTAGTTTATCATTTTCATTAGAATCCTTTGCCCAGACTAACCCCGGAAAGCTCGCTGAAGACAGGTTGAGCAGCGATGCCAAACAGATAATAGTCAAAGCTTTGTTCAAGTGTATTTGCTCTAACATAGGGAACAGGGAACAGGGAACTTAGGAACAGGGAACAGGGAACTTAGGATCAGGGAACAGGGAACTTAGGATCAGGGAACAGGGAACAGATATTGAGCAGAGGAGCGTCTGAGCAAGGAGAAAGGGAGAGATTTACTAAGCGAACAAATCATTTAATTAATCTCCTGTGCACCCCGCTCCCTACTCCCCTACTTCTTTTGGGGAGCAGGGGAAGAAAAAGACAACAAATTGATAAAGGGGGTTTTAGACCCGGATTCCATATAAAGAAATGAGAAGCTCAGAATTTCATTCTTCAGAATTCAGTATTTCCACCCACTTAAATATATAACCAAAATTCAAATTTGCTCAGGAATTCCTCGAAAAATTTGTTAGCAAGTCAACCAGAAGCACTGTGATGGTTAAGCTCCTTCGGAAAATTCGTTCTCTGCTATCCCCAGCTAAAGACTACTATGCTCACCGTAGCTTGCTTTTCCGATGGATAGAGTGTTTTTGGTGCGATCGCTGGAGCAACCTGACTAGCTCACCCGGAGCCTACGCTCCCTCTGTTTTCCTTGCCAGTATATTAGTAACCTTTTTATTGCTAGGCGCGAGGCAGTTCGGAGGCTTACAATTCCTGGAACTGGCTGCCTTCGATCAGATGATCCGCTGGCAGTCGGATGAGATTCCCGATCTTCGCCTCTTGATAGTTGAAATTACCGAGTCTGACATCCAGGCTCAGAAAAGATGGCCCCTGTCCGATGGGGTTATCGCCCAACTGTTAAAAAAACTGCAGCAATATCAGCCCAAAGTCATTGGTCTGGATTTATATCGCGATATCCCCCACCCCCCAGGTCATAATGCTCTGCTAGAGCAACTCCAGGCTGACAATGTGATTGTCATGACCAAATTAGGCGATAGAAATAGAGTGCCGCCCCCGCCTGGTGTACCAGAGGAGCGCATTGGCTTCAGCGACTTTGTCATCGATGCTGATAATGTGCTACGTAGAAATCTGATATATGCGCAATCGGAATCGGGTTCAAGAAAAGTCTACTCATTCTGTCTGCAGGTGAGCCTCAGGTATCTTGCAGATTATAACATGACTTTTGAGGTAAAACCTGACTCTTTCCAAATCGGCAAAACCGTCTTTGTCCGCTTACAAGACAATTCAGGGGGATATCAGATGGTTCCATCTGAGGCTGCAGGATGGCAAGTTTTGCTCAATTACCGCTCTCAGAATGTAGCGCGGCAGGTGACACTGACAGAAGCTTTGAATGGAGAAATAGATCCCAGTTGGGTGAAAGATAAAGTGGTTCTGATTGGCACTACAGCGCCCAGCGCAAAAGACCTGTTTGCCACCCCCTACAGTGGCGCTGAGACTGAAAACTACTTGATGCCTGGGGTGATAGTCCACGCCCAGATGGTCAGTCAAATTCTCAGTACAGTGTTGGACAACCGGCCCCAGTTTTGGTTCTGGGCGCAGGGGGATGAATTTCTCTGGATCTGGGGATGGTCCCTGGTGGGGGGAATACTGGTCTGGCGATTGCACCATCCTCTCTCCTTAGGATTGGCGGTGGCGATCGCCATAGGTGGATTGTGGGGAACTTGCTGGCTGCTGTTTACTCAGGCTGGATGGGTACCCTTCGTCCCGCCAGTCTTGGCATTGTTTGCCACCAGTGTGAGTGTTTTAGCTTATAAAGTCCTCTATAGGACATACCACGATCCCTTAACTGATCTCCCCAATCGAGCCTTATTTACCAAACAACTAAAATGGGCAAACAACCGGAAAAAACAGCACCAGCACTCTCTGATTGCAGTTCTCTTCCTCGATTTGAATCGCTTTAAGATAATCAATGAAAGTCTCGGAAACCGAGCTGGCGATCAACTACTGATTACCATTGCGGAGCGCCTCAAAGCCTGCCTGCACCCTAATGAGCAACTGGCGCGGTTTGGGGGAGACGAGTTTGTCATCCTACTTCCGTTGCTCAGTGATGTTAGTGAGGCGGCCGAGGTAGGCGATAAACTGCAAAAGGAATTGAGTTTGCCCTTTAACTTGAATGGACAAGAAATCTTCACGACTGTGAGTATTGGCATTGCCTTCAATCAGACTGGGCAAGACTTTCAGCCAGAGGATCTGATCCGGGATGCCAACATTGCCATGTATCGGGCTAAGGCATTGGACAAAGCTCGCCCTGAGGTGTTCGCGAGGATCATGCATGCCCAAGCCGTGACGCGCTGGCAGTTGGAAACCGACCTGCGTCAGGCAATTAAACGTCAGGAGTTTCAGCTATATTACCAACCGATTGTCAGTCTAGAAACTGGGAAGATTGCTGGCTTTGAAGCCCTTGTTCGCTGGCAATCTCCCCAGGGGGACTTTGTTTCCCCGAAGGAGTTTATTCCCGTGGCAGAAGAAACTGGTTTGATTATTCCTCTGGGTCAGTGGATTTTACAAGAAGCCTGTCGCCAAATGGCTTTCTGGCATGAACAATTTCCCCAGAACCTACCTCTGAAGATCAGTGTGAATCTTTCCACTCGGCAGTTTTCCCAACCGGATTTGGTAGAACAAATTGGAAGGATTCTAAGGGAGGTTGGCTTAGATCGCCACAGTTTAAATTTAGAAATTACCGAAAGTATTGTGATGGACGATGTGGAGGCAGCGCTCAATCTCCTCTCAAGGCTGAAAGCTCTGGGGCTGCAGCTCAGCATAGATGATTTTGGCACTGGCTATTCGTCCTTGAGTTATCTGCACTGTTTTCCTATAGATACCCTAAAGGTAGACCAGTCCTTTGTCGCTTCCATGTCCGAGAGTAAAAAATATGCTGAGATCGTCCGTACCATTGTCATGCTCGGTCATAATCTGGGCATGAATGTGATTGCCGAAGGAATAGAAACGGAAACCCAAATGAAAGCACTCCTAACCTTACAATGCGAATATGGGCAGGGTTATTTCTTCTCAAAACCCCTGCCGAGTAAGACTGCAACAGCACTGTTGGCAAGAAAACCCACAGTAGTAAACGTGGCACGGTTCAAAACAGAGTAACACGCTTAGACTCCGGAGACGGAGAGACGGGGATATACCGGACTCCGGAACAAAGTTCTAAAAGTTCCCCAGACTAACACCAGAAAGTTTTATCTTGCCACTCGACATATTGAACCATGCCGTAAACGTGAGTGCGGCTATATCTATACATTGGGTTCGGTCATGGATCTCTGACATTCTACTCAGGTAAAAATAGTGTTTGTTAAGTCATGTTAAGCAGATAGCGATCGACCTGCACCTTCCGCGAGAGCTTACCCTGTCCGAGTTAGTGAATGGGGATCGCCTGACAGCAGGCTTCTACAAGGATCGGGGAGTAGAGCAAGTATGACCTAAATAATGCCCAATGGCAGCGGAGAAGCTGACAGTGCTAGTTGGATAAGGATAGGTTTGCCCTGAGTAATCAGATAATAATACCTTGTGTGAATATAAAATTAGTATAAAGCAAGGAGGCAAATTATGAAGTTCAAAACATCTTTGGCGATCGCTCTTACCCTAGTGTGGGCAACGGGAGTCGGAGCAGTAGTATTAGCAGATAAAGCAAAGGCAAGTTCTGAAGACCTTTCCCGTGTCACCCCACAGGACAACTCTGGGGAGATAGATAAGGTACTCACGCCGGGTCAGAATTGTTCGCCTTGGCCCGATTGTTAGATATCCGCCTTGGCCCTGGTGTTAGATATATGTTTAACTTGACAATGTTAAATTAGCTCAAAGCTTCTTGACCCCTGAAAGTCAGGGGTCAAGATACAACCAGAGAGCGGACATTTTCAAGTCAACTATATCGCAGTTAGCTAATGAAACAGCTTAGACCCTCGTTCTGGATTACGGGCGGGTATTTGCTCTGCAATCTAGCCACAACCCACTCATCCTTAGCACAAATTTCCCCAGATGGCACTCTCCCGACCAATGTCACGAAGTCGGGCAATGTGTTTGAAATCAATGGAGGCGGACAAGCAGGCAGCAACCTATTCCACAGCTTTGCTGAGTTTTCTGTTCCCACAGGCACTGAGGCATTCTTCAACAATCCTCTAACTATTGAGAATATCATCACCCGCGTCACTGGTGGGAATATCTCGAATATTGATGGCATTCTCCGAGCCAATGGCATGGCCAACTTATTCCTGCTCAACCCCAACGGGATAATTTTTGGACCCAATGCACAACTGGATATTGGTGGCTCTTTTGTGGGGAGTACAGCGAGTGGCATCAGGTTTGCCGACGGTACATTCTTTAGTGCCACTGATACCCAAACCCCACCGCTACTGACTATCAGCGCTCCCGTAGGTCTGCAATTTGGGGACTCAGCTGAACCCATTGTCAATCAATCCAATGCCAGTCCGCCTGGAGCAATGAGCACATTTGGGCAACCCGTTGGTTTACAGGTGCAGCCTGGTAAAACCTTGGTACTCGTCGGTGGTGACGTGGGACTAGAGGGTGGCAATCTGACTGCTCTAGGAGGACGAATTGAGCTGGGAAGTGTCTCAGGCAACAGTTTTGTCAGCCTGACGCCAACAAACCAAGGCTGGCAATTAGGGTATGAGGGCGTACAGAACTTCCAAGACATTCAACTATCCCAGGGTGCACTTGTTGATGCCAGTGGTGCTGGCGGAATAATTCAGGTGCAGGGTCGGCGCGTGAGGCTGACTGATGGTTCACAAATTTTTAATGACACCCTAGGAGCAGATTCGGCAGGGAATTTGACTGTAAATGCTTCAGAATCTGTAGAACTGATTGGCACTGCTCCAACTGGGATTGCTTTTCCCAGTGGCTTGTTTGCCCAAGTCCTTCCAGGAACCACAGGCAGCGGAGGAAACTTGATTATCAACACGAAGCGTTTAATTATCCGGGATGGGGGAGCAGTGTCAGCCGGTACTTTTACAGAGGGGGCGGGGGGTAGTTTAGAAGTAAATGCTTCGGAGTTTGTCGAGTTAATTGGAACAAGTCGTGGGGCAGCTCCCAGCCTTCTAACGACTTCTACCATAGGTGCAGGAGCGGGTGGAGACTTGACAATTAACACGAGGCGGTTGATTGTCCGGGATGGGGCACAGGTACAAGCTGTTACTTTTGCTGAAGGTCGGGGGGGAACCTTGACCGTGAATGCCTCGGAGTCTGTGGAGGCGATGGGAACCGGAATAACAGGAACTGGAATTCAGCTTTCCAGTGGTTTATTTGCTGCGTCTGGAATAGAGGGACTTCCGATCCAACCTTCAGGCGATGGAGGAAGCTTAATGATCAATACTGGACAGTTAATTGTTCGGGATGGAGCTGAAGTCTCGGTGGGCAGTATTGGTTCAGGGGATGCAGGTAACCTGGAAATCACAGCTAGTTCCATCTTTCTAGACAACCAAGGAAAACTGACCGCTACAACTGCATCGGGTAACGGTGGCAATATCAGCTTACAGAACTTAGACTTACTGCAGCTGCGTCGCAGCAGTCAGATATCCACCTCCGCTGGCGGTTCTGGAGATGGCGGCAACCTCAACATTGACACTGACATCCTAGTTGTACTGGAGAGTAGTAAGATTACAGCCGATGCTTTCCAGGGCCAGGGGGGAAATATCCAAATTACTACCCAAGGATTGTTTCTTTCCCCGGATAGCAAGATTACAGCTAGTTCCCAGCTAGGAATAGATGGTATGGTAGCAATCAACACACCAGAAGTTGACCCTAGCAGTGGCCTAGTGGAACTACCTATGGAGGTTGTCGATGTTCAAGGCTTAGTGACACAGGGCTGTCGAGGGAGTGGGAATATAGCAGCAGGTGAATTTATCATCACCGGACGGGGCGGTGTGCCACCTAATCCAAATGAGACCATCACTGATAATCCGGTACTGGTCGATTTGGGCTACCCTAGCAGTAGTATAACCCCTCACAATCATTCTAGTCCGATTGAGAATCAACAGCAGTCTGCCGTTACCCCTCAGCCGACCGATGCCTCATCGAAACCGATTGTCGAAGCTCAAGGATGGATAATAGACGCTAATGGTAAAGTATTGCTGACAGCTCAAGCTCCGACCGTTACTCCACACAGTCCTGGGTTAACGACGGCATCTTGCCATGATTCCTGAACAAACTCGGTGTTCTGATAGATACTTGCCTCTGTTACAACTAGTTTGGGTGATTCTAGTCAGTAGTGTGAGCGGTGGCTCTCTACATGCCCAGACTGTTGATTTAGCTCAAGTCCCTACAGATATCCCACCTTCTACCTCCCAGGATATCTCTCACAAGGGTAGGTTTTTAACATTTAACTGTGAGACTGACGGGGAGATGGGGAGATGGGGATACGGGGAGACGGGGATACGGGGAGACGGGGATACGGGGAGACGGGGAGATGGGGAGATAAATTTTCAATGGAAAAATCAGCTTTTTCCCCCTCACCCACTCTCCCACTCACCCTCTCTAGAAGCTGAATGTAAAAAACCTACACTTGTAAGCCAGGATATCCTCCCACTTCCTACTTCAGACTCCTCTGAGCCGGAAACTCCTCCCCTGTTGCCCCAGCCAGAAGATCTATTACAACCTTCTACTCCAACCCCTACACAACCAGAAGGACAGCCGACGAGAGTACCGGACACGATCTTTATTGAACGGTTTGAGTTCGTCGGCAGCACTGTATTTAGCCCTGAACAGCTGGCAGAAGTCACTGAATCTTTTACACAACGCCCCATCTCCTTTGCCGAGCTACTCCAGGCGCGTTCGGCGGTGACTCAACTTTACGTAGACGAAGGCTATGTCAACTCTGGAGCTTATATCCCACCCCAGAAGATAGAAGATGGTGTGGTCACCATCGAAATTGTAGAAGGGGGTCTGGAAACGATCAATGTGGAAGGTACAGGACGACTCAAACCCAACTACGTGCGCGATCGCATTGCTTTGGCTACCTCCAAACCCCTGAATGTGCTTCGTCTGGTTGAAGCGCTGCAACTGTTGCAACTCAATCCTCTGATCGAGAGGATATCGGCGGAACTGTCTGCTGGTTCCCGTCCAGGTACCAGTGTGCTAGACGTTGAAGTCCAGTTGGCCAAGTCTTTTAGCGTCGAAACTATCCTTGATAATGGCCGCTCGCCGAGTGTGGGCAGCTTCCGACGGATAGTGCAGCTCAACGAGGCAAATTTACTGGGGTACGGAGATGGCTTGAGTGGCATTTACAGAAATACCAACGGCAGTGATGACTTTGATTTCACCTATACCTTGCCCCTTAATCCCCGCAATGGCACCCTGAGGCTGGGATACAGAACTACATCTAGCGACGTGATCGAGCCTCCCTTTGACGTGGTGGATATTGAATCGGAGTATCGCAAGTACGAACTGACGCTCCGCCAGCCTGTGATTCAAACTCCTAGTCAAGAGTTAGCACTTGGTTTGACAGCTGAGCGTCAGGAAAGCGAGACCTCTCTGCTGGATATTCCCTTTCCCCTTTCACCAGGAGCTGACGATGAAGGACGTCTTCGGATATATACCCTGCGGTTTTTCCAGGAATGGACGCAGCGGAGTGAACGAGATGTTATTGCTGTGCGATCGCAGTTTAGTTTCGGTATTAATGCCTTCAATGCCACGATTAATGATGAGCCGCCAGATAGCCGCTACTTAGCATGGCGGGGACAAGCACAATGGGTACGCCTCCTAGCTCCGGACACCTTGATATTGGCTCGTGCTGACATGCAACTGGCGGATAGGGCGCTCGTGCAGATAGAGCAGTTTGCTTTGGGTGGTTTAGGCAGTATTCGGGGTTATCGTCAGGATGTACTCTTGACTGATAATGGAATTTTTGCTTCTGTTGAACTCCGCTTACCCATTTTCCGGGCACCGAGGCAGGAGATGGTGCTGCAAGTTGTCCCTTTTGTGGATTTTGGCACTGCCTCGAATAACTCTGGGAGACCGGATCCAGAACCAAACACTCTAACATCTATCGGTCTGGGTTTGCGCTATCAGTGGGGCGATCGCTTCACCGCCCATCTTGACTGGGGTATTCCTTTGGTAGATGTTGAATCGAGAGATAGGACTCTGCAAGAAAACGGTCTGTACTTTTCCATCATCTTTAACCCTTTTTAATCCTTTGGGATACCCATGCAATTAAAACTTAAGCACCGTCTTGTATTAAGATTCACAGTTTTGGCTTTGATTGGGTGCCTGTCCTTATCCGGCAGTGTTGTCCTGTCTGTTGCTGCTAAAACGCCGACAGCCAACCCGATTGTCCAGAGCCAAGCTAATGCAGTCGAACAAGAGCAACGGGGCAGAGAACTCTATCTAACAGGTGATTTGGCCGCAGCGGCGATCGCTTGGCAGCAAGCAGTCCAGGCTTATGGAGCCATGGGGGATGGATTGAGTCAAGCCAGGGTATTGAGTAATCTCTCCGTGGCTTATCAGCAACTCGGAAAGTGGCCAGAGGCGACTCAAGCTATTACAGATAGTCTCAATCTCTTACAGACTGGAGAATGGGGCACGCTCACTGCCCACACAAGGGTGCTTGCCCAAGCCCTAAACACCCAAGGCATTTTACAATTAGCCCTGGGACAGTCGGAACAAGCTCTAGACACCTGGCAGCTCGCTGCCGATACCTATGCTCAAGCAGAGGATGATGTCGGGATTATCCGCAGTCAAATTAACCAGGCTCAAGCGCTGCAAGCTTTGGGACTTTATCGCCGCGCTTTGAAGGTTCTGACTAAAGTGAACCAAGCTCTGGAAACACAGCCAGAGCAGCACCTAAAAGCCGTAGGCTTGCGGATCTTTGGCAATATCCTCTGCATAATTGGGGAGCTCAAGCAATCGCGGCAGGTTTTGGAGCAAAGTTTAGCGATTGCTCAACGGTTGGAATCTAGGGAAGATATTGGTGCGGCTCTGTTGGGTTTGGGCAACACAGCGCGGGCGAGCGGAGACAGCCAAGGGGCTTTAGAGTTCTATGAACAGGGGTTGACAGTATCTACCTCAACCAGTAGGCAAGTCCAAATTAAACTGGCGCAATTGAGCTTATTGTTGGAGACGGAGCAGTGGGAGGCTGCCGAAGCGCTGTGGCCCAAAATCCAGCCGAACCTCGGCAACTTACCCCCCAGTCACGCCACAATCTATGCCCAAATCAACTTTGCTCGCAGCTTAACCCGCCTCAAACAAGCCCAGATGACTGATCGAGTTTCACTGACAAATCCCCCTTCCTGGATGGCGATCGCTCAGTTATTAGCTGGTTCAGTCCAACAAGCCAAAAACTTGGGAGATAAACGGGCTCAAGCTTATGCCCTCGGTAATCTGGGGGAGGTATACGAACAAACTCAGCAATGGTCAATGGCCCAGGATTTAACTGAGCAAGCTCTACTTCTGGCTCAGGGGATTAATGCACCAGACATTGCCTATCGCTGGCAATGGCAGCTAGGCAGGATTCTCAAAACCAAGGGCAATAGTCAAAGAGCAATTGCTGCTTACTCGGAAGCCGTGAACACCCTCAAGTCTCTCAGCAGCGATTTGGTTGCCGTTAATCCAGACGTTCAGTTTTCTTTCCGAGACAGTGTAGAACCAGTTTACCGAGAGTTAGTCAGTCTGCTCTTGCAACCAGACAGTGCACAGAGCCAGAATAACTTAGCTAAAGCCCGCGATGTGATTGAATCCCTTCAATTAGCTGAATTAGACAACTTCTTCCGGGAAGCCTGCCTGGATGCTCAACCTGTGCAAATCGATCGGGTCGATCGGCAAGCAGCAGTGATTTATCCAATTATTTTGAGCGATCGCCTTGAGGTAATCCTCAGTTTGCCCCAACAATCCCTGCGTCACTATACAACTCCCATATCTGCGGACGAACTGGAAAGGGTCATTGACAAGCTTCGTCAAACCCTGGTCATCCGCAGCAGGCGGCAATTTTTTGCCCCTTCTCAAAAGCTATATGACTGGCTAATTCGCCCAGCGGCAGCAGACTTAGCCAAAAGTGGAGTCAAAACCCTTGTTTTCGTTCTCGATGGTCCGTTGCGGAATATCCCCATGGCAACCCTGCACGACGGGGAACAGTATCTGATCGAGCAATACAGTATCGCCCTAACTCCAGGTCTGCAATTATTAGACCCCCGTGCCCTGCAAAAGGTGGAGTTAAAAACTTTAGCGGCGGGACTTACCGAACAACGCCAGAACTTTCCCCCCCTAGACTACGTCGCCCAAGAATTAGAGCAAATCAAAGCTAAAGTATCGAGTATCGTCCTGTTGGATCGGGCATTTACCAAAGAAGCCTTGCGAGAGGAAATTGAGTTTTCCACTTTTCCTGTGGTTCACATTGCCACCCACGGACAGTTCAGCTCCAACCTTGCCGAGACGTTTATTTTAGCCTGGGACAGTCCCATCAGTATTAGTCAATTGGATAACATCCTTCAAGCCAGAAGCCCAAGTAGAGAGGAGGCGATCGAACTTCTAGTTCTCAGTGCCTGTGAGACAGCCGCAGGGGACAAGCGAGCTGCCCTCGGACTGGCTGGGATGGCAGTGCGATCGGGGGCGAGGAGTACAATGGCCACACTCTGGTCTGTGAACGATCAAGCCACAGCTGAATTCATGAGTAAGTTCTATGAAGAGCTAGCCGAGAAGAAGGTTACTAAAGCAGAAGCTCTCCGACAAGCGCAACTGACTCTCTTAAAGACTGGTTATCGCTGGTATGGACATCCGTTTTACTGGGCTCCCTATGTGCTGCTAGGCAATTGGTTGTAATCTTAGAAAGGGACTTATAAGCAGCTAATGCTAGAATAAGAGCCAGAATGTCAGTGCTCGAAGATAACAACTTTACTGAATAAGGCTATCCACTTAAGCCGGGACAGTTTATATATGTTTTGATTTGCCACGACTCATTTAGGACTACTCTTATATTCCCCATTACCTATTCCCCATTACCTATTCCCTATTCCCTGTTCCCTGATCTGAAGTTCCCTGTTCCCTGATCCGAAGTTCCCTAGTGTCCCACCTTAAGTTGGTAGCCCTGAATAATTTAATGGCGTTAACTTCAAACCAAAAGGGGTTTGGGCCCATTCTGGTTAACGTACGACCATTAAAAAGCATTAATCAGTTCTACAACAAGCGTAAATTCTCTAAGTTCAAAATTAAAAGCTAACCGTTTTTCATCAAAGCGGCTTCAACATTTGACCAGGAAGCGGAATCAAAAAGTTAACAATTACCTGCACGCCTAAGCGTAAATTTGTCGTAGACTCATTTAAACTAGAAAAATTGGATTGACCATGACAACAAAACCTCAATGGCAATACCTAGAAGAGCGTCCCCAATCCTGGCGGCAGCAGCTTTATATCAAAGGGAGGAAGCTGAGGGCACGTACTGTTTGGTCGGATATGCTGGTCAACGGAGATACGCCCTCTGAAGCAGCAGATAATTGGAACTTACCCTTGCCAGCCATTCTTGAAGTTATTAGTTATTGCGAAACTAATCGGGAGCTTTTGCAACAAGAGGCAGAAGAAGAACACCGTTATTTAGAAGAAAGAGGAGTCGCCCTTGAGCCTCCGGTTACTCATCAATGAAGATTCCCTTGCCGAGGAGATTAATTAAATGGTTTGTGACAAAATTAACCTCTCTCTCTTTCCCCCTGCTCAGAAGCTCCCTTGCTCAAAAACCCCCAGCTTAATCGAAGATTCGCCCGGATCTGAGATCCTAGGGCGAAGCTGGGGTATTATAGCTCCCCCAAACCTCTTCATCTGATAATGCCTGCACGTCAAACCTTAAACTTATCTGACATCCAGCTTTCTTATCTAGAGTGGAACCAAGGACAGGAACCTCTAATCCTGTTGCATGGTTTAGGAGATCACGCCCTAGTTTGGTTAAGCCTGGGGGATTACCTTGCCCCAAGCTATCACGTTGTTGCACCAGATATGCGGGGTCATGGGGAAAGTAGCAAACCCGAGAGGGGTTATACTTTTGCCGATGCGATCGCTGATTTAGAAGCATTGATGGATCGCTTGGGGTGGTCTTCCGCTCATATTGTCGGTCATTCCTGGACAGGCAAATTATTACCCATCTGGGCAACCCAGAATCCAGATCGTTTGCGGAGTCTGATTATGGTAGATCCGATTTTCATCTGGAAAATGCCCAGCCTGCTGAAGTTAACTTTCCCACTTTTATACGGTGTATTACCCTTTATCAAAGGCATGGGACCATTTGCTAATTATGAAGAAGCACAGCAGCTAGCACAAAAGTTAAAGCAATATCAGGGGTGGACTCCTTTGCAGCAGCAAGTATTTCAAGCAGGGATTGAACAAAAATCAGATGGGACTTGGAGGAGTAAATTTGCAGTGCCAGCTCGCAATCAGATTTTTGAGGATGTGATGAGAGTGCCAGGATTTACAAAACCCATTGAGATTCCTACTCTGTTTGTCAAACCAGAAACAGGTCTCAACCGCATGGAATGGCAACTCAAACCATACAAAACCTATTTGAAAAATTTACACATCTGCGAAGTTCCGGGGAATCATTGGGCGTTTTTGGTGCAGCCTGAAGCATTTAACCGCACTGTAGAAGCGTTTTTAGCGGAGCAAAAAGAAGGGCGAAACTAATCTCTATCCTTACTTATTTCAGCTCATTTTTCTTAAGCTGAAATGACATTGGCATCAATTCTTCTAGGCAAAAAGATTGGTTGTTAGCTCCACAAATTATTATCTCAGCAGTTTCAGCTAGCTCTGCAATCCATTGTCTACAAGCTCCGCATGGCACCCTTGATTGAATTTCTTGCTCTTTTTCTGCATCAATGCAGGCTACAGCTATAGCCCGAAATTCTCTCTCTCCTTGGGAAATTGCAGTAGCTAATGCTGAACGTTCAGCACACAAAGACAATCCGTAGCTGGCATTTTCAACATTAGTGCCAATATAGACCCCTTTTTTCCCTAAAATAGCAGATCCAACACGAAATCTTGAATAAGGAGCATAGGCTGACTTTGCCGCTTGTCGTGCTGCATGACAAAGATTTTGTTTTTCTTCTAATGTTAATTTCACTTTATTATTGCTGACAGATGAAAATACGAATTGGTAACGGCTACGATATTCACCGACTGGTAGAAGGACGACCCTTAATTCTCGGTGGTGTGGAAATTCCTCACAATTTAGGATTGCTGGGACATAGTGATGCTGATGTTCTCACCCACGCGATTATGGATGCCATGCTGGGGGCATTAAGTTTGGGGGATATTGGTCATTACTTTCCCCCGACTGATCCCAAATGGGCAGGAGCAAATAGTTTATTGTTATTGGAGCAAGTAAATCAGCTCGTGCGATCGCAGGGTTGGCAAATAGGTAACATAGACTCAGTGATTGTCGCAGAGCGTCCGAAGCTCAAACCCCATCTCAAAACCATGGGCGATCGCCTTGCTCATACTTTAGCACTCAACCCTGACCAAATCGGGATCAAAGCCACTACCAATGAAAAACTAGGACCAGTCGGACGAGAAGAAGGTATTTTCGCCTATGCCGTCGTCCTGTTGGTTGGCAGCTGATTATTGAATTGAGATCGGTTATCTACACTAGAATAGCCTGGAGCAATTTGGCTAGATTATAATTATCTAAAAGGTAAACTGATGAACTTTTCTGTCAAATCGATTTACAACTGGTATCGCAACACAATCCGCAACCCCCAGTATCGTTGGTGGATTATTCTGGGTACGCTAGTTTATCTAATCAGTCCCATTGACATTTCCCCCGATATTTTCCCCATTGCCGGGCAGATTGACGACATCATGATTTTGACTCTGCTTATTACTGAGATGTCTCAGTTAGTCTTCGATTATGCCAAATCTCGTAAGGTTAACACTGTCTCCCCAACTGAAGAGGCTAGCAGTGAGACAATAGATGTTGAGGCAGTTTCAGTTGATTAGTTTAATGGTCATCACATCTGTCAGTTGTTAATTGTTAGTGGTTAGTTGTTTTAACCCTAACCACTAACAATCAACAACTCTAAACCAAATGATTAAATGGTTTTCTCTTATCAGAGAATTCTTGCTAAATTAAAAATAAGACAATACCAAGAGGAAGCGCAATGTCAAAGCAAGAGAAACTTCTACTGGTCGATGATGAACCCGGAGTGCGTGAATCAGTGAAAGCATATCTGGAAGATAATGAAGAATTTCAAGTCCAGGTAGCTAGTAATGCCAACGAAGCTTGGGATTTATTACAAAAAGATGCTCCCGATTTGGTTATTTCTGATATCATGATGCCCCAAGTCGATGGCTATCAATTTCTCAAAAAACTGCGAGAAGACCCTCGCTTCAAAGCGCTTCCGGTAGTATTTTTAACTGCCAGAGGCATGACCTCAGACCGCATTCAAGGCTACCAAGCTGGTTGTGATGCTTATCTGCCCAAACCTTTTGACCCTGAAGAATTAGAGGCTATTGTTAAGAATTTGTTACAACGGCGTAGCACCACTTCTGAAGTAGATGGCGGCAGTCCTGAATTAGTAACAATTATTAAGGAACTTGAAGAAATTAGGGGAATATTAGGTCAGCAGTCCAGCCTTGTCCCAACTCCCTCCCCAATCAAGATTGAGTTGACGCCGCGAGAGCAAAGTGTCTTGGATTTGGTGGCGCAAGGTTTGATGAATAAGGAAATTGCGCGGCGTTTGGAAACTAGCGTGAGGAATGTAGAAAAGTATGTCAGCCGCTTGTTTAGCAAAACAGGAACTAATAGTCGCACGGAGTTGGTTCGTTTTGCCTTAAAACACGGACTGACTAATTGATGGCTCAGTTTTTCCAGGAGATGGCAACAAAATTTAATTAAGATAAATGAAGTTAGGTTAAGAAAGATGTGGTTTATGATTTTTGCAGGCAAAGCTTGGCTATTGTTGAGTAATTACATCCTACTTTATTAAGGAATCATTAAAAATGAGAACTGCACAAAAACCACATTTAGGTCAGTCAATCGGCTTGGCACTGGTTTTGGCACTAATGAGCATGGGAATTATTTTCTTGATGACCCTAGAGAGTGGTGTCTTGTGAAAATGTTGGGCTCTCCTGTATCTATGGTGATAAGCAAAGGTTATCTAATGAGCGGGCTTACGCCGTAAGCCCCTACAGCAGGATAATTCCCCAAATGTAGGGGCGCAAGGCTTGCGCCCAAAATATAATATAAACGCACTTGATCAGGGCGAAGCATTCGGATAAAAAATCTTTGGCGATCGCCATAAATTATTCCCCGAATGCTTCGCCCCTACAACATACATATTTTAATCAAAACATAATTCGTTCTAAGCTTCGCGAAGGCGCGAATATAAAACGAGCATAACCCTTACCCCTATTCCCTGTTCCCTGTTCCCTGTTTTCTTTTTCAAGCATTAATTCAAGGTAATATTT
The DNA here is from genome assembly GCA_051439465.1 of Xenococcaceae cyanobacterium. Classification (GTDB taxonomy): domain Bacteria; phylum Cyanobacteriota; class Cyanobacteriia; order Cyanobacteriales; family JBFRWF01; genus JBFRWF01. The sequence continues at coordinate 25,519 of JBFRWF010000376.1, read as the reverse complement.
ATGTATATTGCCTGGAAGTAGTACTCATGAGTACCGAGTCAGCGAAGCCGCCTTCGCCAGATGCTGTGAGAAAGAGAACGGAAGAACTGGCTAAGTTCGCCCAGTGGGTGGCGAAATTAATTCGTAGTCGCAATTGGTTTACTCTATTGCTGCTAGTCGATGTGGTACTGATCCTTTTTTTCACCCCAGGCGGTATCGTTGCTCAATTTTTCGAAAAATGGTTCAGTCTGACGCTACCACAATGGTATGGGACTGCTTTCTGGCTGGCGGTAGGGGGAATTTTCCTAGCAGCTTTAACCTTAGCAGTGCAGACGATGCCGCGTCTTACCAATGGGGAGGAAAGTGAGTTTAAGGAGCGCAAGGCGATTAAGGGGTTACGACCTTTTCACTTTGAAGATAGGAAAATATTTGCCCGCTTGCAGCGCCAGAAAAGCCTCCAAGAATGCCTGGAAACTATTATCAACCCTCAATTTCGCTTTGGCATCCTCCTGGGAGAATCTGGCTGCGGCAAAACCTCCTTTTTACAGGCGGGGTTGTGTCCTAAATTAGCTGAACCCGAAGCCAGTGACTACGGAATTTACATCCGGTTTTCAGATCGAGACCCTATCACCACTATCCGTGAGGCTTTTACTAAAACCCTCCCCCTACAAGAATCCGAAGTCGTCACTCTCGATTTATTCCCCTTGCTGGAATTGGGCGCAGAAGCCGTTTCTCCGAAACCCCTCATCCTGTTTTTCGATCAATTTGAGCAATTTTTCGTTCACTACCAGCGCAAAGAAGATCGAGAACCCTTCATCAATGCCTTGGGAGATTGGTATGTTTCCAATCTTCCGGTGAAAATTGTCATCAGTATTCGGGACGATTTAAGTGCTCGCCTGGTAGAGTTACAAAAAGTCCTAGGTTATTCCCTCGCTCCCCAAGAAGTTCATCTCCTGGAAAAATTTTCCCCTGATGAAGCCAGCAAAATTCTCCAAGTCGTTGCCGAAAGCGAAAACATCCAATTTGACTCACGTTTTATTACCCAATTAGCCGAACAAGAACTAGTCAGTCGGGAAGATGGGTTAATTTCTCCGGTGGACTTGCAGATTCTAGCTTGGATGGTGGAAGGACAGAAGACGTCAGAATTGCGGGCTTTAATGGGATTGGCGGGGAAAGAACTCTCAGAAGTAGACCGCGTCAATCAGTTGCTGGAACGGCGAGTCAATGTGTGGCTAGGCAACAATCGTAATCGTCGCTTCTTGCTAGATATCTGGGAGTTGTGGTCGATTCAACGACAGAAACCCTATCTCATCTGGGGAACAAAGCGGCAGCAGAAGGAAAGCCTAATCGCTGCCAGTTGGCAGCGAATTCATGTAGTAACAAGTGTAATTACCATTGCAGCCCTGATTATAGCAGTTTTCAGTGGGTGGCTATTTTACACGCCAGAAGGACAGATGCAGCAAGTTCGGTGGAAAATAACGAATCCGTTGGACAGTCCCCTCGCAAGAGTTAGTGATGCGACAGCGACTAAGGCTGCTGTTGCCTTAACTAAGGATGGGCAGTGGCAAGTCGCGTTTCAGTTGGTGGCGGACCATGTCGACCGTTCTCAGGATAAAGCGGATTTTCTCGGACAATTTGCTGCGGTTGTACCCCAACAAAAAGATTCTAACCAAGCTAAAGCTAAATTAAGCAAGGCTTTAGCAGCAGCCGAGCAGATTGACTCCCCAGACTACAAATCCTGGGCCCTGAGTGCCATCGCCCAAGCCTCTGGACAACTGACCAACATGGAAGTGAGGCAAGCAATCTTGCACGATACTCTATCGGCTGCCGAAGCTGCCAATGCTTCTTCAGTGTTAGAAGAGATCGCTATTCAATATGCCCAGCACTATGCCTGGGGGAAGGCTTTACAAGCCCTCCGAAATTGTCCGGAGTCGGTAAAGGTTACTGCCCTGACACAGGTGCTGACCCTGTGGGCTGAAAAGAAAAATCCTCAATTGATTGATGGGGCTGTGGTTCTTACCCTTAAAGTTAATGGAACTCCTAGTAATTACACCTTTGATTTGTCGATCCACAGCCCAGATCTCGGATGTGACCAATATACAGATTGGTGGGAAGTCCTCAGTGAAGATGGCGAACTATTGTATCGCAAAGTCTTCAAGAAAAGTCATGTCGATGAGCAGCCCTTCCCTAGCTCAGGAGAACCTATCAATATCCAAGCCGACCAAGTGATCATCGTGCGTGCCCACATGCATACGAATGATGATGATGATACCGGTTATGAAGCCATGCAAGCCCTGAAAGGGACTGTAAAAAATGGGTTTAAGTTTATTCGTCTCTCTAAGAACTTTGCGGCGAGTGTAGCCAAGGAGGAGCCACAGCCACAAAAGTGTCAGTAAGCGTAACAATAAGCCTAATTAACCCGGATTTGGCATGATTGGTGTCCCATCCCACTTTTTCGCGTTGCTCCCTGTCCCCTTGTCCCCTTGTCTCCTGCTCCTCTTGTCCGACCTAATTATGTGTAACTTTCCAAGTTGTGTGCTAAACACGCTCGAGTAAATTTAAGCCGTGGGTATCAGTGCCGCAAGTAGTGAACAAACCATATTCATCACCCAGTTGTTTAACCAGTTGAGTTTGTACCGGGCTGGGTTTCCAAGGCTTGAGATTACTATAGGCATAGTAGGCTTCCACACCATCAATCCCCAAATGAGCAGCGGCAGGAATCAACTCATCAGCAGGAAGCCGATAGCGGGCGGGGTGAGCTAAAACCACTAAACCCCCTGCTTGATGAAGGGCAGCTATCACACTAGCAGCAAGGGAATCACTTCTGTGAGGGTGTTTGCCCTGGAGGTAAGGTTCAATGGCAGGATGTTCTGGATCGAAGGCGTAGCCAAGAATGTGTACGTCAGTTCCCAATAAATCCGCATTAATTTCCACACCCGTCCAGAGGTAGGGAAGGAGAATTTGGGGCTTTTGAGTGCGGACATCTTTCAACCAGCGTTGTGCAGCTTGGTAGCCACGGATGGAGTGATGATCCGTGATAGCTATACCTTTGAGACCAATAGCGACAGCTTGTTCTATCAATGCTGATGGTGTGAGTTGTCCGTCCGAGCAGACAGTGTGCATGTGAAAATTGTAGTCATGGGGACAACTATCTGCCTGAATTGTTTCCCAAACCTGCTTAAGAGCTAGGGAGTTTTGGGCTGCTGGCTGGGTTGAAGTAGAAACTGCCATGTTGGGTGCCATAAATCTCTCGGAGTTAAGTAGTAGGACAAAATTAAAGTTAACTATTGAGACAAGGGAACAGAGAACGGAGAACAGGGAACAGAAGGGGATTCAGTGTCTTCACAGTTCTTAACACAGTTAACAGAATTTATGTCCAGGTACTTAGATATTGACCAGAGAATTCAGAGGTAAATTTTCAAGCCTCTTCCTCTTGCAGCTTTTGTCCAATCTGAGGTTCAGTCCCCACAAGTAAGCGCCAAATATTGCTACGGTGACGGAAGATGACATACACCCCAGCTACAACAGCAAACAGAAGGTAAGGTAAAGGCTGTTTCAGGAGAATCATCAAAACATTTACCGCGATCGCCCCACAAATAGAACTAAGAGAAACAATGCGCGACAATGCCAGTACAACTCCAAAAACCCCCATTGTTCCCAAAGCGACTAAGGGGTTCATCACTAATAACACCCCCAAACTCGTCGCCACAGATTTACCTCCAGTAAAATTAATCCAGATGGATTTACTATGACCTAATACCGCAGCTAAAGCAGCTGCAGTTATCAGCCAAGGTTGCCAGCTAGCTGGGATCGCCTCTGTGGGCATGACAGCATAGAAGCCATAAATCAGAGCAACAGCGATCGCCCCTTTAAGCAAGTCAACCAATAAAACGGCGATCGCCGCTCCCTTCCCCAAAGTTCTCAAAACATTCGTAGCACCAATCGAGCCAGAACCATGCTCCCGAATATCAATTCCCTGAAGCAAACGTCCAGCCAAATAACCAGTGGGAATTGACCCGAACAAATAAGCAACAATTACAAGCAGTCCACTAACAATCAACGGCACAAGCATGGTCAGTCAAATTAATATATATAGCTAGACATTTGTTGGGGATCAGGGGCAAACGCTAGCCATAGAGGAAATTGTAGCAGCGAAAGACTAATCTGATCTTCAGTTTCATCAATTATAACCAGGGGCAATTGCTTCTCCTCAACCAGGCGGTCAGCTTTTTGCACCAGCGCCTCAGTCATCTCAAACAGAACAATCCCTCGCTCCGGACCAAAATCACTGCGGGAAATGCCCAAACAATCCTGTAAACCCCGACGCCATTCTCCCAGTCGTTCCGGGGTATTTGCCATCACCAGAGTGCGGCAGCGATCGCCGTAGAGACTGTGCAACACAGAAATCACCGCCGAAGCAATAAGGATATTCTGTAAACGGCTCCCCATTGTCCGTATTGCTCCCCTTCCTCCTTGGGAGAAAAACCAGTCTCGCACTCGCTCAGCGTGAATCGGTTCAAAAGTGCGGCGCAGTTGCCAGGGGGGGCCGTAATAGTCAGGGAAGGTGCGATATTGGTCAAGAATCTTCCGAATTTGCGGCGCTTGCTCCTGAAATCCCTGTTCAGCAAATTGAGGTTGAGGAGCTTCATCCGGTGGCTCCGCTTTTTCTTCTGTTGGCCTTTCCCATTCATCAAACGTCGGCAGTTCCAGTTGCTCAGCCGCCGCCGCTAAATCCTGCAAGCTCCCGACCAAATAATCTTTAAAACCCTGTACCCGAATCGCCAGTTCTTGAGACACTCCCGCAAAACTAGTGCGCATCTCCTCCCGAATCCGCTCCCGGCGACGTTCGAGCTGCTCAACCGAGATTTGTAAAGCTTGTTTGCGCTGTTCTAGCTCCCTCATCCCTTCTTTAACCATGCGCCCCAAAGTCTCTTGTACTTCTGCCATTTGCCCAGAGAGCATCTGATTTTTGCTTTCTTGCAGCGTCCTAATATCTGCTTCAAGAGCCTGCTTTTGGCGCTCTAATTCAGCCACTCTTTCTGCTAGTTGCTCCACCTCCTTTTTAGCTGGCTGAACCATACTCGGAGGTGCTGGCTCATTAACGGATTCCCAAGCAACTAGCTCTTGTTCAAGAGGTTCAGCCTCGGAAGGCTCTGATTCTTCAGCGACAGTTGCTGGCTCGGCTAAGGGTTGTTTTGAGTCACCTAATGCCTTGGAAGCTAAATCTTGCTCTGGGGTTTGGGATTCGTCTGAATTCATATAAAAACTAACTAGAGAAGTTTGACAGTACATTCTTTATACTTGAGCCTTATTGTCCTGATTGAGAGGACAGTATTGTTGGAGGCAAGTTTCCAGGGTCTTTGGATCGAATAAAATCGGCAAAAAGTGAATACTCTTAACTTCTTTGAAATAAAACAAGATGGGGACTGGGTTCCAGAAAATACGCCAAGAATGCCAATCCGCGTAAGGAAACTTCCGAATTAATTTTTCAGAGCGGTAGATATCGAGAGCTGTTTCGGTGAATTTTAGCCGGATTGTTACTGTCTGAAACAGAAGGAACAATCCAAACAGGGCGATCGCTAAACTGACCCAAGGTTGCACCAGCGCTCCTGGAATAGCAGCTAGAATAAGCACTAAAGGAATTTTGTAGCTTGGTGAAAGTTCAATAGTCTGTTCCGTTACAGCAGAAGGTTTAATAGTATTCATTGGATGCAAGGATTTTGGATGCAAGGATTTTGGATTCCACCCATTTCACAAGCCTGAAGCTTGAGCTAAGGATGCTTTGCTTTTCATTGTAAGTGAAGATAGGAGCTTACCGGGAGAGGATCTCAAATGAATTCCCTGGTCAACCAATCACAGCACTGCCGATTCCTTGGAACATTAACCATGACAAAAAAAAGTTAACAATAAAAATTGCCAGCAAAGCTGTCACTACAGCAGTTGTCGTTGATTGCCCAACGCCCTTCGCTCCCCCTGTGGTTGTCAACCCCCAACTGCAACCAATCACGGCAATTAGTCCCCCAAAAACAATCGACTTAATCACCGAACTGAATAAATCCCAAACCTCTAGGAAATTACGAGCTGAATTGAGAAATACTGATTGAGAAATATCATATAAACTAGTAGCGATGAAGAGTCCCCCAGCCATGCCAGTAATCAGGGAGAGAATCGTCAAAATCGGCAGCATTAAACAGCAGGCAAGGAAGCGAGGAATTACCAGGTAGTCAATTGGGTCAGTTTTCAGGACGTAGAGAGCATCAATCTGTTCTGTCACCCGCATCGTGCCAATTTCAGCCGCAAACGCTGAACCCACTCGTCCCGCCAAAACCACAGCCGTTAGCACTGGTGCCAGTTCACGAGTCAATGCCATTGCCAGAACCCCTCCCACTGCTGTTCCAGCCCCAAAGTAAATGAACTCTCGCGCCACCTGAATAGTAAATACCATACCCACAAAACCGGCAGTTAACAGAGCAATCATCAAAGACTCTGGTCCCACTGCTGCCATTTGCTCGAGGGTGTTACGTCGGTGAATCTTGCTTCTCAATAAGTGAAGTACAACTTGCCCTCCCAAGAAAATTGCTGCCAGCAAGCGCCGAACCCATAACTCAATGCCGCTTCTAGGAGTTGTGTTACTTGTCATTGGTGATTGGTGATTGGTGATTGGTGATTTTTCAGACTTCAGACTTCTCCAGTCCCTACTTGTTCTCATTTGCTTCTACACGGAAGCGTTCAACTGATGCTAGCAAGTCTCGAGCAATGCTCACGAGGTTTTGCAGAGCACTGGCGACTCGCTGGGATTCTTGGGAGGTTTCTTGAGCAGTTAACTCCACAGACTGCATCACCTGAGCCACGGCACCGGAATTTTCTCTCTGCTCATCCGTGTCAGCAGTAATCGAACGCACTAAGGTGTCAATGTGGTTTGACACCTGAATAATATCTTCGAGGGAGCCCTTAGCCTGTTTTGCCCTTTCAGTGACATCAATCACCTGCTGAAGACCTTCCTCCATTGCTGTCATCACCGAGCCAGTTTCGGTCTGGATTTGTAACACAATTCGTTCAATTTCCTTTAACGACTTTGCCGACCGATCTGCCAACTGCCGCACCTCATCGGCAACAACTGCAAAGCCTCGACCAGCTTCTCCCGCTTTTGCTGACTGAATTGAGGCGTTGAGGGCCAACAGATTTGTGCGAGAGGCGATTTGAGAAATCGTTGTGACAATTGTAGAAATTTCCTGGGACGCTTCCGCCAAGCGCTTAACCTTACGAGTCGTCTCTGTCACAGTTTCCCGAATTTGCAAAATTCCGGCAACGGTGCGTTCCACGGCCTTGCCCCCTTTCTTGGCAGTGAGTGAGGACTTACGTGCCACCTCCTCTGCCTCTCGTGCATTCTCAGCTACCCGCTGAATCGACTCTGTCATCATCTGTACCGAGTTGAGGGTAACCGCCAATTCCTCAGCCATACGCAAAGCATCACTGGACTGATTCCGTGCAAAAGACTCACTATCTGTCGAGCCTTTATTCACTTGCTGTGCTGCCTGCTTCACCTGTGCGACAATTTCCCGCAGGTTTTGAATTGTCAAGTTAAAGGCATCGGCAACTGCACCCAAAACATCGGCAGTTACTTCTGCTTGTACGGTTAAGTCACCTCGTGCCGCCCCTTCAACGTCATCAAGCAAGCGAATCACCTGGCGCTGCAAGTCTTCTCTGGCCTGCTCCGTCTCTTCTGCTCGCCGTTGCGCCTCCCTGGTGGTTGTTAAGATCCCCCGCGCCATTTGGTTGAATCCAGTCGCTAGCTGACCAAATTCGTCCTTCGAGTAAACCGTTGCCTTGGCATTAAAACTCCCCTGATGGACAGCCTCAAACTGAGCCTGCAAATCCGCAGTAGAACGTTTAATTTGATTGGCTGTGGTTTGCCCCAAAAACAGAGTCGTACCAAAGCTAGCAGCACCAGCTACCACAGTCATCAAAACATTAGTTTTACTAAAAGGGGAGAATCTTGGGCTATCATCGCTGGTCATTGTCGAAGCAGCTAAGCCGGCCAAGAATACAGCCAGCGCTGAGACAACTCCCGTAGCAACAGCGGTGAGCCATTGTTTTTGTCCCACAGAGGCATTTTCAAAGGTCGCCAGCGGCCCTTGCTTAACCTCCTCGACAACAGGCTCCACCAATATGCTTGGTGAACTCGTCAAGTTGGTGGCCGCAGTGGTAGCAATACTTTCGGTGGAATCGGTCAGATTGAAAATTCCCTCACCGCTACTGCCTGCAGTATTGCTTTCGGCTTCTAAGGTCAGATTCCCACTCAAATCCTCACCTTGGCTAGGGAACAACTCACCTGACAGCTTCGTATCAACATCTGCCATGTCAAAGTTGGGGATGGCCTCTAAATCCAACTCCTCTAAGAGACCCTCCCTCCCACTTTGCTGGTCATCCGACACATCCTCTGTCCCTTCAACAGCTTGTTCTTTCTTCAAGACATTACTGCCAAGGTTATCGTCAATGCGATCAAATTGGGAGCTGTAGTCATCTTGAATGTTAGTAATATCATGCTCATCCCTAAATTCCCTTGGGGACATTGACAGCATTTCCTGGAACTCTGAAGAGACAACAAACGTCGGATCTTCGCTTTCTTGAAAATTATTCACTTCATAGTTAGCGTCCTCCTCCTCTACACTCACGTCGTCGTCTAAGAAAGGAAAGTCAGATGATTGGTTTTCTGACATTTCTTGCCAGTCCTGATCCTGTTCTTGGGCTAACCCATGACCAAAAGGATTAGCAGAGTAATCGCCCTCAGACAGATCGGAAGAGTTTAATCCCGTTCCAGTCTCACTAGCAAAAGGATTGGCAACGGTATGATCTTGCTGTAGCGTCGGAGACTCCAAATAGTCCTCACCGATATCGGCGCTATCCCAATTCATGCTGTTGCTTTGAGCCAACTCTCGATCATCAAACTCTAGTGCTTCTGTTTCAGACAAGTCGAAATGCTCTGGCTCTGACTGCTCCTGAAATTGGCAGATTTGTTCTAGACCTTTATTGGCGCAATCGATCAAATCTGGTTTATCGGTCAGTCGGAGAACCGATTCATACTGCTCTCTCGACAAGTCATACTGCTGTAAACCCAAGCAGATATGACCGCGCAGCAGCAGGATCGATGGATCGTCGGGAAACTCCTCAGCCATGTGGTTAATAATTGTGGCTGCCTCTTGAAATTTGCCCTGTACGTAGGCTTTCTCTGCTTGTCCGTATACTTGTGTGTAATCCGTCCCTGATGCCATTTGCCTCCCTCCACGGCTTCTATTAGCTGTTCCCTGTCGGTCGCGGGTATGAGTGTAGATCTATTGATTTTATTATTCTTGTACCGAAAAATCCTTTATAGCAGTTTATTTTCATGCCACCCACCGTGCTGAACGCAGAATTGCCACATGGTCTAGCAATCGCAGAAACTGATTTAAGTCTTTATTTAACACCCACTCGCCCTGCACGTAGGGAGCTAGATCATCTGGAACATTAATCGACATCTGGAGATCTTCAGGATCGAGCCACTCCATTTCTCCCAGCCTGTCAATGGCTAAACCCAAAATGGTGTCTTGGTCTTCGATAGCGATCACAGGGATTTCCGATCGATCTGTATTCAACACTGCTGCATCTCCCAAAAATTGACCGAGATCCGCTACCCAAATTATCTGACCTCTTAAGTTGATAGTTCCCAAAAATAAGGGAGAGATGTTGGGAATTGCCGTGATCCGATCTGGTTCCTGTTGCATCACCTCTTTGATGCCTGTGGCAGGAAATGCAAATTCATCACCAGAAGGCAGATAAAACCGCAAATGAAGTTCACCTTCAGGAGTTTCCAGATCCTGGAGCTCTGGTGAGATATCTTGACCGTTTCCGGTGAAAAAATCCGGATTACCAACCATTCCCTAATTCCCTTGTAAATTTTCCCTTGTCGATGCCAGGATTAGGAGCGGACTATAGTAATCCAGATTTGGGAAGAAGCTCTGAGTAATCTATATTTGAAAATTCCGAGCCAACAACTAATAATCCCAAATTCCAACTCCTAAATCAATTGTATCCCTATCCTCTAAGTAGCTGTTTGACGGTTCCAATCAGCTCTATTGTCTGAAAAGGCTTGGCAATGTAAGCATCGGCCCCCTGTTTCATGCCCCAGTAGCGATCAAATTCTTCACCTTTGGAAGAACACATCACCACTGGCACATTTTTGGTTTTGGGGTCAGCCTTGAGACGTCGGCAAACTTCATAACCATTCATCCTGGGCATTACAATATCCAACACTACTAGATCGGGGCTAAATTTCTGAATCTGCTCTAGTGCTTCAATCCCATCCCTGGCCTCTTCAACCTTTAACCCACTGTCTTTGAGTAGGTCTAAGATCATCTGCCGTTGTGCTACGCTGTCTTCTACAACCAAAACTTTACTCATAACTTACTCACCTACCTGTCGGTTCGATTCAACGAAACCCACACGCTTATTGCTTACGCTAATAGTTAAAGTATCTCTCAAAATCACTTCATCATTCATTCTTGGGTAAGTCAGGGCAAATCCCTGAACCAATGTATTGTTCTAGTAAAAGTAATAACTCACTTTCTCCAAACGGCTTAGTCAGATAGTCAGTTGACCCTACCATCCGCGCTCTAACTCGGTCAATAAAACCTTCTTTACCCGTTAACATAATTATCGGGGTTTGCCGAAAGGCTGTAGAACGCCGCAACATCGCACAAATTTCATACCCATCTAGTTTAGGCATGGCGATATCACAGAGGATTAGATCTGGTTTAAGTTCGAAAACTAGGCTTAACGCCTGAATCGGATCGCTGATCGCTGTTGATTCATAACCCTGTAGTTTTAGAATATACTCCACCATCCTGCCAATCGTGACGTCATCATCGATACAAACAACGTGAGGCGCTTTCATAGCGGTTTCTGTGCACTCCCACCCTTGTTGAAGGTCTGGTGTCTTCTGTGGGGTAGCACCGAGTACTTGAACCCACCCCTTTTGTACATAAGGATAAATCGCTCTGGCTACGGTTAAAAGGTCGCGATTGAGATATCTCGATAGCTGGCGTAAGGAGGTTTTGCCGTCTCCCCAGCGAGATAACTTTTGATAGGATTCTTCGGGCAAAGCCGCACGCAACTTAGCATCATCGGTAATTACTAGGCATTGATTGGGAAGCTGGATATGGGGATAAAATTGCTTCCATTGTTGCACCTGCTTCATAATTTTTGTCACTAGAGGGGCGATCTCTAGGGTAGTTAGTTGTGGCGCTAAGGCGGAACCCATTTCAAAGATAAAAGCTCCTTGGTGGAGACTAAACAGATCGAAAAGGGTTTCCTGCACCATGCTTTGGATAATGCTGCGCCCTTGCGCTGGAGTGAGAATGTTTTTTTCCAACAGAAGCCATATATAGGCGTATTCTAGCGCATTCGTTGTGGCAATTGACTGGCTTTGCAGGTGATTGAGAATCCCCCCGGCTTTATAGCGATGGAGATAATCCTGCAGGCGGAATAAACTGCTATTGGTATTATCAGCAGCATAAGCAATTTGTCCGTTGACAAAAAAGACAAACCAAAATTGTTCGGCTTGCTGGGATTTCCCTTCCTGGCAGGAACTGGGTGTTTGCCTCTTGTACAAAGCATCTCTACCCATAGAGCAGGGGTGAGAATGGTAAGCCTCAACGAATAGCTCACCAGTTCGCTGACCTATCTCTAGCAGTTGCAGGATGCTGCGGATATCAATCTCATTTAAATTTCCCTGCATGTGACAAAAATCCAAAACTGTTGAAAAAGTCTTGTTTTTCGATGTTTCCTCTAGTTCGATAAATCTAGGTCTATTTACTAAGAAACTGGTGACTGGTGAGGAGGTGATCCCACAGGCAGAAATCTTTGACCGACGCGCAGAAATCTTCGATTTCGAGCATCGTCGAGCATTCCACATAATGGACGCGATCGCGCCCTGGCGCACCTAGGCTAACGCCCCAGCGGAGCAGCTCGGTGACTGTGGTTCGTGGGACGCTCTTAAGAAAACACAAGTGTTTTCCTTGAGCCCTAACGTGGCGATCGCTGCGTTGGAGGCTTAAAGCGGGACACTTATGGTTATGGGTTATGGAGAATGGGGAACCGATGCGCAGAAATCTTCGATTTCGAGCATCCCAGGGAATGGGGAATCGAAAGAGCAATTCCCAATTCCCAATTCCCAATTCCCTTTGTGGTCACTGTCCTGGCTTAAGTGGATAGCCAGATTTTTTACCGCCTACACAGACTATGCCTGCTTTGGGAACCGTTAACCCCAAATACAACTATTTTTTTGCTATGTTGCCAGCTAATCCTAAACTTACGTGATATATATTATTTTAAGTATAATTTAAGACTTAATGTTGTGGCTCTCATAAAATTATTGTCCTTACAAGCCTTGGCAAGCAATTCTTGAGCTGGTTATGCTGGATACTAAGGGAAACAAGAAAATTATCTTGGGTTGAGTAGGCATAATTGCTCATAGAGGGCACTGAGTTTGAAGGCTGGTAACTGTTTGTAAAATTTTGTGACGAATTGGAGGTTATGCTCGAAGGAACAGCTCTTTGAGGAATTCTATAAGCGGATGGGAAGATTTTGAGTTTGGTCATGGGGATGACTGGCTTCCCCCTCTTCCCCCTCTCCTGTTTGTAGGATGAATTAACCAACAATATCATAAATTCCGGGACTTGCGACCAATTTTCTCGCTTTTCCCAATCACCAATCACTGCGATGCTCGAAATTAAAGATTTCTGTGCGTCGGATCCCCCATCACCAATCCTCGCTCAATAGGATTTTTCTCAGCCGATTTTAATGAGATTCTAGAAAAATTCTATCTAGGCGAAGGTTTTGTCAAACATTAGGCACAAGAGACATCAAGAGGACCATCAGCGTGCTATATCTCGCAGAAGTAAAAAAGCAGACTAAAGGGTTTATAGGCGGCTTGAAGACGGAACTCAAACTCCTAGCTTGTCAACGCAACGACCAAACTTGGAGTGCTGTGCCAGGAGAGGAAGTAGTTTCATCCGAAGAAGTCGAGCAATTTGGGGAAGGCGCTCTGTTGATTGTCAACCTGGGTGGAAATCGACAAATTCAGGGGACACCGGAGCTAGCTGGGGCTCGATTAGTTCGCCTGTTGCAAAATTTTTCACGTCTTTTGGCAAATTCAAAAGGCCAGGAAGAAGAAATTGAACAGTGGAAGCAGTCTCTGACCTATCAAAGTAAGGAACTGAACCGCCGGGAAATGGAAATGGAAGGGCGGCTCGAAGAGCTCGAACAAATGGAGAAAGAGTTTGAGCGTCTAGAGCAGCAGCGTCAGGAAATTGAGGAGGCTTCGGAACGTCTGCGCCAAGAGCAACAACGCCTGGAAGAGCGACAGGGCAAAGTTCAGCACTCAACGGTTTTGGCCGAAGAGCAGGCGGGTAAGATTCAGGAACTGATGGAGCGTCTATCTTCTGCTGTAATACCAACAGATTCGCTCCGAGAACAGATTAATCTGGCATCTGAAGGGGTTGACAATCAGCAGACGAATTTGGACAAACACTTCCAGCAGCTAGAGCAACAACGAAAAGATGTTCAGCAAAGGCAGGAAGAAGTTGACCGACAGGGTGAGGAACTGAAAAATCGCAAGCAGGAATTGCACTCGGCACGGGATTATCTAGAGCAGGAAAAAATACAGTTACAGGTACAGCAGAATCATCTGGAGAGTAAGCAGGAGTCTGTGGAGCTCTTAAATCTTAATCTAAAAAGGAAAGAGGAACTGCGCAAAACAATTACTCGTTTGGGAATCGAGTCAGGGGATGTGCAGCTTCATAAGCCTGTGGATATTGAAGCGCTGGAAAATATGCCCCTGCTAGAGTTACAGGACGAAGTGGATAATCGCAAAGGGGATCTGGAAAAATTGGCACGCTTTGTCAGCGATCAGGAAGAAGAGCTGACTTTACAGTGCCAGACTGTTGAGGAATTACAAGAGAAGCTGAATACAGCTAGTGAGTATGAGCGTTTTAGCCTGGAGGGAGAACTAACAGACGAGCAAGAAAGAAAAAAGATGTTGGATAGAACCTTGGTAGGTCAACGCCGCACTCTCCGGGAGCGAGAAGAGATTTTTCACCAACATCTGCGGGTTTTGCGGCGTCGGCAAGGAATAGTTAATACTGATGAGAATTATCAGAGGATTGACCTGAAACCGGTTCTGCTTCAGTTAGAACAGCAGCAAAAAAAAGCTCAAGAGGAACGGCAAAAACTGGAAACTGAGATTGAGCAGATACAACAGAGCATTCAGCGGGTTCAGAAGGTAATTGAGCAGAAAGGTGCTGAACTCCAGGAGAAGGAAAAAAAGCTGCAAGGGCAGGAGGAAAACTGGCAACAAGCACGGGTTTCGGTTACCCGCGACCGCTCGAAAGTGGATGTCTATGAAGAAACTTTACAGCCGCTGCAAGCTGGCCTGAATGAAATCCGACAGAATTTGAAGGCACTTGAGGAATCCCTCAGTCAAATCACCGAAAGTGGCGAAGATCGAAATCAGGCGATCGCTCAGATTCAAGAAACGTTTAGTGGCTTGATAGGGGAGTCACAAAAGGCAGCGAGTTAGCCTGCGATTATTTTTCTATGACTATTGACAAATATCACAAAATACAATCCATTCTCCTTGAACTTCTGCGATCGCTCCTCCAGGAAACGAGGAAGTGCGAGTTCGGTTTGGAGCGTTAATTAAGTGGGTGAGTGCTTCGATTTGCTCAAAGCAGGGAGCCTTCTTCATGACTTTTTGCAGAAACTGCCGCATGACTCGGCGTTGCAGAGCAAGGGTGACGCCACGTAACTGCTGACGATTTAAACCCCTTTGGTCTGGTGTTATTACCTTTTGTAATAGTTTCTGGGCAGAATCTTCGAGATATTCCACTTCGGCACGCAACAGTTCCGCAGTTTGGGCTAAGGTTGTTTCTAATTGTGGGTTGAAGTGGGTTTGCAGGTAGGGAATTAAATGAGCACGGATGCGGTTGCGGGCATATTTGAGATTTTCATTAGCCACATCTTCCCAAATCAGTAATTGGAATTGTTGGCAAAACTCGAAGGTTTCAGCGCGGGAAATATTCAATAGAGGACGTACTAGCTGGATTTCCTGTGTTAAGGGACGTTGCCATGTGAGGGCCCCTATGCCATCAGCGCCAGATCCTCGTATCAGGTTGTAAAGGAGAGTCTCAGCGCGATCGCTCTTGGTGTGACCGGTAACGATATCTTGAAACCCTTGTTCAGAGGCAATCTCGATTAGAGCTTGATAGCGCCACTCTCTGGCTGCTGCCTCAGTTTCAGCAAGGGCTGGTCTTTGGTTGTCTTCCGATGAAGTTGCTGTTTTCAGATAGAAAGGAATACCCCAATTGTGAGCGATTTGTTGAACGTGGTCAGCAATTCCGGCATCCGATGACCAGCAGTGATCGCAGTGGGCGATGGCGAGGAGCCATTCCCACTTCGGTTGTAAATCCAGTAGAAGTTTTATTAAGCACAGAGAATCTTGCCCACCGGATACTGCTACTAACAAACGTCGATGCCGCCTCAACAGTTGTCGTTGCCGCAGGGTTGTATGCAGCCGTGCATGGATAGGAGTCCAGTTAGAGAGATTAGCCATCGGTCTAAAGAATTCTAAATTCTGAATTCCTGAAGTCTGAAATAATTCTGACTTTTCAGACTTCACACTAGACTTCATTAAAAGAACCAGCCGTAGGAATGTAATCCTTTGCCCAACAGATTCACCCCAAGATAGCAAATCCAGATAACAGCAAAGCCGGTAGCTGCCAAAATTGCTGGTCGCCGTCCTTGCCAGCCGCGAGTGATGCGGGCGTGGAGGTAGGCAGCAAAAACTAGCCAGGTAATCAACGCCCAGGTTTCTTTAGGGTCCCAACTCCAGTAAGAGCCCCAGGCTTCATTTGCCCAAACAGCACCAGCAATGATGCCAATGGTGAGGAGAGGGAATCCCAGTCCAATTATGCGATAGCTGATGTTGTCGAGGGTATCGGCAAGGCTGAGGCGCTGGGGAGAAAGGCTATTAGCAGGGACGGAGGATATGGGAATAGTTTGGGTAGTGGTGACTTTATTGAGGACTGCTGTTCCACCATTACTCTCAGCCAAACTGCGGACAGGAGGAGTAGAATTGTTGGTAGTCTCCTGTGGCTGGGAAAGCAATGTATTATTCGGTTGTAACTGGTCATCACTATTGCGATAGCCACCAGTACCGACAGAACTACCCCGGAGTTCTACTTTTTGAGTGCGGGTAACCACTAAGAAGGCGATCGCCAGGAGTGAACCCACCATTAACGTGGCATAACTGAGCATCATCACACTGACGTGCATCATCAACCAGTTGGATTTGAGCGCTGGGACTAAAGGTGCAGCAGATTGCATTTCTGGGGGCAGGGACAGGGCAGCAAAGGCAGTAATCCCCATGGCTACAGGGGTTGTAGCTATACCAACCAATCGGCTGCGACTCATCCTCTCAGCAATCAGATGAATCGTGGTAATTCCCCAAGCGAGGAAAAAGAGCGATTCATAGAGATTGCTCAAAGGAAAATAGCCTGCCTCTAACCAGCGGGCACCCAGTAAAGCCGCGATGGAAAGGTTGGCAATCCCTACTCCTGCTGTTCCCAAAGCTGGCAGATAGGGAATTTCTGGAAAGGCTGCCCCTCCCCAGTAAATCAGCATTGTCAGAAATAGGACTAAGAACGAGGTATTATCAAGTGTGTTCTGGAGTGTAACTAAATCCATAATGTCTTCTCTAAAGCAGTTTTTGAACAGAATGCTTGAGCCCATTCCTCATCTACAATCTTTGATTTAGGTGGGGTTAGCTCAAGCCAATGATAACGCGAAGCATCCTTATTTCTTAGGATCTTCTGGTGTGTCCTGAGCTTTTTCGAGTAGATTTATGCATAACTAATTTAATAACTAACTTAACGTGAGTTCGACGAAAAGAAAACTTCTAAAACCTATGCACAGCAAGATTTACAGTCTAGATATCTATTTAAAGCTTTTGTCAACTACCTAGGCTTAATGACAAAAAAGTAGCGATCACCACCAATCCCCAAAAGGGCGATCGCTTAGACTCCCCCATGGAGTTCACGCTTTCTTGTCCAGTCTATCCAGTGGACAAACTAGAGTTCCGTTAGAAGTAGATTTTTGAGCCCATAGAGAACGCTGAGACTAGACTTATGCTCAAGATAGTTCAACAGGAGTCTCAGCGATGGAAGCAGAGTTATATACCAAAAGGGTTGAAAACCCTTTTGGTATATAACTTCGTTATTCTCGTCTTGATATTACCCAAATTGGTAGTGCGTCAACCAAACAACCTTAACTTCTCACCAATGCTTATTGAATGGCAAACTGAATAAACTGTCCTGGTATTTCACACCTATCATCGGAATTTCCACTGTCGCCATCTATTAAAACGTAGGCTGTCCCCTCAACTATCACCAGCCCTTCAGATGAAGCTGGCAGTTCTCGAACTATTTCAGGTTCGAGAATCGCATTCGGATTGAGAGACTGAGTGGGAAGTTTCCAGAGCACGAAGTTGTCTAGACCATCTTCTGGTCCTCCCGCAATTCCCCAAATCCAGTTCTCATCTAAGGTCAGTTCTCTAATGCCACGCCCTTCTAAATCTAGGAATGCTACTTCGTCAAATCGATATTTATCCAGAGGACTAGCCATCCGCAGCAGTGTGGCGTAATTCTTTTGCTCCAGAGAGACTAGAGGGGAGCGCAGACCAATCCAAACTGAGCTATCCAAAACAGTAACAGCTCCCTCAGCGTTAAAGGCATTAGCCTTTTGACAAGCTGTTTTGTCTTCCTCAGCTTTATTAGCTGCTACTTCAGCCTCGTCAATGACACGGCTAACAGCCTGAAGTTTCTCGTTTTTGTCGATGTCAGTGCCATCGAACAAGACTTTCGATTCAATTTTAGGACTCTTTATTATTTTGTCAATCGGTTTTAGGGAATTGCTCAATACTCTGGCTTGTAAGAATTGCCGCCTCTTTTTCTTAGTCTCACAGTTGCTGTTCCGACTGTGGGAACCGAAAATTAGAACCTTGTCGTCGTCCAGCTTGGCTATCGCTTCGATATCACTAATTCTTTCACCTAACTCTAACTGATTTTGAGTGGTTGACTCTAATCTTTCTGAATTAACTGGATAGAGAAAGAGAGAGGTTTTTTGTTCGTTATCACCGACCAAAAGGCAATCCCCACCAGATTCTGGACAAGTTACCTTGACAACGGCTGAGGGTTCACAGACTGGATACTGTCCCAAAATCTCTGGCGTGGCATTAGCCCTGGCTATCGCTAGACACCAGGAAAGAAAAATCAAACAACTAGCCCTTAATAACAGCTTTAAAGTTTTCATCATGAGCAGAGAGAGTGTGGAGCAACTGTAAGTTGTTAGAGTTCAATCTGGCTGGAAAGACATCAATCTTCCAGCACTCAAATCTAGTAAATCATAGTTGGGGGGACGGGATAACAAAGAAAAAACTTTCGTCACTTAATGTAATATTTATTGACACAAATTGGCGTCTTTTTAAGCTTTCGCAAGAAACCTTCACATAATACTTTAGAAAGATATTTCAGGAAAGCAGAGGTTATCTAATGAGCGGGCGCAAGGCTTGCGCCCAAAATGTAATATAAACTCTAGCTGAGTATATTTTCCGAAGAAAAATGAAGAAAAGATTAAATTTGAAGGAGACAAAATGAAAGTTTTTGAGATGAATCAAGAAGCGCTACTGAATCAAGCAATCGAACTTGCTCGTAAAGCTCACGAAGAGCAAGTGGATAAGGCGGGAAAGCCTTACATTGGGCATCCTATCCGCGTAATGAATAACCTAGCAACTGTCGAGGAGAAAATTGTTGGTATTCTTCACGATGTGATTGAGGATTCTGACATAACACTTGAAAATCTAACTGCATTAGGCTTTCCACAAGTACTGGTTGAAGCAATTGACGCGATTACGAAACGCTCTGGGGAGAACTACGAAGCATACCTTAGTCGTGTCATGTCCAACCCAATTGCCTTGCGCGTCAAAATCGCTGATATGAGGGACAACATGGACAAGAGCCGTATTGCAGAGCCAACTGAAAAAGACTGCGAACGGCTCAAGAAATATCAGGCTACTCTTCCACGTTTGTTAGAAGCGCTCGCTCAGTATTGTAATACTGAATCCGCGTCTAAAACCCCCTTTATCACTACTTAGGGTTTAGCAGCGGGGCGTTGACAACTTTTTTGCCGTTGGGCTTCGTACAATAACAAAGCAGCAGCGATCGCTACATTCAATGACTCCACCCCTGCACCCAGAGGAATTTTCACCTTCTGCTCAGCTAAAGACACTAAATCATCTGAGAGTCCAGCGCCTTCATTACCCAGCATAATTAGGGTTGGAATCGTAAAGTCGATTTCCCAATAAGTCTTTGCTGCTTGGGGTAATGTAGCTATCACCTGCACTCCCTGCGCCTGATAAGCTTCAACCACCGTCTTTAAATTCGGACTGACTGCCATTGGTAGTCGAAACCACTCCCCCGCAGATGCTCGTAAAACTTTAGGATTGTCCAAATCAACGCTATCCCCACTCAACCATAAACCATCAGCATTGGCAGCGACAGCAGTGCGAATAATTGTCCCCAAATTCCCTGGATCTTGTAGCCTCTCGAGCACTAATCCCAACTTAATATTAGTTTCTAATGATGTTCTCACAGTTGTTCGTAAAGCTGTTGCTACCACCCCGTCAGGATGAACCGTCGTGGCGATCGCTTTGAGAATCTCTGAGGTAACTACTTCCGCCCGTCTAGCCCGTTTTGTAATATTCTCCCACAATTGCGGGTGACGTTGGAGCCATTCGGGAGTACAACAAACCGTCACCAGCGAATAATTTACCCCACAGGCTGACTCCAGCAGGTGTGTCCCCTCCAACAAAAACAAATTCTGCTTGCACCGATCCTTGGCACGATGCAATTTACGTATCTGTTTAACCAGAGGATTCTGAAGACTGGTCAACATTTGTTAACACGGCTATCCACTTAAGCCGGGACAGTAATCAAAAGGGAACAGGCAACAGGCAACAGGCAACAGGCAACAGGCAACAGGGAACGGGGAACGGGGAACGTGACGGGAGCAGGGGGAGCAGGGGAGCAGGGGGAGCAGGGGGAGCAGGGGACAGGGGGTAAGGGTTCTGGTCGTTTTATATTCGATCTAAGCTTCACGAAGGAGCGAATTATGTTTTGATTGGCCACGACTCATTTAGGACTGCTATATTCCCTATTCCTCATTCCCCATTACCTATTCCCCATTACCTATTCCCTATTCCCTTTCTCCCCTACTCCCCTGCTCAAGAGCTCCCCTGCTCCCCCCTTTTGCCTTTTGCATGCAAGCCTTTTGCCTTTGAGCGCTCTGCGGAGCAGCGACGCGCTGCGTAGCAGGGACGAAGTCTAGTCTAGCGAGTCCCTGTTCCCTTAACTAAAATGCGGAACCCGGGACTTGAACCCGGATGTTCTTAGAGAACACTAGAACCTGAATCTAGCGCGTCTACCAATTCCGCCAGTTCCGCGCAATCTTAATTTTAACGCACAAATTATAATTATGGCGCAATTTTCAATATTAGTCAACCTTCTGTGGAATATTAACTTTGACAAACATAGAACATTTGTTCTAATTTAACAATGTCAAGTTAAGCTGACCAAAAATATATATTACAAATATAGACATTTTCAGTCTTTCGGGTAGAATCAAAAGCAAATTTTCAAATTTTAGGACAAGATTCCATTGATTCTGGAGGATAAAACCATCAATCTCTCTGTTAACCTGACAGATCCCCAATCTCTGCCCGAAGAAGACCAGTCTGTTCTAGAAATTTGGGGTCGAGCCTCTCTCCAAGGACAGGTCACAATTAGCGGAGCCAAGAATTCCGCCTTGGCAATCATGGCAGGGGCTTTGCTGTGCCCCGAAGATTGTCGAATTCGCAACCTTCCGTCCCTAGTAGACGTGACGCGAATGAGTCAAATTTTAGCAGCCTTAGGCCTTAAGCTAGAAAGGCAAGGCGACATTTTAGACATCAATGCTCGCGATATTGGACAATCAAAAGCGCCTTACCAATTAGTCTCCCAGCTAAGAGCCAGTTTTTTTGTCATTGGTCCGCTTTTGGCAAGATTAGGGGTAGCCCGTATCCCCCTACCAGGGGGATGTGCTATTGGTGCCAGACCAGTTGAACTCCATGTTCGAGGTCTACAAGCCATGGCAGCAGACGTTCGCATTGATCATGGCATTGTCCATGCTTGTGTGAAGGGGAGCCGTGGGAAGTTAAAGGGGGCGAAAATTTACCTGGACTATCCTAGCGTCGGTGCCACTGAAACCATAATGATGGCAGCAACACTGGCAGAAGGACAGACCATAATAGAAAATGCTGCTCAAGAGCCAGAAGTAGTTGACCTGGCTAATTTTTGTCGGGCGATGGGAGCGCAAATTCGCGGAGCTGGCACAAACACAATTATTATTTCTGGGGTTGACCGCTTACACTCTGCGGATTATTCCATCATTCCCGATCGCATTGAAGCCGGAACCTTCCTGGTAGCAGGAGCCATTACCCAATCAGAATTGAGTCTCTCACCCGTCGTCCCAGAGCACCTGGCTGCTGTGATTGCCAAGATCCGCGCTATCGGCTCCCAAGTGATTGCAGAAGCTCCTAACCGCTTGCGCATTATTCCTGGTGCTCTGCGAGCAACGGATATAGAAACTTTACCCTATCCAGGGTTTCCCACTGATATGCAGGCACAGTTTATGGCACTGCTGACCATTAGTGAAGGCAACAGTGTGATTAGCGAAACGGTGTTTGAAAATCGCCTGCGTCATGTAGCGGAGTTGAACCGAATGGGGGCAGACATTCGCCTTAAAGGAAACCATGCCATTGTGCGCGGAGTGCCGTTTCTGTCAGGAGCCCCCCTAATGGCGACGGATTTACGAGCCTCGGCTGCTCTGGTGCTGGCAGGTTTAGCAGCAGAAGGAAAGACAGTGGTTCAGGGATTGCATCATTTAGACCGAGGCTATGAAAATTTGGAGGGCAAGCTGCGACAATTAGGAGCAAAACTTCAGCGGGTAAGGTCTCAGACAAAGGCTCAAGAAGATGGCCCAACAACTACTACTGAGGTGACTTCCTAGACCGAAGTTCCCCCCCTGCTGGG
The DNA here is from genome assembly GCA_051439465.1 of Xenococcaceae cyanobacterium. GTDB lineage: Bacteria > Cyanobacteriota > Cyanobacteriia > Cyanobacteriales > JBFRWF01 > JBFRWF01. Next base: position 3,323 of record JBFRWF010000376.1, on the reverse strand, counting down.
GAACTTCCGGCTAGAATCTGTGGGAGTGTCAATAAGAATGTTAAATTTTATGCGATAATTTGTTACAGACATTTTAAGATTTGCTTAACACAAGCAATGAGCGATTCACCTAAAGAACAGACCCTTGCTGAACAAGCTCCAGCTCGTTATGAGTGTCGTAGCTGCGGCTATATATATGAGCCGAGTAAGGGAGATACTAAAAGTAATATTCCTCCAGGAACACTTTTTGAGGATTTGCCCAGCGACTGGCGTTGTCCCGTGTGTGGGGTTCGCCGTTCCCAATTTGCGAACATTGGTTCAAGTAGTGCCCCCTCCGGATTTCAGGACAATCTGGGCTATGGTTTCGGGGTCAACCGCTTGACCCCAGGGCAAAAGAATATCCTGATATTTGGGGCTTTAGCTTTAGGCTTTTTGTTCTTTCTCAGTCTGTACGGTTTAAATTAACCCTATACAGGAGAGTGAATTCTGAGCAAGGCTCAAAAGCAGCGCTATTCTCAGGCTAAAAGCCATCTGTCTTGAGAACCCCAACCAGAGAGGATAGAGAAAATTTCCCTTCACCAGTTGTCGGATGTTGATGAACTTATTTGTGAGAAAGCTGAAACAAATTGTAATATTGCTGGCGGTTTCCTTATTCTGTATCAGCTGTAGTACTATCCCATCTACAAGCTATAATCCGTGGAAAGTTATTAATTTAGAAACCGAGGCAACTTTTTCGGATATAGCTTTTACTGATGACGCCAAGCATGGCTGGGTTGTTGGTACCCAAGCCACGCTTTTTGAAACCCCCGATGGCGGGGACACTTGGCAGGAGAGGAATCTAGACCTAGGAGAAGAGAAAATAAGCTTTACTGCTGTAAGCTTTAGCGGACAAGAGGGATGGATTACCGGAAAACCCTCGATTTTGCTGCACACTAATGATGGCGGTCAATCCTGGTACCGTATTCCTTTGAGTGAAAAGTTACCCGGTGCTCCCTATGGCATCCTGGCATTAGGTCCAGAATCAGCGGAGATGGTGACAAATTTGGGGGCGATTTACCAGACAACCGACGGCGGTCAAACCTGGAAAGCTTTGGTAGAAGGAGCAGTGGGGGTAGCTCGCAATATCTCTCGTTCCCCCGATGGTAAATATGTTGCTGTTTCTGCCAGAGGGAACTTCTACTCTACCTGGGAACCAGGTCAAACTGAGTGGACTCCTCATCAGCGCACTTCTTCCCGCAGGCTTCAGAATATGGGGTTTAGCAAAGATGGACGCCTTTGGCTGCTAGCTCGTGGAGGTCTAATTCAGTTTAGCAATCCAGAGGATGTAGAAACTTGGGGAGAGGTTCAATATCCAGAGCCTTCTAACAGTTGGGGATTACTGGATCTTGCTTACCGCACGCCGGAGGAAATTTGGTTAGCTGGCGGTAGTGGTAACTTACTTGTTAGCCTTGATGATGGCAAAACCTGGGAAAAAGACCGCGATGTAGAGGATGTTCCCTCTAACTTAGACAAAATTGTTTTTGTAACACCTGAGGAGGGATTTATTCTCGGTCAGAAAGGTGTTTTGCTCAAATATGAGCCGCCTTCAGAAGCAGTTTAAGGTAGTCTGTGCTTCCAAGGCAGCAAGTTTAGCAAACCTCGCTCTCATCCCCCTCTTCTAATCTTTGATTGAAGAGGGGATGAGAGGGAGGGCAGGGTGTATAATATAAGCATCTGACCTAGGTCTGCATGGTTTCGGCATGGGCTGATGATGGAAGGATAGAGGGAATAGAGATGTAGCCCCTATCAGCGAACTCGACCTCCACATAAAACGTGATAAAAGGCTATAGATAGGTTTTGTTTTTTGACATAGTATTGGTAGCAAAACCTCCGGAGGCTGAGTAAGACAAAACTGTACAAGTACAGGAAGGCATTAGCCGTTGAAACAGGAAGCCGCACTTGTAATGTCCGATTCAAGCGGCGGAAGTTCACTATCATGTTTACGTGGGCTTAAAAATCTAGTAAGACGAGGAGAACATTTAATGGCAGGTACAACTGGAGAACGTCCGTTTTCCGACATTGTTACAAGTATTCGGTACTGGGTAATTCACTCTATTACCATTCCGATGTTATTCATTGCGGGTTGGCTGTTTATCAGCACTGGTCTAGCCTATGATATTTTTGGGACACCCCGTCCCAATGAGTATTTCACTCAAGAACGGCAGGAATTGCCCATCCTTACAGAGCGCTATCAGACACAACAGCAACTCGAAGAGTTTACTAAGTAGGTCGTTGCAGTGGAGATTAAAAATCATGACTAGTAGTAATCCCAATCAACCAGTTTCTTATCCAATTTTTACTGTCAGATGGATCGCTGTTCATACGCTGGCTATCCCAACAGTGTTCTTTGTAGGCGCGATCGCCGCAATGCAATTTATTCAAAGATAGGAGAAACTAATGGAAAGAACGCCCAATCCCAATAGGCAACCGGTTGAGCTGAACCGGACTTCCCTGTACTTAGGTTTACTGCTCATTGCTGTTCTTGGTATTCTGTTTTCCAGTTATTTCTTCAATTAACTGGAGTTTTGTTGGGAACAATTAGGAGGTAAAAACAATGTTTGCAGAAGGACGAATACCCTTGTGGCTCGTTGCAACTATCGCTGGTTTAGGGGCGATAGCTGTTCTGGGTCTTTTCTTCTACGGAGCCTATGCTGGTGTAGGTTCTTCTATGTAGAATTGATTTCCTCGCTTTTTAAGCGGTCAACTGAATTCAGAATTCTGAATTCAGTATTCTCTGGTCAATTTCTATTCGTTTGATACCCTAACTTTGATAAAAAAAACCGCCTGTTTATTTAAAGCTGGCGGTTTTTTTGTATTTTTAATCGATTAAGACAACCTTTTTTCTGGAAGCAGGACTCGTAACTGCTCAATAACCACTCTCTGGCGATTGGGGAAGAAGGCGATCGGGGAAGAAGGCGATCGGGGAAGAAGGCGATCGGGGAAAAAGGCGATCAGAGAAGAAGGCGATCGAGGAAAAAGGCGATCAAGAAAGAGGTCTAAAGCTAAGGAAAGCTTTCATGGGGGGGATAGAGAGCCGGGTCAGGGTCCCTTCGATATCGCCAACCGGAAATCTAACTATAGGAGTAGTCCCCGAAGCGCTTATCATCGTGGCTGATTATTTTTACGAGAGGCTCTAACTCATCAGAATGGGTTGTATCAGGTAGGGGCTGGTGCTCGCGTTCTAATCACATCTGGTAGATATGGAACAGTTTCATCCCCCATCAAACGAGACATCAAATACTGCCAGAAAGAAAAAGCCAACTTCCGACAGGTCTTCTTCAAACCCGCAAACGTATCACTCCCCC
>JBFRWF010000375.1:0-7291 GCA_051439465.1 Xenococcaceae cyanobacterium | reverse complement strand
TCAAGTTGAGCAACCCCCAATGCCACCGGAAAACTTCTCGCTGCCCTTTGAGGGAAAATTATCCCCAGACAATCGTTGGGTAATCATGGCCAATCTAATTCCTTGGTCAGAATTTGAAGAAGAATATTGAAGATGAAAGGATCCGCAACTCGATTGAGGGAAAATTTGGACAAACAATTACTCCCTCTGTAAGTAGTCGGACATAAATAAACAACACTATGTTAATTTGATTTAGGTAGGGTGCGTTCAAAGTTCTGCACGAACTTGCATTAGTAATTCGCCAAGACGATTTTGACCCTGGTGATCTTTGCCAATTCCCCAATAATCATCATAAGGAGAATTTTCATAAAGATGTCGCTCCTTGGTCTGAAGTAATTTTGCTAGCATCTTAGGATGGCTGAATTTTTTCCGCAATGCGTATAGCATTACTTCTTCTTTTACCTCTTCCCAATCCTCTCGAAGAGGATAGTTTCGCGTCCGACCTAATTTCTTGGCTCGTGCTGGTGATTGAACTAGACGAATTTGTTCTCGATAGTCAAAATATTGCTCGCCAGGAAATTTCATCGCTTGGAAGTAATGCTCGACGGTAGGCCAATATAAACCTTCATCATCAACAAAGCCGTGAGGATAAAAGTTGGATAATTCAAACCATTCTTCTGTTTTGCTGTAAAAATAAATTGGTTTGGTCATGAGATTTTTCTCAACCTCACACAAGTCAGTTAAAGGTTCTAGGAATCCCCGCTGCTTCAGCGCGGGGAGGTTCAAATCTCGGCTCAATGCCGTAATCCTTAATTCCCACGAGAAGCGTTTAACTGTGCTTCGGAAATCCAAGCACCGTGGAAACCGTAGGGTAGACGTTGGGGAATTAACACCCGCGCCAGAGGTTCAGATGTGACATCTTGGGCATTAATTATTACCAGTTCTGAGGTTTCTTCCGTACTATTGTGAACAAAGGTAATCAACCAGCCCTCATCTTCATCTTTCCCACTGGGATGTGGTGCAAACACGGCTTCACCACCGTAACATCCTTGTCCAAATTCATGGGTTTGGGACTTGCCAGTATTCAAGTCATACTTGATCGCACCATCAAATAAAGGCATAGAACCCTGTGCCATTCTGCCAGTATAACCGTATCTGGTGTGTCGTCCCAAAAAGTTTTCGTTCACACGGGGGAAATCCGAAGGTACATCGTCGAGCATTTCCTCCCTTACAGTTCCAGTGTTGAGGTTAAAACGCCACTGATGCAGTTTCGGGATATTTCCTTCGGGATCGGATGCTGTATCTTCAGACATTAACACGGTAGTAGAACTCATCCGACAAGCTATCAGCACTACTTCGTCTCCCTCTTCGTAAGCATTGAGGGTGTGGAAGACATAGCAAGCCGGACTTTCAAACCAACGAATATTACTGTTGTCGCCGTGACGGGGAACAATACCAAAGCGACTGGGTTTATTCCTTTCAAACATTAACCCCGGTTCTCCCCGTTGCATCCTTTCCTGGCTAAAAGTCAGGGGTAAATCCATAAAAATAGTATAATTTTCGGTGATGGCAAAATCATGCATCATCACCGCCATCGGTATATCAATGGGTACCGTCCGCAATAGTTCACCTGTAGGAGAAACCACACTATATTGTAGGTACGGAGGCGCGAAAGAGTAACCAAAAAACATCATTTCACCCGTCACCGGATCTACCTTGGGATGGGCGGTAAAGGGAGATACTAATTTACCATTGTAGGTATACTCGCCAATTGTCTCCAATGTAGGAACCTGGATGGCGTGAGGCGCACCCCCTTCCCACAGTGCCAACATTTGTCCAGCGTGCCAAATTAAAGCCGTGTTAGCAGTATTTTTACCAGGACCATAAGGATTATCCATTTGTGGGGGTTCTAGTAAACCACTCCAGATTGCCTTACCTGCTTCATGTTCGATTTGCCATCCTCGGGTGCGCACATAGCGGTTACGATAGCTGGCTTTACCATTGTGAATCCGGACACCGTGTAACATTCCATCCCCATCAAACCAATGATACTGACCGATAGGTGACCATGGGGGGTTAGGACCATTACGCAGGAACATCCCTGATAAATCTGGGGGTAATTCACCAATTACTTGCAGTGTCTCAGCGGTGATTTCTTCACGCACTGGTGCAAAATTGCCATCAAGATAGGGGTTGACTTGTGTTGTTAGCATTAGACTGGTCCAAACCTAGTTGAAGTGTCAGTACAGACATTTTGTATATTGTCCCCTAGTGGGACTTAAACGTGGTTAATTTCTTCAATCAAATCGCGAATAGCCTCTGGGTAAGGTGTTGATTTTGTGACGCGGGATCCGAGCCAACTGGTTTGCTGACCCAATTCCCTGGCCGATCAAACGTTCAGCTATGTCATGAGTTGGGTGAATGGGTAATGGTTGATTTCTTGTCAAGTGTATGAGGGCTACCAACTTAAAGCGGGACACTAGGGAACTTCGGATCAGGGAACAGGGAACAGGGAACAGGGAATAGGTAATGGGGAATATATAGCGCTACGCGCAAGGCAACAGGCAACAGGTAACAGGCAACAGTTTACTGCACATGGACTTCAGCCTTCAACAGTGTCCTAACCATAGCGCGTAGCGCTATACCTCGAATACCTTGCCCTATTTGCGTAAAATCATACTCAGGACGTAAGTCATCCTCTAATTCGCGATTACTTTTCATCTTCATAAAACCTCTGTTCGTTTCGGGTTGCCTGTCGTGCGCTGATGATGCGAACTTTTTCGCTTCGATCGGTGTGAGCAACAATTAGTAACCGATTTTTACTGGATAATCCCATGATAATGTAACGCTCCTCACCAAGTGAATGATCTGGATCCGGAAAGGTCATAGACAAAGGATCTTTAAAAACTGTTGTTGCCTCATGAAAAGGTACACCATGTTTTCTTAGATTTTGTATTGATTGGCGAGACCCTTAGTTTTTTTACTGACCCAAACTTCATTGATAAGTGACAAAAATTATACGGTTCAATCTTTAAGACTCAAATTTTAGGTCGCTCGACTGTAGTCATGATTGGGTCTGATGCTAATCGCTTTATTATGTCTACTCGGTTTCCGCCGAGTCATCAAGCCTTTTGTTCATGTAATTGAGCATCCAGATGCCAAAGATGAGTGCCGTGCTGCTCAAGGTGATTAGAGAAAGCAGGCAGAAGATGAGATAATTGCGCAGGTGAATTGGAAGAAACAGGCGGAGGGAGCCTTCTGCACCTTCTCCCGTCTGAATCCAGTGGAACATTTCCTGCGCTGCTGCCGAGCCAGTTAAAATCACCTCGGCTTGGTCTAACTAGCGCATAATCGGACTGCCATGATGGTGAACTAGATACCATTTCTGTGCCATCTTTTGAAAGAGATTAGTCGCCATTGATTGTGCTTTCAGCTTCCTCCCTCGGCTCGACTGCAAAACTGTTTCTCGGACGACGACATAAGCGAGGGCTTGGTCAATTTCTGCTTTGATAATTTCTATATCTATTTCCAAGGAATCAGTATTCTTAAAAATAGATTCCCAGGAAGCGCGAATCGACTCCCATCCCGTGAGAACTTGACCGCCAGGGTGGATGCACAAACTGGTTGAGCCTTGCCACCAAAGACGGCTCATGCCACTGAGATCCCTGTTGGAGAAAGCACGGTACAAGGCTTCATTGGCAGCTAAAACTGCTTCTTTATCTGAATCAGTCATGGGAAAATTTATCAGATGAGGGGGTTTGGGGGAGCTATAATACCCCAGCTACAATCTTCGATTTAGCTGGGGATACATGGACGACCCCAAGGTTTATTCTTGTTTTTAATGTATTTTAACATTAAAAGGGGTTGCGCTTTTATATAAATCAGGGATAATAAATGGTAGAGCCAAGATCCCTGACCCCTCTAATCTTAAATTTACATCTGGAAAACATTTAAACTTAAATTAGAAAGTTCTTCCCTAGAAGAGGTCGAGGTAGAAAATGACAGATAGTGGCAAGTTATACGCTGTTCCTACTGAAGGTCACATCTCCCTGGGGAAAAGCCTCAGAGCTATTTTCTTTGTGATGCCCACCTTGCTTTTCTGGTTGCTGTTGATTTGGTTACTGCCTTCGTCCCAAAGAATGAGAGGTTTCACCACAGGTGCGATAGTGAGCGGATTTTGGGTAGTGGTAGTCAGTGGCATCCGGGTAGCAGCAGAGTGGGAAAGAGGAGTAATTCTGCGCTTGGGGAAATTCCAAACTGTGCGTGGACCTGGAATGATTTATGTAATCCCAGTTTTGGAAGCAGTACGCTTTCTGGATCTCAGGACTTTAGTCCTCAACATTCCTCATCAAAAAGTAATTACCCGTGATAACGTACCCGCCGAAATTGACAGCGCTCTTTTCTTCCTGGTGGACAATCCCGAAAAAGCCATTACCTCAATCCAAGATTTTCGCTTTGCCGTTTCCCAATATGCCCAGGCAGCCTTGAGAGACGTGATTGGTGGCTTGACTCTAGATGAATTGCTTTCCGAACGGGAACAGATTCAAGCCAAAATAGTGGAGATAGTCGAGGAGCAAATTAGAGAGTGGGGGCTGCATATCGACTCAATTCGGCTTCAAGATATTGAATTACCCGAAGACTTAAAAAGGATGATGTCACGACAAGCTTCCGCCGAGCGAGAAAAGAGAGCGACAATTACCAAAGCAGAGGGAGACAAACTAGCAGCAGAGAGTCTGGCGCAAGCAGCAGCATTGATGGAAAGTAATCCCATCGCTTTGGAGTTAAGAACTCTGCAAACCATTGATGGTTTGGGAGCTAGCCCTTCAAACACTGTAATCCTGTTCCCCTTGGAAATGTCCAATGCCCTTGCAACTTTTAAATCTCAAATCTCTCAGAAATAAACAAGTAACTTTCATCTACTAGTCTTTTTTTCAATGCATCAAAATAGCCTTCTGTCTACTTCTCAAACCCTGAGGAGTGAAACCTTCCCAAAAAACACTGCCAAATGGTTACAATATTTTCAAAAAAATCGTGATTATGTATTTCCAATTTACTGGCATTCTTCCAATCACTTAAGCTCAGAAGAAAGAGAGTTACTTGCCCATTCAATGCCTATCTTTCAACTGGGAGAAAGTTCTGAAGGAAACCGTTTGATGAAGGCAGGACGGGATTATGTGTCTCAGTTGGGAAATTCTGTGTTGCTGGAGGTTTTGAAACTATTTATCCTGGAAGAAAAGCGCCATGCTCAAGATTTAGCTCGATTTATGGCGTTAGAAAATATTCCTCAAATTCGCCGCCATTGGGCAGATATTGCTTTTCGGACTTCTCGTCGCGGATTGAATTTAGAACTTGCTCTGTCAGTGCTGTTAACCGCAGAAATTATTGGTTTACTCTACAGTCGGGCTTTAGAACTGGTGACTCAATCTGAAGTTTTACAACAGTTGGCACGACAAATTCAACACGATGAACAACATCATGTTTATTTTCAAGCATCCATGCTGGGACAACTGCGACAGAAGCGATCGCTCTGGCTATTATCCTTAACTCATGGATTACATCGCCTGTTTCTCTGGTTAACGCTGCGAGTGGTTTGGATCGATCATCATTACGTGTTTCGAGCAGGAGGTTACACCTTTGAACGCACCCCACCTAAATCAAAGATTATAGGTGGGGATTCATTCGCTAAGAAACCGCTAAATTTCTTAACGTCCCCAGGACAATTGGCGTTCGCAATGTGCCGTCAGAACTTTCGCTGTCGTACACCCTAGAGAAATTTTTATCCTCAACTATTAAGCAATACCAATATCTTGCACCTATATTATAAGCTGCATTGAGATCGGCGTGATATTGTTTTCCTGTTTTAAATTTAGCGAGGGAATAATTAGTTTGAGAGCGTCTAACTTTTTCGCTTCCATCGAAGGCGTAAGCACTGGTATATTTAGGATTAATTGTCTGAACTCCACCACCTAATTCTAACCATTTATCGGTGATTAGTTCGAGAATTTTACGATGACACCATAAATGAAATTTTTGTTTCATCAATGATCTTTTTTTACCAGCCTTTGCTCTCCATCCTTTGAGATTCTCTAAGACAATTATGGACACGCCATGAAGTTTAGCAAATTGAACTATTTGTCTAGCTACTTTTCGAGAAATCTCTAAATTTTGATGACAAGACTTACGTTGAAGTCCACGACAAAAGCCTTTCGGTAACTTTTCCTTTGTTAAATTACTGGTCTGTTTAGCTTTTTTAGCTATCATCATTCTTCGCTTATTGCGATGGTCTATGTCTCTAGCAGGATGAAAAAAGTCCTAGCCTTTACAGTACCATCACGACCAACGATAGCAGCAGTCGCTGCATTATTTATGCCTAAATCAACACTACAAACATAATCTGTTTCCGATTTTTTTACTAGTTTTATCCTAATCGGCATCGATAACTGACATTTCTTTTTATTCACTACTAGAGATGGTGACATTAATTTATTCCCATCCACTAAATGCCGATTATTTCCATGACTTTTCACTCGGATATTCTTGAGCCAAATCCAATCTTTTCCATTCCAGACTTTGAGAGCTACCGCTTGATAATTATTTTCATATAAAACTTGTTGACCTTTATATAAAGCTGGATAAGTTTTAGACATTGCTGTCAGTTTTGGGTGTTTAGATGTTCGTTTTGTCCTCTCCCCAGATTGCCAAGAGTGATAACGAGTTTGAAAACTAGAAACAATACCAATAGCATCAGTTATGGCTGCTCTTCTCAAATAACTTGGAAACTTACGGTGAGATGGATATTTACTAACAATTTTTTGATAATAACTATGTTTATAATTTGGGTTAGCTGTAGTACTATGAATCATTCTTTCCACAGCATTTACCTGTTCGTTGCTACTTTTTGTAGCTAAATTAGACCATTGTGCATTGACAATTAAAACCAAGGGTAAAAGATATTTACGATACTCATTTACCGTCATTAACATCATGTTTTTTTGTTCGGGTGTAGCGATTAAACCCCACACATCCGTCCGCATCATTTGCGAGTTAGGTTTAGACTTTTTAGTTTTTCTTGTACCTTTTTTTCGAGCCATGGATTTAGCTATATAGAAAAACTTACTATCATTATAACTATCTTTATTAAGGATTGCCAAATTATCAGAAAATGCAACATAACTTAATAATACCTTAGTCAAAAGTAATTTTGATTAATGATTAGGAAGAAAAATGATACTTGGTTTAGTTTATAAGGAGCTTCGCGGTTTTTTGCTGGTCTCGCGCAGTCCCCACCTAAATCGAAGATTTAGGTGGGGAC
>JBFRWF010000374.1:0-5149 GCA_051439465.1 Xenococcaceae cyanobacterium | reverse complement strand
TTACATTTATAGTTGAGATGAGTAGGGGGAGCAGGGGGAGCAGGGGAAGCAGGGGGAGAAAAAGCTTATTTTTTCGTTTCTGCGATCGTCCTGACTCACCCTTTTGTTAAAAACCTACCCTTGTGAGCTCCCCGTCTCCCCGTCTCCCCCTCTCTCCCTCTCTCCCCCTCTCCAGTCACCAATCACCATTTCCCCGTAAAGCGCTATACTATACCATTAACCTGGTAAAGCTAGAGTTTAGGAGGAAGCTATTCCTGAGCCACTAAACCTGACAGTCAGCTTGAGGGGCACTCGCGAAGTCAGGAAAAACTACCAAATATTTCGTCTCATCGGTCAGTTAGATGCCTTTTCTGAACCGAATTTTCGGAAGGTAATCAGTAACTGCATTGACTCCGGACCAAAGGACGTGATTTTAGTCCTCTCCCAGATCGACTTTATCGATAGCTCTGGTTTGGGTGCTTTAGTGCAGCTATTGAAGAAGGCTAAAAATGATGGTGGGAGCCTGCAAATTGTCCCTAATGCCCGTGTGAATCAGACGGTTAAGCTAGTTCATTTAGACAAATTTCTCTCTCTCCAGCCTTCTGTTGAGGCGGCATTAGAGAACTTGAAGACTTGATTAAAAATATCTAGATAGCGAGGTCAGCCAAAAGGCGTGAATTCACAGGAGCAAGACAATGTAAATCAAACGTCCACCTCCTCGGATCAAACTTGGGCAGAAGTTCGATTAAAGGTGATTTGTCCCGCTGCTGATATTTCTGCCCAAATCAGGCAGCTTTCGCCAGCATCTTTGGCGTATATTGGAGATGCGGTTTATGAACTGTATATCCGCACTTATTACCTGTTGCCTCCTAGACGGATTTCTGACTATCACGACCAAGTTGTCGCTCATGTCCGAGCCGAAAGTCAGGCAACCTGTTTGCGAGTCCTCGAACCCCACTTGACCGATGCCGAACGGGAAATATTGCGGCGTGGACGCAATGCTGCCACAGGACGCCCCCGCCGTTTATCTCCTGAACTTTATCAACAAGCTACCAGTCTGGAGACGTTGATCGGATATCTCTATCTCAAGAACCCCCAGCGCTTGAACCAACTGCTAGGGCATTTAGAATTAGACCAGATTTAAACAAAAAAGTTATCATTTGATGACAATATGGCTGAGCAAAACCGCCCGTTTCGTGGTAGGAACCGACCGAAGCGTCGGAAATCTCCTTCTAAACGAACGGAAGTAAATTTTTCTGCTTCCTCAGAACAAAGACCGAAACGTCTTCACCGCCACCATGACACCAAGCCAATCTCCAAGACTACTTCCGCTCCCCAGTTACAAGTCCAAGCAGCAGAGGAAGAGGATAGGGATCTGATCTATGGTTGTCACTCTGTCTTAGCGGTGTTAGAGAGCGATCGCCAGCTCAATCGGATTTGGATTACCTCCAAACTGCGCTACGATCCCCGCTTTCACTCCCTCCTCCTCGAAGCTAAGGCAAAAGGCACTGCGATCGATGAAGTCGGTGTCCGTCGCCTGAATCAGATTACTCAGGGAGGCAATCATCAGGGAGTGGCTGCTCAAGTTGCACCCTACGCCTACAGGGATTTAGCCGATCTGATTGCCCAGGCAAAAGCCAGTACAGAAGCGCCTGTAATTGTCATTGCTGATGGCATCACCGATACCCACAACTTAGGGGCAATTATTCGCACAACTGAGGCTATCGGAGCGCAAGGTTTAGTGATCCCACAGCGACGCGCTGCTGGGGTTACCTCTACCGTGGTGAAGGTAGCCGCTGGCGCTTTAGAAAATTTGCCTGTGGCTAGGGTGGTCAATCTCAGTCGAGCTTTGGAAGAATTGAAGGAGGCTGGTTTTTGGATTTATGGCACTTCTCCAAGCAGTAGTAATCTACTACACACTATCGATTTCACTGGAGCGATAGGATTAGTGGTAGGTTCAGAAGGTAAAGGTTTAAGTCTGTTGACCGAACGCTGCTGTGACGTTTTGGTATCGATTCCGCTTTTGGGCAAGACACCTAGCCTTAATGCCTCTGTAGCAGCGGCGATCGCTCTGTACGAGGTTTATCGCCAGCGCTGGTCCAATAAGCTTTATTTAAAATCTCTGTCCCCAGATACTTTCCAAAAGGAAAGGGAGGGAGTATAACGAAAAAAGAAGAAAAGTAACAAAATATAAAGAATAATTAAAAATTAAGCGTTACAATATCACGTTGGATTCGGCAAAACAGAGGAAGAAAATGAGAGAACTATTGATCGGGATGCTAAATTTCCTGGGATTGGCTTGGTGGGTGGAAATTGTGACTGACAACCCGAAGTGTACATATTATTTCGGTCCCTTTCTCAATAAAAAGGAAGCGGAGGCTGCCCAAGGGGGGTACATTGAGGACTTAGAAGATGAAGATGCTCAAGGCATTGGTGTTACTATCAAGCGTTTCAAGCCCAATAACCTGACAATTTGTGATGATTTGGGGAAGTCGACTGATTTTGAGGGAATTGCCACTTTTAGCAGTCAGCTTTCCTGATTAATAGCTAGTTATTTAGTATTCACCACTTCAGGGTGCGCGTCTAGCCAGCAGTCTATATCTGTTAGTACCTGACTGGGTATCTCCCAAGGGAATAAATGGGCTGTGTTGGGATAGCATTGCCAGTGGCAATGCTTCAGATGTTGGGCAGTTTCTTCACTCGACTGAGCAGTGATATGCCGATCCTCGGCTCCAGCTAGAACTAGGCAGGGGAAGTCAATTTTACCGAGATCCTCAAGGCGGTTATATCCAGCTTTGAGAGCTTGAGATAGTGCGGCCTTGGCAGCACCAGAGGTTTGAAGATAGGCTGGGGTTCCTTCAGAGGCGAGATATTGATAGGCAAGGGGAGTTTGTTGTTGCAGGAGATAGCGAAAGAGCGATCGCCTGCCAAAGATATCGATATTCCACTGCCATCCTGGTTTGATGGAGTTCAAAATCCCAGCTACCCCTGTATAAAATAGGTCTTGCCAACTCACCGGGGGGTGGTAGGAGCGAGGACGTGCTGCTGAGGCAATCAAAATCAGACCGCTAAAGCGCTGGGAATATCTCAGCGCTAATTCTATTGCCAGGATTCCCCCAAAAGACCATCCCAGCAGCAAGCAGCGGTCAATCTTAAATTGATCTAGCAGTGCTGTCAAATCAGTCAGGTGGTCACTCATCTGAAAGTTACCACAAGGGCGACTATTGCCGTATCCCCGCAAATCGGGAGCCAGGGTTTGAAACCGCTGGGATAAGAAATTGGTAAAAACTGACAGGCTGCGACCTGAACCAGGATGACCATGTAAGCAGAGAATGGGAAAACCTTTACCCTGGATTTGGATATTTAAATTCATAGCTATTTTCAAAGTTAGCTAATTCTCCTAGCCTTGAACAGGGAGCGATCTCCAAGATGCAGGTTAATCAGCCCCTCTACTTCATCAGAGATTACTAATCGCATCCACCCGCTTCCGTTGACTTCATCCATCTCATCCTGACCCGACCAAGTAAAAGCAAAACGCTCTTTACCTTCTGCTTGCTCTAAATATCCATCAAGCTTGCTCTAAATATCCATCAAGGGAGCCAATGACAAGTCCAAACTGGAAATCACCAAGATTATCGGGTCTAATCTCGACGTAGGCTTGGGTTTCCATGTTGAAGTAATCCTCGTCCCACATCTCCATCTCGTAGATGTGCCATCGACCCACGAAGGCGTGATCGGCTTTGGCTTTTTTGAGTCGGGTTACGCTCATCGGTCGATTGTAGAACAGTTACTGCGGCTTTATGGTAGCATAGGGCATCAGGAACTAGGCGATCTAATTCCTAAATGATCACCGAAGGTGCGCCTACGGCGAGCAAGGAAATGGCTTCGCTCCGAGCCAAGCTGAGGGATTTCCGGGACGGCACAGGCGAGGACACATCCACAAGAACAGTGCCAATGAGATTCTCGGAGAAGCTTGCCGCCATTTGGGATTTGAGGGAGTCAGCACCCACAGTTTTAGGCCCACGGTGTTAACCTGGATGAGTGATGCTGGCGTGCAGAAGTGATTGAGTTTTTTTATCTAGTCAAATAGGTTTTAACCTCCCATGAGTCAAGCGACAATCAAGACCATCAATTTACCAGAACTGCTCACTCAAGCCAAGCAGGAAACGCAAGCCCTGATGAAACAAGGAATAGATATTAGTGACCCCTCGCTGATTACTCCTTTAGAAGCGACTGCCAATCAATATCCAGAAATCGCCCAAGATTGCAATCAGGTACTTATGGAATTAGTCAGAGAACACATGAATCTCCTCAGTCAGCAGCCCCCTTCTCCAACTGTCAATGAGTTTTGAGATTCCTGATTCATGACCTGGGAAAGATTCTTAGCTGAAGGAGAAAGAGCCGTCCAAATTGTTCGAGAGGGACTTAGGAAAAGAAACATCAGGGCGGGGGAGTCAATTCGTACGTGTACCACCAAAGCAAATAATTAGTAAGGACGAAGTGATTAATTACCTTCAAAAATTATCTCAAAAGAAATAATAATAGCAGCCATAGGAACAATAATAATAGGAATAGCAGCATGCAGCAGCAAAAAAAATCTATACAAACCACCTCCAATACCAACCATACCAGAAACCAACACAGAACCAGAATCACCAGAAAAAACACTACCGCGCAAACTAAACATATCCCTAACCCTAAGTAACCCAGAAGACCTCAAAATCAAAGTAGGAGACAAAATCAAAGCCGGACAAATACTAAGCGATCGCACGTCAGAAAAAACCGATCTCCTCCAAAAAAGAAAACTCCTAGAAATCTCCCTCGGAGAGAGGGAATTACAGCTTATCCGAGCAGTATTGGGTTAGATACGACGAATAATACTGAATCGGGATCTAAAACCATCTTTATCAATTTTCTGTCTTTTTCTTCCCCTGCTCCCCCTGCTTCCCCTGCTTTTTCAAAAAGGGGTTAGTTAACCCGGATTTGGTATAATACTATGTCCGATGGCATCGGCATTGTCTAAAATCTTGTAAGGTGGGCAGGTTCGGTAGGAATACTTAAGCTAAACAGTAAAGTCTTTGCTCCTGCCCACCCTACGTTTACAGGATCTTAGAAAGAGAAGAGACACAACGGGTTAAAACCCGTCGCGTCGGTTTCATCCCCTGGTTAG
>JBFRWF010000373.1:0-19127 GCA_051439465.1 Xenococcaceae cyanobacterium | reverse complement strand
AATTCAGTAATCGCTCACCTCCGGATAAATGTAGGGGCACGGCATCATTAACATTTGTAACTCACCCAAAACCCTCAAAACGCCGTGCCCTCTCCACCGAGATTTTATTACTGAATCGATGCTCTAGATGGAGGTCGTGGTAACGATACCGCCAACTTTAGTGATCTTTCTTTCGGTGTCAGTGCAGATTTGAGTGATGGTACTGCCTCCTACGAGCCTGTAGCTGGTGTCGTTGTTGAGGATACCTTGGAAGATATTGAAAATCTAACAGGTACTGCCTTCGATGACAATCTAAATGGTGACGAAGGTGTCAACGTCCTCAACGGTGTTGGTGGAGCCGACATATTAGCTGGAGGTAATGGTGCAGACCTTTTCGTCTTAGGTGATGAATCAGGTCCTTTCTATGCTGAATCTGGCAGTGCTGATGTTGCCGACCTTACTGATTTTGCCACGGGTGAAGACCAGATTCAACTGTCAGGTGATATTAGTGATTACTCCTTCTTTACTGTTGGTAGTTCTTCCTTGGCAATTGCTCTTGACAATGGTAATGGAGATTTTGACTTCCTTGGCGATGATCTTATTGCCTTTGTTGGTAATGGATTTGAAGTAACAGACTTGACATTTGTTTAGTTCTTGAACTGTTCTTTATTGGGGTTTTTATAGAACCTGAGAAATTCTCAACTGATTTGGCGATCGCTAACCGAACAGAATTAGTTAGCGGGTAACATCCGCTAACTAATTCCCCCCACACTTCACTATTAATTATTAATTATACCGAGCCAACTCAAATCAGAATTGCTGAAAAGTAGATTAAATGAAGGTTCTGCAAGTTTTGTCAGTCAACTAGGCTATTCGACTTTAGGTGATGAATGAGAGTAATAAAAACTAAAAAAAACCCTGCCCCACCAGCAGGGTTGCTTATCCTAAGTCAAATGTTATAAAGCGCATCTAGTCTGACATTTCAAAGATTCATTGATGATCAAAAACACTTCTGAATCTGTCGTTAATTTAAGAGTAATAGTTATTTGACTACATGTCAGCCCCATTAATAATGGAAATTAGTAGTTTTTGGAGAAATTTTACTGATCTCCTCAAGGGAAAATAGTGTAAATAAATGGAATAAAATGAAAGCTGAAGTTATACAAATTTCCGTGGCAGTGTACGAGAACATTGTCAGCCATCTCAAATTTCCCATTACCTATTTCCTATTACCTATTCTCCATTCCCTATTCCCTGTTCCCTATTCCCTGTTCCCTATTCCCTGTTCCCTGTTCCCTACTTCTATTAAGAGATACGAATAATCCTGCTATCATAATTGTGCAGTTTCTAAATCAGCGATTGCTGAAATAGCGGATATGCAAACACGTTGGCGTTTGAAAGATTACGTTTTTGCAGCCTTCATGACAATTGGCATGGTCATTTCCGTGGTAGTCGTCGGTTCGGTAGTACCTCCCATTCCCGGACTAGAGCTTGTTGCTTGGGCTCCCTTCGGCGGTATTTTCATGACCCTTGGCATGGCACGGTTGCAGCGCAAAGGCAGCATAGCCTTGATGATTCTCCCTCTGGCGTTGATGCTCGGACCATTGTCCCCTGTAATTACACTTTACTTGGCGTCTACTGTTCTCTTGACTGAGCTGGTCGTTTTCTTTCGGGGAAACTATCGAAGCAAAATTAATCGCTTACTTGGGAATATCATCTTTTTTGGTAGTGCTGCGCCACTGGGTCTGTTAATGGCTGCCTATATGGTAGGCGGTAAGTTTGCAGAACTCTTGACCAAACCTTGGATTTTTGGATTGATGGGGGTGCTGGCCGCCGGGACCGGCGCATTTGGCTGGTGGCTGGGGGAGTTAGTAATCAAGCAACTCAAGCGAGCTGGGAAATTAGATGCTGAACTCTAAGGTCTCAAGGCAAAAACACAGCTTACTAACCCAAATCAACCCTGTACTTAAAATCATCATTTGCATTTTCCTGATTGCTTTTATCCTGTTCCTAAATAAGATTTGGGCAGTAGGGTTGCTTGTGGGTATCCTGCTAGTGTTATTGCTATCTCAAGTGCGAATCAAACTGAGAGTACTTCTCCATGGCGCGATCGCCGTCGCGTTGTTTGCGGCATTTTCTACCTGGTTGCTAGGAGACTTCCATGATGGTGTTTTCAGCGCTTTGCGCCTGCTGGCAATCACTTTGCCCGCGCCCCTATTGGCCAGTACAACGCCACCCGCCGATTTGATCAGAGCATTGCAAGCCGCACGCTTGCCGAGTTTTCTGATACTGAGTCTGATGTTAATCTGGAGATTCTTACCGATTATTCAGCAAGAAACCCAGCGGATTCTTGAGGCTAATCAGTTACGAGGCGTGGACTTAACCTGTCAACCTACCCAGTGGTTTTCAGGGCTGTTTGTGCCTTTAATTTTCCAAATTGTTTCCTATGCCGATGATGTGACCATTGGTCTACAAACGAGAGGCTACGATCCGGAAGCACCCAGAAGCAATAGTCAACCGTTGACCTGGGATATCAAAGATCTTTTATTTAGCATCAGTATTGCACTAATTCTGATAGGGATTGGCTATATCGAATGGGGAACCTAGTTAAAGACGCCGAGAATTTTCCTTGCATGGAAGTGGTTGATCTCTCCTTCACCCATATCGGAAAATCTCAACCGACGATCCAGGGGATCAACCTCACGCTCTATCCTGGAGAGCTGGTCTTGATTTCTGGGGCTACTGGAAGCGGTAAAAGTACGTTGCTCAACTGTATTGCTGGGATTGCTCCCTCCCACGCTGGCGGGAAGTTAAGCGGCAAGATTCTTTACCAGGGTACTGATCTGAACGAATGGTCTATCCGTCAGCGATCGCAGCATTTCTGCATTCTTTTGCAGAATGTAGAGATTCAAATCTTTACAGATCGGGTTTGGGACGAATTGGTGTTTGGCTTAGAAAATTGGAATGTGGACCCCAACCAAATTCCTCAGTTGGCGGATGCTTCTGTGCGAGAATTTGGTCTAGATATGCAGCGGAATTGGTTTATCAAGCAACTCTCGGCAGGGCAAAAGCAACGACTGCTCCTGGCTTGCATGTTGGCGATTGGTCAACCGGTTTTACTGTTAGATGAACCGTTTGCTTACCTGGATACAAAAGGTGTTGATCTGTTGCTCCAACTCCTGCAATGGAGGACTCGCCAAGGACAGTCGGTCATTCTGGTAGAGCATCGCCTGGAGCTGGTTCGGGAAATCTGCGATCGAACTTACCGCTTTCACGACGGTCAACTATTTGAGTGGAATCTAGAAAAGTACCGGCACGATTGGGCTAATTCTGAGTTTGCTAGGGGATTGCATCCTGAGTTCGATATAAACACCACCCCCTCAGTCCTAAGTCCTCAAGAGAGCGATCGAGCTCTTGTTGTCCTGCGCACTCAAAACTTGAGTTGGGGAGGATATCCTCCTTTTCCGGATCTGCATGTGACCGCTGGAGAGACTATATTGCTCAAGGGGGACAATGGCTGCGGAAAGACAACTCTACTCAAGCTCTTGAGTGGTTTACTCAAACCTGCCACAGGCAAGCTGGAGATTCTGGGGCGAGATGTGGGCAAACGCAGCGTTGTCCAGATTGCTAAAACCGTCGGTTTTGTCCTTCAGAACCCCAATCATCAACTTTTTGCCGATAGTGTGCGCTCGGAAATTTTGCAACCAGGCGTCGCCCTAGAGGCGGCGGACGCGCTGCTTGAACAACTGAATCTAAAGGCTTTTGCCCACAGGCATCCCCACTCTCTCTCCCAGGGACAGAAGCGACGGTTGGCACTGGGAGCAGTTCTAGCAAGGCAGCCGAAAGTTTGCCTACTAGATGAAATCATGGTTGGGCAAGATCCTAAATCCTTGATGCTAATGCTCAATGTGCTCAAGAACTTTACCAACCAGGGAGGAACCTTGATCTTTACGTCTCATGACCCCTTAGTTGCAGAGGTGCTTGAGGCTCGCATTGTCCCTATTGGGACTTCCTGATAAGCTGCCACCAAAAATACCCAAATTGAAAAGGGGGTTATCAAAGCGATTTAGTATAAACTGTGTGATTTCTCCCCATCTCCCCATCTCCCCGTCTCCCCATCTCCCCGTCTCCCCGTCTCCCCGTCTATTTCGGAGGGATAACATTTTTGCAAAAATGGGATGCTCCCAAATTGTAGGTGGGCATTGCCTAGAATTTTCTGTGTGTGAGTTACAAGTTTTTGGTCGGCAATGCCCACCCTACGATTATTATTGTCCACCTATGTACCTACTTAGCGATCGCCTCCCACCTGAATCCTTACATCTTTTCCGAAGATAAGAATGTTTGACGAAGATAAGCGAAAATTCCTAGAGATGTATAAATGGCTGAAATGCATGAGCCATAATAGCTACAGTTGATTTATGAATAAACTTCTTAACTTCTTTCTTAAGTTACTAAACTTAGGTGGTAAAAATCTGGTTTGAAGAATAAATTGATAGTAGAGGATATTGTCCCTAGCACGCCACCCGTATTTCTCACCACAGTTTAACAAGAGACTACTTTCTAAATAGGACTGCTATATGAACATTTGTGTCAAGTTGTCAATGCGTAAGTCCTAATGTCAGTAAAAATGACTAGAGCTAAACATTGGTTAGCTTAGATATTTCAGCAATTACAAGAATGTACTCTTGTGGGAGTTTGAGAATATCATGGTTAACAGAAGGTTAAGAAAAGAATAATAAAAGATAAAATTACAAGCAAAGGAGAACGATATTATGAGTTCCATATTTCTAGAAAAAACCAATGTCTCCACCAATCTTAACCCAAGGCAGTCAACGACATTAAATAAAAAGCACAAGTCACAAAGAAGCCGTTTAGTTGCTCGGTGGTTTCTGGATGAGAATTCCAAATTATATTGTCGGTGGATGAGTGAATAAGACCCTCTTGTTGAGGGTGCTGCAGAAAAAGTTGGAGGAGAGCAACAAGTTAAATAGTAATCGCGTTTTCCCACAGTCGTACTATAGCATTCCTAAATGAGTCGTGACCAATCAAAACATATATAAAATGAAGTGCTCTGACTTCCTATACCCCCGGAGTTGCTACTACGGTGAGTGGACACCTCCGAATTTGGTGTTTAATGCCAACCTGCAAGAATTCTCTGTGCGGGTGAGCTACATCTGCAATCTGGAAGCTAATGGAAAGTTATCTCCTTACGAGGCTTACCAAGAAATCCAGTCACTCTGGAAGCAGCTAAAACGTTCAAAAAAGCAGCTAGGAATTGGCTCATCTCCTTCTAGGAACGATGAAGACAACAGGGGCGATTGTTAGAGGCTGGCGACCTTTTTCTTTCGTAAGAACCTATTTATATCAAGGGTTGCAGTAATTAACTAAAAAGGGATGTCACCATGTAGCTTATTAATTTATGTTGGCGATCGCGTTAAGATCAAAACACGCTCTAGATAAGCTATTTTCCCTGTTCCCTAGACAGAATAATAACCTGCCCGATTAAATTGCGATCAGGTTCAATGACCTTTTGATAGATTTCCTCTCTAGACATCTTCATTCATTTTCTCAAACAGGGACTTCCTTGATAGTTGCCTGGCCACCAGATAGGCAATAACACTGCTAATCACTAACGGGTGATAGAGCAGCGTGTTCTTAGTTAACTCTAAAGTGATGATGATCGAACTGAGGGGCGCTCTCGTGACGGCACTCATAAAGGCTCCCATGCCAGCAATCACCAAGGTTTGAGGGTTGTAGCCGATCCAGTGGTGAGCCAGAATCTACATTCCGCACGTCTGTGTGTCGTGGGAATTGGTTTGGAAAAACAACAAATTATTCCGTTATTTAACGATAAGGAAAAATATAGATTATTGCCCTAAAAACTACTCCCTCGTGCTATAATAATATAAAGGATTATTTATAAGTTAAACGGACTAGATATGAATACAAAGTTGTACCTTGTGCTGTCCGGTAGCATTTTTGGCTTGGTGGGACTCCTCCATCTCATCAGGCTGATCTACCAATGGCCAGTTAAGATTGGAACGCAGCCAGTTCCGCTCTGGATGTCGGGGGGAGCTCTTGTTTTTGCTATTGCTCTATGCATATGGGCGGGAAGACTGACTGCTTCTGAGGCTTAGAATCATTCCCTCGTATTGGTTTGGTCAGGTTAGCATCTCCAGACGCAACTGTGGTCACTAAGAGCCTATCCGAAAAATCCCAGTTACACTAAAAGAAACCCGGTTTCTTTCCCGATAAACACTTTTCGGATAGGCTCTAAGAAAATATAATTAACTATTATCACTTCACTCAAGGTCGAGAATTGGGTGTTAAGATCCATATGAGGTTTCCAGCATTCGTGAGAAGTTAAGATGATAATCAATTTGTCAAGAGGTTTGGAGAAGAAAATGTAGAGTCCTCTTGTAGATTCATCACCATCGATGATGTGTACCTGAGTTTGTGGGGCGATCGCTGTCATTGCTGGTGGTCTAAGTTTTGGATTTTAATTTCTTCGGTGGCAGTCATCTCAAGCATGTTCAAACTGAATACTGCCACAACTGTTACGCCCACTAAACCTTCTATGGGAACAATGAAATTGACGGCTTACGATCTGTGGAAATCTTACGGAGAGCGCACTGTTGTCCAAGGAGTTAACTTTACCCTCCACAGGGGAGAAATTCTTGGTCTGCTGGGGGCAAATGGTGCAGGTAAAACTACGACAGTGAGGATGTTATATGGGGCGGTAATTCCCAGTCGCGGCTTTGTGCAAATGGAGCCCTATAAAGTGCACTCTCAAGGACAACTGGCTCGCAACTTAATGGGGATTGTCACCCAAGAAGATAATCTTGACCCCGATTTCAATGTTTTGGAAAATTTAATTTACTTTGCCCACCACTACCGCCTCACTGGAAAAGCTGCTAGAAATCGAGCCAGGGAATTATTGGCACAGGTAGGACTGCAAAATTATGCTGGCTACCGGATTGATGAACTTTCAGGGGGATTGAAGCGGCGTTTAGTCCTGGCACGGGCATTGATCAATCGTCCCCAGATCGTGTTTTTGGACGAACCTACCACAGGACTCGATCCCCATGCACGACAAGACTTTTGGCGGTTAGTCACCCAGTTGAAGCAAAGTGGGTGTGGGGTTTTACTGACCACCCATTACATGGATGAAGCGCAACGGTTGTGCGATCGCCTCCTCCTCCTTCAGCAAGGGAAAGTTATTGATGAAGGCACTCCCAGAGAGCTGATTGAACGGACTGTGGGGCGAGAAGTGGTAGAAATCGAAGGAATCCCTGAATCCACCTTGCAACAACTTGCCACCCAGCACCTTACCTGGTACTGTCCCTTTGGCAGCAGTTATCTCATGAGCCTCTCTGAGGATAATCCCCAACCCCTTTGGGAACAATTGAATGCCATTGAAGGGCTTCGACTCAGCCGCCGTCGCGCTAACTTAGAAGATGTGTTTTTGCGACTAACAGGGACTGGATTAGAAGGATGAAGCAAAACAATCCGATTACGGCTTGGGGAGTCTATTCCGTCTGGCTCAGACACGCCAGAGTCTATCAGAAAACTTGGTTGGTCAATAGTCTACCGCCTCTGTCCGAACCCCTGGTATATTTGGTTGCCTTTGGTTATGGCTTGACTCCACTGGTGGGAGATGTCTCTTATCTTGGACAAACCGTTCCCTATTTGCAGTTTCTTGCCCCTGGCATGATTGCAGTTGGAGTGCTCTTTCAATCCTTTTTTGAGGGTTCCTTTGGCAGTTTTATTCGTCTGAGCTTCCAAAAAACCTGGCAAGCTTTGTTAACTGCCCCTTTGAGTTTTACCGAAGTGTTTTTGGGAGACTGGCTCTGGGCAACTACCAAAGGCTTAATGGCAGGAATGCTCACAGGTTTGTTTGCTGTTGTTTGGGGACTTTACTCTGGCTGGTATCTCCTGCTGTCGTTACCCGCGATCCTGCTGGGGAGTCTCCTCTTTGCTGCGGCTGGACTCCTGACAGCTGGGACTGTGCGCACTGTAGATCAAATCAATGTGCCGATCTTTCTGTTTGTCGTTCCCATGTTTACTCTCTGCGGCACTTATTTTCCCCGTCAAACTCTGCCATCGTTCCTGGAAAAGACAGCCGGGATTTTTCCCCTAGCGTCTCTGGTGGATCTACTGCGCTGGCCCCTAGGACTTCCAGATTGGTGGTTCTTATCACTTCTGTGGTTACTGTTGTGGATGGGCCTTCTCGTGGTATTGGCATGGCGACAGATTTATCCTCAGCTTCTCCGTTGAGAGCACCCCACATAAGCGGATCTGCTCAAGGGTAGGTTTTTTAGATTTCGGGTTGAGACGAGCAGGGGGAGCCGGGGGAGCAGAGGAAGCAGGGGGAGAAAAAGCTTATTTTTTCGTTTCTGCGATCGCCCTGACTCACCCTTTTGTTAAAAACCTACCCTTGTGAGCTTTCCCCCTAGTGTTTCTGGAAAGGGATACTTGACGAACAAGCGATCGCCACTTGTCGTCTCTGATGGTCCTGTGTTGTACGGTATCGCAAATAAGGTTAGCAATACCCACCCCCACATCGGGTGATCGCTAATCATCCCAGGGGATGAGTCTGACGGAGGAAGTATGACAGTAAGAGTTCATAGTACATTGAGATTAACCTCAAAGGTTAGCATTTTACAGGAGGTGGACGATGAAACTCACTCTAGAAAGACTTCTCACCGCATTTATCTCTACAGCTACCATCGCTCTATTTAGCACCACTGCTGTCGCCGCCGAAGTTAACCCCAATCGGGATGGAGAGTTTGATTACACTGCTGCTACAACCAGCCAGCAACTAGCAGAGGTTCAGGGAAGAGAATAGTAATGATGTCCTCTGAATTACAGAATTTGCTGAACTGTGTTTTGGCAACTTCGGGATGTTCCCTAAACAAAGTTTTATCTGGTCTAAAAATTATGAGCGCAACTACTTTAAGTCTGATTGTTGATGGTTGTTATTGCCTACAAGTTGCTCTCAGTGGTCAAAGCTGCTTGTTCGACGAGTTTGAGAACTGGGAAGAGCCTTTGGAGAAATAGTAGCTATTGATGGAAAAACTCTGCGACATTCCTATGACAAAGAAAAGGATACTTAAAAGTTTTACATTATATTACTGAATCGGTGTTCTAGAACGGCAATTCAGTAATCGGTTTTTCCTGTCACTCCGGCGAATCAGGATATCTGCGATCAATGTAGGGGCACGGCATCAACAAACTTTGTTTGCCCAACTAAAAGCCTCAAAACGCCGTGCCCTCCCCCGTCGAAATTTTATTATTGAATCGATGCTCTAGGAGCGATAGCCTGGTTTTTTCAGGACAACTTTACTGCGCTTTTGTTGTTTTCTTTCTCGGTAGCCGTTCCACTTTTTTCCACTTCAAGCAATCTCTCAAGCACTTGAAATTCCACACGTTGTGGGACTGACATGATCAATTGAGAAAACTACCCTGAAATTAGGGATAGATCCCCTTGATGAGAAGTGCTGAAGGTATGAGAGTCGAGGGAAAACTATGACTAAAAGACTAAAAGGTGCATTAATGGCAGGAATGCTAACTCTAGGAATGGTAGGAACAGCATGGGTTGAAGCTCAACCCGCTGCAGCTGACACCTATTCTAATAATCAGGAAATTCTGATTAGTCATCGTCGCCGCTGTCGCCCAGGACGTTGGGGGTACCGAAAGGTTTGGAGTCGAAGGTATCGCCGCTTTGTCTGGGATCGGTTTTGGATACCAGGAAATTGTTTTTCTCGCGGTCGGAGGCGTGGTCGCTATCACCGTTGGGAGCATGGTCGCTCTCACGATTGGGAACACGGTCGCTCTCACAGTTGGGAGCATGATCGCTCTCACGATTGGGAACACGGTCGCTCTCACGATTGGGAACACGGTTCGGAGCACAGTCGGGAGCGTGGTAGAGGGCGCGGTCGGGGTGCAACCTGGGATGATAGATGAAGTTTCAGGGAAAAGAAACCTAACGTTAAGGGGAGACACCGGAGACGGGGAGATAAATTTTCAAAGAAAAAATCAGCTTTCTCCCCCTGCTTCCCCTGCTCCCCCTGCTTCTCCTGCTCGTCTCAACCATAAATGTAAAAAACCTACCCTTGAAAGGAGCAGGGGAGGGGGTTTGACGGTTTTAGTCCTGTTTTCAAAATATGCAATTTAAATGCCTTTTTGGGGACTAATAAATGCTCCAGCGAGAATAATTAACGTAGAAAGGGCAACAATGGGAATAACTGGCAGAAAACCAAAGGTAAAAGTTGGCGGAATCAGACCCAATTGAAATCCGATCACCGCTGCTTCTCCCACCACAATCGAGATAATGCAACTTTTCGGGTGAATGTTTTTTCCATATAAGGCTGCGATTGCCGTAGGGAAGAGGACAGCTAATCCAGTAAACGCTTGGGTGGCGATCGCCGCAATGGTATTCGGTGGATTAGAGGCAATGATTAAGCCAATCATTGCCAGGACAACAATCAGCAGCCTACCTACAAGAGTTTGCTCTCCAAAGGAAGCATGTGGGCGAAAGTAAGAAATGTAAATATCCCGTGTGAGCATCGAGCTAAGCGCCAGAAGAATAGAATCCATTGTTGACATAAATGCCGCCAGCGCCCCCACCATAACCAAAGAAGCTACCCAGATGGGGGTATATTCTGCCAGCATCATTGGCAAAACCCGATCTGTTGCTTTTCCTGCCAAATCGGGAAAGGCAATATGCCCCCACATTCCAATCAGCACCGGACAAATAAACAGGATCGCTGTCACCAGGGGATACAAAACTGAAGAAACTTTCAGAGATTTGGGCGTTTTCGGAATATAAAAGCGCATGAACATTTGCGGAAACATCGGCACGCTTAGAGTCCACAGAAGCATATAGCTAAACCATTTTGGTTTGGTGAAAAAATTGCCGGCACCCTCTCGGGAGAAAAGTTCGGGTTGAAGAGAGTCAACCGTGCGGTTGGCTTCAGCCAAACCCCCAAGACTATTGGCAATAGTCAAGAGAGCCACAATCATAAACGCAAACATTAAAACGCCTTGCACGACATCGGTTAGGGCTACGCTCCTCATCCCGCCGATGAAGACATACAGCACGATCGCTCCTGTCAAAAGAGTAGCCCCAGCCAAGTAGGGGATTTGTCCGCCGGTCAAATTTTCCAGCAGATACCCAGCGCCGATTGGTTGCAAAGTTAAATAGGGCAGGGTAAAAATCACCATGACGGCGAGAAAAAGTAATTTGAGCGTCTGGCTCCCGAAGCGCTCCTCAATCAATTCCGAAGGAGTAATAAATCCTTTTTCCTTGCCCAGAAGCCAGACTCTGTAGCCGATTAAATAGAAGGACAAAGCGACAAGTGCTGTCCCAAACGCCATCATTGGGTAATAACTAATCCCGATGCGATAGCCCGCTCCGGCAAATCCGAGAAAAGTAAAGGCACTAAAATTTGTGGCAATTAGAGTGAAAAAGAGAACAACTGGTCCGATTTTTCGGTCGGCGAGGAAATAGTCTTCAGGTGTGTTTTGTTGCTTTCGGTAACCAGCAATCCCTACCCAAAGGCTGAACAACAAATAGGCAGCGACGCTCAGATAGGGAATGAGTTTTTCTAAGCTCATCGCTTGTTTGACTCCTTCGACGGCGTGGTCCAAAATTTGAGAGCAAAAGCGAACAGGGTCAGAGAAAGGACAATTTGCAAGCCGATAAAATAGAATACCCAAGGGGGAAGATGGAGTACCCAGGGCGAAGTTTCTTGTCCCCAAGACCAGAAATCAAGGGAGAGAAGCAAAATTACAGTAAAGCAGAAAAACCAGAAAAATGAGGATTTAAAAATAGTCATATTGAACCGTCTTTTGAGAGAAAAAGAAACACCATTATTCTGATGTAATCTTAAGTTTTCGTTCCAGGGATCAAACCCAAAATCCAGCAGCGTCCGTAGTCAGGGTTATCATACTGAAAAAGACAACGAAATCCTGCTTTCTGATACGCTTTTATTGCAGCAGTATTCTCTACTGAGGTACTCATTCCAATCAGGGGAATACTAGAATCTTCAGAAAGGTGATTAACAAGTTTTTTGAGAACAAGTGGGCCAATTCCACACCCGACATAATCAACCTCTCCAATTAAAATATCGATGTCCACGGAGCCTAATGGAATCTCAGTTAGTCCCACCGCATCCAACTCAACCTTTTTGACTTTCTGCCAGCGCAGATAACCAATGGGTGTGTCATCAGCGACGATGATGGCGTGGTCGGAACTAGGATGTTCAAGAGCCTGTTGAAGATGACTGGATGGGTTGCCCCACCATCTAACAACGTGAGGAGCCTTTAACCAAGTGTTTAGCTTTTCTGTATCTGTCTCAGGCGAGAAGGGAACTAGATTAATATTATCAACTTTCATCGGCATAAGTAAGGTTTTGTTTTGACATCTCCCCTCTTGAGAAATTGTTCAAAAAAACTCATTTCATCTCTATCTTGGCTCCACCTGGCAACATGACCATTGTTGCTGGATAAGTCGCTGTTGAAAAGGTTGGGGTCGCTGCAAGATTTTCCGTAGTTCTTCTTCTGCTTGCTGTTGAAGGTCTGGCGGCTGGCGGAGCTGGTATTGTTCTAGCTCAATCAGGAATAGATAGAATAGGGGGGATTGCTGCTGTAATTGCCTGTTAAGAAGTCTCTCAAATTGAGAGATTGATGATAACTCGGTTAGAGACTCACTTGGTGAGTTGGATAGTTGTTGTGCCCCGGCTCCAGTCGCTAAGTACAACGGAGTCAAACAGATAGCAGTGGCAAGGATTTTTAAGTTCATTGTTTCTTGTCTCGACTTTCTCTGTGACGCTCCCACACTTCACGCTTCAGGTAAGTGTGGGCTTCTGGCACCTCGAAAGGATACCCAGAACTTCGGTAGAGGTATTGTTAGTAAAAGAATTGTCCGAATGCAGCATCAAGCCATGATTTGTTTAATCCAGATTTCGCAGATTGTCCGTTTGGTAAATAGTTTCCATCTTCATCTTGTTTTGCCTTATTTCGTTTGGTTAATGATTTTAAATCAAGGTCTTCAACAAAGAAGACTTTTTTGTCAGTTCTGACCGCCACTTCTGCGAATCATTCCCAATTCACTGACATAATTTGTCAAGCCCTAAACCTGAATCGGAGACGTAGGTCTTGCGAAACCTGGAAAAGGATTTGCCTTGAATGTGGGACCAGTATTCACCAGAGCCCATGGAGAGCCCAACTTCGGCGGCAGTGTGTATCAGAAATCCATTCTGACGGTTCTTAACTAGGTGATGATGGCGCATCATCAGAGCACGAGCTTTTTCTTGAGTAGACATTCTCAAACCTCCGTATTGCACAGGAAGCAAAGTAGTTTAACTACTTCTTCTTGCTTAAATCGAACTCTTCGAGATAATAAGACTCATCGACTTCCACCAACCGCTTCTTCGGAATCTTCCCCTTAGAGGTTTCTCCGAGGTTTGGCGGCAGGGTTGGAGTAGGTTCTGAGTCCCTTTTGTCACAACCTCCATCGTCAGAGGCATTGAAAAACGATACCAACCAAGCCACCAGCAGCCCAAATAAGTAGGCGAGCGCAAGAACGATAACAATCCTGAATGCTATCAAAAACATAGTCTCTCGACTATAACATTACTCTCAGTATAGGGAATAGGGAACAGGGAACGGGGAACAGGGGATTACAAGCATTTTATCTGTCTGAGTGCGTAAGTCCTGGACTGCTATATTAATCCTAGGGTGTACTTGTCGATATGACTTTTCGTAAAGTAATATTAAGCCGTACCAGCTCGCTCGATTGACCGATTTTTTGTCAGAAGGATTAATGATGACTCTCTTAACTTCATCTCAAGCTAAAGCCAAACTGCCTGACGGACCTAGAACTCCCGTCTTTATACAGACAATTCAAGCACTGGTCGATCAGTTTGGCTTGTTAGAAAGAACCCATCAAAAATATGGAAAAATTTTTTATTTTCCTAAATCTTTAGGATTTCCACCATTTGTAATTTTCAGCGATCCTAAAGCGATAGAAAAAGTCTTTACCGCCCCTCCAAACTTGTTTGAAGTGAGTCAACAAACTTTTGTCCCAATCAAGGTTTTATTGGGAGATAATTCTTTAGTATTGCTTGATGGAGTAAAACACGAAAAGGCTCGTAAGCTGTTAATGCCTCCTTTTCATGGAGAAAGGATGAGAAGTTACGGTAGTACCATTTTTGAAGTTACCAAGCAAGTTATCGCTCCATGGCAAGTGGGACAACCTTTTTGCCTTCGTGACTATACCCAAGAAATTTCTCTGCGAGTTATCTTGCGCACTGTTTTTGGTTTAGATGAGGGAGAAAGATACAAGCAACTTAGACAAGTTTTGATTTCTTGGCTAGATATATTTAACTCTCCTTTCAAGTCCTTTTCCCTCTTTTTTCCTTTATTGCAAAAAGATCTAGGGGCTTGGAGTCCTTGGGGACAGTTTGTCAGGCAAAAGCGACTAATTCACGAAATTTTGCAGGCTGAAATTGATCGGAGAAGAAACGAACCCAATAACTGGGGCGAAGATATCCTTAGTCTAATGCTTTCTGCCCGTGACGAAGAAGGTCAACCGATGAGCGATGCAGAAATACGAGACGAGCTAATGACTATGCTGTTTGCTGGTCACGAAACAACTGCTAATAGTTTAGCTTGGGCATTTTATTGGATTCATTATCTCCCAGAAATCCGTCAAAAACTCATGGCTGAATTAAATTCTCTTAATGACAATGCCGATTCCAATACTATTACTAAACTTCCTTATCTTAGTGCTATAATTTCTGAAACACTAAGGATTTATCCGGTTGTCGTGTTCGTGGTTCGCCAGTTAAAAGAACCTTTTGAGATAATGGGATATACCTTTGAACCTGGAACCTCTCTTTTTTCTTGTATTTATTTAACTCATCACAGAGAGGATATATATCCCGAATCAAAGAAATTTAAACCAGAACGCTTTCTAGAAAAACAATTTTATCCTTATGAATATTTACCTTTTGGTGGTGGCAATCGTCGCTGTTTAGGATATGCTTTTGCTCTGTTTGAGATGAAATTGGTATTAGCAACTGTTTTATCGCAGGTAGAGTTAGAATTGCTGGATAAGCATCCCCTTAAACCCGTGCGTCGAGGCATTACTTTTACTCCCTCTGGTGGGGTGAAAATGGCTCTCAAAACGAGGTACACTTAAAATCTCAAATGTACGCTTGATGGTTAGTCGAGTTACAGAGGTTATTTGGTTCGGTGAGTGGGAACGTTATGAGTTTAATGTCGCATAAAAAGAGCAAAAATCATGGTAAAAGGAAGTTGTCTTTGCGGTGAAGTTCAGTTTGAAGTCGAGCTTATTTCAGGCAAGGTATATAGTTGTCACTGTTCAATTTGCCAGCGATCTCATGGAGCAGCATTCGCTACACAAGCATTTGCAGATGGTAATAGCCTAAAATTCACCAGAGGTGAAGAAAAGCTAGCTGATTATTTTTCAGGTGGTGGATTTAGGGCGTTTTGTTCAAACTGTGGTTCAAGATTGATGAATTATGCAGAAGATAAGGGACAATATCTGAGTGTTGCAGTATCGTGTATCGATAGTAAAGATGAAATTTGCCCCGTCGCTAATGTATGCATCGAAACTAAACTTGGGTGGTATCAACCCTCAAGTGATATACCGTCCTATGAGGGTATACCAAAGGAAATATTGGAGTAACTAGTGCACAGTAGCCCAAATAAGTCACCAGCTTAATCCTCAAACCTGGGACTGGTAGCAAACCGATTTTGTTGGGTGTTGCCAAAAAGTGCGATCGCTAACCCCTGCTCCCCCTGCTCCCCCTGCTTTTTCAAAAAGGGGGTTATAAAAGCGGATTTGGTATTAAACCTGTTCTCCGCCTTCTGAAATTATACCGCACTGTCTTTAGAATATGTCAGCTGGGTCAGCTTCTCGGAGTTTACGCACAGCTATAGTTACCGAAATAATACACATCAATATCGTGAGAAAAAATACTAAAACCGCTAGGTTAAACCCCATAAATATTGGCAGCAGTGTAGCACTTCGAGTTAAGTTATACATCCACCAGGAAATCATCAATCCCGGAAAATAACCAAATATGGATAAAATTAAGGATTCTTGAACCAAAACACTGAGCAAATAGGTGTCTTTATATCCCATCGCTTTCAACGTTGCGTATTCAGGTAAATGGTCGGCTACATCGGAATAAAGAATCTGATAAACAATAACCGCCCCGACAATAAATCCCATTAATGTTCCCAGACTAAAAATAAAACCAATACCAGTGTTGTTAGCCCAATATTCTCGTTCGATTGAAGCGAATTCTTCAATGGTTAGGATTTTAACATTGTCAGGTAGTCGCAATTGAATATTATCTCGAACAATTTCCAAATTCCCATTAGGTTTTAGATTGATTACTCCCACCTCTATTTGATTGGAATTGCGTTCAAATATCCTGCAAAAAGTCAAATCGCTGGTAATGAAGTTACCTTCAGCAGAAAAAGAAGCCCCTAAACTAAATAGTCCACTAACTTTAACCCTGATATCATTTACTTCGGCTTCAAACAGTTTTCCTTGATTTACATATTCAGCAACAGGACCATATTCCGGTCGAGAGGCACGGTCAAATAAAATCTCATCTAGTCGCTTGAGTTTATCTAAATTATCATTAACTTCAGGAAAATTTAAACTGGGTTTTGCTGGATCTATCCCAAAAACTAAGATAGAACGGCTGTTGAGATTTATCGGGTTAATCCAATCTGCAGAACCAATATATAAAGAACTGACTGACTCTACTCCATCAACTGCTAGAGCTTGATACAAATTATCTCTAGAAAAGCTCTGCATATAAAAGATGGTTTTATATTTAGAATCAACTAAAACTAAATCCCCTTGGATGCTGTAGTGCGGTCCGTTGGCACTAGCATAGAGAGCATTTTGAAACCCTATCTGAATAAACATGAGAATATCCGCAAAAGCAATTCCAGCTATAGCAGTGAGCAGGCGGGTTTTCTCGCGGGTAATTTGAAGCCAAGCTAAGGGGAGTTTGCGAAACATAATATATTCCTTTGTTGACCAGGTAAAAGTTATCAGTTAAGCCCTACTTGAACTTGCAAATTAGTTAAGTATTTGACTCGCTGGCTATCTTCAGTATCTAAGCTGATTCTTACTTCAACAATTCTTCTATCTACGTCAGAACCAGACTCAACAGCAAGAATGTTTTGTCGGCTAACTTGTGAACCAATTCTAGTAACTTTCCCCAGTATTTCTCCTTCAAAAACATCGCTAGTTATGGTAGCTTTCTGACCGAGACTGACTTTACTGATATCGGTTTGATAAACCTCAGCAATAACTTCCATTTGGTCAGTTTGACCCATTTCCACAATGCCTTGATTATCAATAATTTCCCCAGGTCGAGTATGGATTTTTAGAATTTGACCCCCTTGGGGAGAACGCACATATGCCAGCTTCAAGTTAGCCTGCGCTTGACCAACTGCTGCAAGAGCATTATCTACTTCGGCTTGGGCAACTTGCACAT
This sequence comes from Xenococcaceae cyanobacterium, assembly GCA_051439465.1. Classification (GTDB taxonomy): domain Bacteria; phylum Cyanobacteriota; class Cyanobacteriia; order Cyanobacteriales; family JBFRWF01; genus JBFRWF01. The sequence goes on along the minus strand of JBFRWF010000373.1, from coordinate 1,593 downwards.
TCACAGGGCGCACTTCTGCAATACGATTTAAGGTAGCTCTGGCTTCTTTGATTTGCTCTCGAAGTGCGCCAATAGTACGGCTGCGGTTAGCACTGGCTTCATTGAGTTGTGATTGCGCGGTTTCTACATCTAGTTGTCGTCTGTCTCTTTCAGAAGCAGCGATCCCTCCTTCTTGATACAAATACGAATAGCGTTGGTAATCATTTTGAGCATTCCGTAATTGGGCTTTTAGCCGAGCTATAGTTGCATCAAACGTGGCTTGGGTTTCTTGTAATTCCACTTCCAGACGGGTAATGACTGCTCTTTGAGCCTCTATTTCCCTTACTGAAGCCCCGGCTTTAACTTGAGCCAGTTGTGCTTGGGCAACTTTGACTTGTTCTTGAGCTTGATTTAGAGCCGCTTGAAGGCGATCGCGGTTGTCCAAAATCGCAATTATCTGTCCTTCCTTAACTTCATCTCCTTCCTGTACTTGCAACTGAGCCAGCCGTGCACCTTCCACAGAAGGGGATGCAGACAGATTAATCACTTCTCCTTGGGGAACTAAACGCCCTAAAGCTGTTACCCTACTAACAGGTTGAGCAGATGCTAGGACATCTGATGAGGCATTTGGCTTGAGAACCCAAAAATCCTTGGAATATTTAACAACAGTGGTACCTGTAACTGTAGTAGCAGCAACGACTAGAACAATAGTCCACAGACGTACATGTTTTGAGAATACTTGAATAGTCATTTTCCGAGCTTACTCTTTCATTAGATTAGGTTTCTTAAATTAAGTGGAAAGAGCACTTCGCACCATTCGTTCCACTTCCTTTTGCTGTTGGGCAAAAAAGCTTTTAGAAGGACGAAATAGACAGTAATGCAAAATAATGCCGTCCATTGTACTGACTAGGGTTCTTGCTAAAGCCTTGGCATTGACTTCGGGATTGATTTGACCGGATTTCTGTCCCTTTTCGATGATGGCAACATAGGCACTGCTAAGTCGCTCAAACCAGTAGGACATTTGCTCATTCAGTTTCAAATTCTCGCTCAATATCTTTGACCCCCACAGTTCAAAACACACCGGAACTAAATTGGCATATTCATCTGCTTCTTCCATTACTTGCCTCAGGTTATCTAGGAGCGCCCCGACTGGGGGTTGAGAGCTATTGGCTACTTGAAGAGCACGCTGTTCATAATCGAGAAACAAATCCTCAAATATTTTCAGGATTAACTCCTCTTTGCTGTCGAAGTATTCGTAAATCGTTCCTTTCCCGATTCCGGCTTCCTGAGCAATATCGCTCATTCTCGTTCCCTGGAAGCCCTTGCGCCCGAAAACTTGTAGGGAGGCTTCTACAATCAAGCGCCGCTTCTGTTGTTTATCTACAATTTTGGGACTCATAGGAGGAACTCCTGTCACTCATACCTCAATTATACAACATGACTGACTGGTCGGTCAATAAAATTTGCCGCTGACCCTACATAAGATTTTGGGCATGGTTCAAAATAGGGTAACACGCTTAGAGGGGGAGCAGGGACTCGCTTCGCTCAAAGGCAAAAGGCAAAAGGCAAAAGGCAAAAGTAGGGAGCAGGGGGAGCAGGGGAAGCAGGGGGAGC
>JBFRWF010000372.1:0-5644 GCA_051439465.1 Xenococcaceae cyanobacterium | reverse complement strand
GAGCGATACAATTCTGTGTTCTGCGTTGGGGTCGAAACCCATTGGAGCAGTTCAAGAAGTCGCTTTCGTAGATTGGTTCTAACAGCATTTTTAGCAACATTTGTACTACTCGATCCTTGATAGTGGGGATGCCTAAGCCTCTTCTCGATCCATCGGGTTTGGGAATCCATTTTCGTCTGAGTCTCTGGTGGTTCCAACCCTTCCACCCCTTATTCAATTCCTCTATTAGGTCGAGGCGTTGCTTGGGGCTAAGGGCGGTTTTACCATCCACTCCTGCCGTCTTTTTGCCCTTATTTAGTTGTGTGACTTGACGCACAGCAAAAAAGTGAGCAGCACGACTTCCCAATAACAGGCGTTGTAAGCTTTTAACAAGCTTGTAGTCCTTGTTCATCTGGGCTTTGTAAATTCGTTTTTGCAGTCGGAATACAATCCGGCGGAATTTCTTCCAAGGTACTGCTTTCCAGGCTTCCTTCGCCCTAAGAATTACGTTTTAGAACGCAAACTGGTATGAGCCCCTGGGACTGAGGATATGAGGAACATCCCAGAAAGAACTGCCATGGGAATTGGTTTCATCATTCTTTCTCCCTCTTAACGATTGAGCTCAACGGCAGCCACTACGCGGCACCCTTAGCCTATTTTTACATTTTTTGGCTTTAACGACTTAACTATTCTGCTGCCTCACAACTATTATAATTGGCATGCGATCACCAAGGTAATAATTTAAAATGAGAGATTTTTCATTATCTCAAGAAGACAAAAAAGAGATTTTCAAGAGATTTGTAGAGCTAGGTGCCCTCACTCTTTCGGTTGAAGAATTCGTCGAGATACTCTTTCCGAATCTTGTCAGTGAAATAGAAGCTGAACTTCAAACCATTGCTAAAATGTTTTCTCTCACTGATATCTGGGTGAAAATCAAAGATTTAATCGAGAATTCCGAGTTGGATCATCCATTGATACTGGCTCTCCACAGGAATCAGTTATTGCGGAATTTGATTGGCCCGGAGTATTCATTCATTAATCGCTATCCGGAAGTATATGAAAAGCTTTTTCAGGAAATTTTTCCTCTTCGTGTAACAGAGGCGAAGAACTGCCATAAACTTCCCCATCAATCGCAACACTTATCCATTGGATTGATTGGGGCATCTTATGGGCAGGAACTGATTACCATTCTCAAATACTTGAAGCGTTATCTGTATAACCCGGAAGAATTTCAAGGGTTTACACTGACTATCGATGTTTTGAGCAAACCGAGTACTATCTTTGAACGGCTCAAGCAAAATACCATGCTATATTCTAGAGCAGCTATCTCAAAGTATCTGTCTCCAGAGGAGATTGATGTCTGGTTTATGGATGTAAATGCCGAATATTTATGCTATTCTGATTTTCTTTTCGATCGAGTAAGGTTTTTGGCTCTGGATCTGTTAGATAAACAGAACTCATACTTGTTTGAAGAAAAAAAATATGATTTAATTTTACTGCACAACGTGATTCAATATTTAGAGCCTGATGAAGAGGAAAATTTGGGTTATGTTTGCCAGTTTTTAGATCAGATATTGAAAGAAGGGGGAACTATTTCAATAATCAATGAAAGCCGGATTGACAATAGCAATATAATACATCCCTTTCAGGAGCTTTATCAGCTTAGCGGACTTTATTCTCAACAACAGCTGCATAGTGCTTTCCTCTACAATAAAATTCAGTAGTAGGGTTCCCACTTGTTAACTACAGATTGACGGACGGAATGTGGGTTTAATAGTTGGGTCTGTTCATCTATCTTTTTGCTGACTTGGAATACATCTTTGGAAATCTCTGTCATCTTATGTTCCTTGAACCGGAAGTAAACGGATCTCTGTTTTCTCTTGGTGTTTAACTCTGTAACAGAGACCTTGATCATAACGTCCGTAACTTTATTCTTCCAGTTATTAGCTACAACAACAGCATCAATGCTCATGATTCCTTCCATGGCCGTGCGTGCAATAACACCTCGATTTCCACGTAAGTTGCCATAATATGCTTGTCCAGGCGTCAGAACATAGAGACTTTTGGCGGATGAAAGAACTAACAGACATCCGGTTGTACACTCTGGTGCATACTCTAACTGTCGACCGAATAGGTTGGTCGGAACGAAATCTAACTGGTAAATTGTCCTGAACAAACCGTTAAATCCCCTCCCCAATAATCGGCAGGTGTTTTTGTCATGATCTGATCCCACAACAGCATATTCGACACCTCTAGAGTAGCTGTGCTTGCCCGGTGGTACAAGAATAGAGCTTACCAGTTTTGGAAGCCGCTTTATTTCAAAATACAGAGAAGCGTTACCAGAAACCACTTGATACTTACCGATTTCATCCCCGGGAAAGACAAAAACAGAACGCAGGTCCATGGTAAAAGTGAACTCTTTTCCTGGATTAACGGTCGTCATGATCACTTTCTTGTACTTAAAGGGATCATACCGAGGCACATCCTTTCCCTCTTTTGTCAGATGGAGTCCCAGGGATGAGCGCGCCAGCCAATAGGTTAGGGACAAATCTCCTCCTCCTCGGGGGCTGGGGATTTTTATCGGCTCATCGTGATGCTTGGTCACCGCAACCCTAATCAGGATCGGTGTCCCATGGTGCATCTCCTCCCTCACAGGGGAAAGTAAGCTTGTTCGCATTTAGTTTACCTGTTGCTATGCTCTACTTATAGCGGTGGGGCATCCCGTTCTCAAAGCAAAGGAAATGTCCGGAGGTTGCTCCGGAGTCACTTTGAAGCCCACGCTTTATGCGTCAGCATAAGCGTGGGAGAATGTCACATGGCTTGCTTATTTGACGCTCTAACCATTTAATGTATCCAAAACAAACAAAGCTATGAGTATTGTAAAAGCTTTTGAGTTTGAAGGTAATCAGATTCGCTTCGTCGGGACGACTGATCGTCCTGAATGGATAGCCCAGGATGTATGTGACATCTTGGAAACTGGTCAAGCAGGCAATGTTTTACGGAATTTTTCCTCAAACCAAAAGGGTATGTATACTATGCATACCCTTGGGGGGAAACAGGAAATGCTAACTGTGACCGAAGCTGGTCTTTACCGTCTAATCTTCCAGTCCCACTGTTCAGTAGCCGAGCGTTTCCAGAACTGGGTTTTTGATGAAGTCTTACCCAGTCTTCGTAAGTACGGTTGTTATCCACCGCCAGCAGAGAAGTCTGAAGAATTGTCATCGGCAGCAGGAGCGATCGCCTTCTCTGTGGATATGTTAAAACTAGCTGGGGTCAGCGAGAGTCTGCAAGCTTCCTTTGCTCTCACTCAGAAGGCAACCATTGAACCTGAAAATGCTCTAATCTATGAGGAGGCGAAGCGATTATTATCTGCTCAGATGCAGCTGGAAGAAATCCCAATGTCTCCTACCGAGCTGGGGAAAGCGATCGCCAACAAACTGGATAAAGACAAAGCTCCATCTGCTAGAAAGGTAAACGAGGCACTTCGTAATGCTGGGCTTCAAGTTGCTTCATATTCTACCAGCAGCAGTGGCAGAAAGAAAATTGAGTGGCATCTGACCGAAACTGGTAAGAAGTACGGACAGCTACAGATGGATAGTGGAACCGGAAGTGGTAAGACTATTGTTAGCGTCCGCTGGTTCTCTTCAGTGATATCGGTGATTGAGAAGAACTTTGCTGCGTCCCAACAATGCGACTTGCTTGAATCCCACTCAGATGCAAACAGTTAAAACTTTATCCCACAGCGATCGCTCTTGGGGTGAGCAGCGGTGGGGAGAGCAACTTTATTGGAGTTTTATTGAACGAGGGAGTCAGGGGCGATCGCTACCTGGACAACCAGAGCTCAGCTCCCCAGCCCAAATATCTTGGCGATTTCAGGCAGCAGCTTGTTACAGGCTTCAACGAACTTAGTAGCATCCGGTAACCCGGCAGCCATTCCTGTCAACAATCTGGTTGCTCTTTTCGCTATCTTCTTCATTGCTCCATCACTGGGATTCTTCCCCGCTTCTGCTAAGTCTTTCACTGGCTCCAATGCTTCCGCTTTGTCCTCATTGTCTAGGTTGGTTTCATCAGCGATCGCTTCAGAGAGTTCAGCCAGTAGTTCTTTGATTCCTGGTTCGTTGGGGTCGGGAGAAGCTGGTAACTGACTAATTAGATGCTCTAGTGTTTGGGCTTTATTCTTTTCTTTATAAAATGGCAACTTATCTTGCACTACAAACATTGCTGCAAATAATGTTTCTACTTCCTTTATTCTGATAATGCGATAATTTCTTAATATGAAAAATGCCGAGATAGAATAAACTATCTCAATAAAGAATAGCGTATATGATGATGATACTTGACCTTTTAAAATTAGTTTAATCAGCACCAACGCAATAACCCGCATTTCTCACAAAAAGTGCGATAGCTAACTCCAGAAGCCTTACATCATCTGGATTTTACCAGAGTGAACGCCGAGTCTCGAAAACCACAGTGTGTTGTTAGGGCCAGCAATAAAATCATAATCAATTAGACGGGGGAAAAGTTCAAATTAATGAGCATATCTTTTTGACAATAATTAATTGTAAAACTGTGAAATTAAGATAATTAACATTATAAATTATGCTATAATTTAGTTATGAATAAGGACAAGATTTTCAGTTTATGACTCTCAGTTTGACTAAGCAGAGCAACCATCAACTAAATTTGGGAAGACTCCAAGGAAAAGAAGTGCTCGCCAATTTTGAAGGGGGCAGAATCACGTCAGATGCTGGTATTGTGTTGATTGCTGAGTTAGATAAAAAGCTTAAAATTACCTCTCGCTTTGCTAAATGTTTTCGAGATTATCGGGACTCATCCTATGTAGATTATTCGGTTCACCAGTTATTGGCACAAAGAGTTTATGGAATCGTCTTGGGCTATGAAGACGTGAATGACCATGAGCAATTGCGCTACGACCCAGCCTTGGCACTCGCGTTATCAAAACTCAATTTTATTGACTCGACTGAAGCGGTCTTGGCAGGAAAGAGTACGCTCAACCGACTAGAATATTGTCCAGAAACAGTAATAGACCAAGCAAGCAGTCGTTACCATCGCATCGAACAAGACCCATTTGCTATGGAAAAGCTTTTCGTCGAAATCTTCCTAGAATCTGAGCGAAAGCCACCGCGCCAAATTATTTTGGACATGGATGTGACTGATGACCAAGTTCACGGTAATCAAGAGGGGGCCTTTTTCAACACTTATTACAATGGCCTGTGTTATGCCCCACTTTACATCTTCTGTGGTCATCACCTGTTGGTAGCCAAGCTTCGTTCTTCAAATGTCGATCCAGCCGCAGGGGCATTAGAGGAAATCCAACGATTAATTGGTCTAATTCGGGAAAAATGGGCGGATACACAGATTTTAGTGAGAGGGGATAGTGCTTATGCCCGTGAAGACATTATGACATGGTGTGAAGCTGACTGCCTGACAGAAGTACTCGAAAGCTAACAAGAACGGCATTGTTGAGAGTTCAGCCCCGGCGCGATCGCGCTTCTCCTATCCCAGGGCGATCGCTAACTCCTATCTCAGGGCGGTCTCGGGTAGTGAGTGCCTGCGGCAGCGCTACCTAAGGGTCCTAGAACAGTGCCAAAAGATACTGGGGTCAAGCTTTTGAGCGAAAAAGGGTAGAGTGGCATCTAATAGC
>JBFRWF010000371.1:0-7183 GCA_051439465.1 Xenococcaceae cyanobacterium | reverse complement strand
CAGGGAATAGGGAATAGGTAATGGAGAATAGGTAATGAAGAATAGGTAATGGGGAATAGGTAATGGGGAATATAGCAGTCCTAAATGAGTCGTCGCAAATCAAAACATATATAAACTGTCCCGGCTTAAGTGGATAGCCCAACCGGGCATTCCTAGTTATATCAAATCCGGGTTAAATACCCCCTTTTTGAGAAAGCATGGGAAGCAGAGGCAGCTCCAAAAAGCAGAGGGAGAAACCTACTATCTAAAGAACAGATGTTTTCTGGTGTACTAAAACGATATTTTGGAGTACAAATCGCTTCTAGGAGAAAGATTAAATTGAGTTTCAAACTACTGAAAAATGTCGTTCCTTGGGGACGTTCTGGTGATGAATATATCAGAATGTTCAACTTGACTAAGCTAGACCTCAAATCGTCAATAGTCGATTGTGCAGGAGGACCTTCAAGTTTTAACGCTGAAATGACTATATCTGGGTACAAAGTGATTTCCTGTGACCCAATCTATCAATTCACAGCTAACGAAATTGCCCAACGGATTCAGGAAACTTATCCAGTAATTATGGATGGTCTCAAAGCAAACTTATCCAAGTTTGTTTGGCGAGATGTAGGCTCTCCAGAACAATTGGGACAGATAAGAATGTCGGCGATGAACAAGTTTCTTGATGATTTTCCCCTAGGTGTTAGTGAGGGGCGTTACGTTACCGATGAACTTCCCCATCTTTCTTTCAGGACTGGTCAGTTTGACTTAGCCTTGTGTTCCCATTTTTTATTTACTTACTCGGAGCAGCTTTCCCTGAATTTTCATCTAGCATCTCTTTTAGAGATGTGCCGCGTGGCTAAACAAGTGCGAGTTTTCCCTCTCTTGGAGAATTTTACCGGAGAACCCTCACCATTCCTTGAGCCAGTTAAAAGTCAATTATCAGAGCAAGGATACCGCGTGGAAATTGAGCAAGTATCCTATGAATTCCAAGAAAATGGTAATAAACTTTTGCACATTTATCCTAATTAATTAACCTCTTGAACGATAAAGGAGATTTGCGCTCACCAAAGGTGCGCCGAAGGCTAGCGCCGACACAAAAAAATCAAGCATTTATATTTACTGCGATCGCAAACATTTGTCAATAGTCAAACCACAATCCAAAATCGCAATGATGCCTCAAATCCTGGTGGTCAAAATTGGCACTTCCAGTCTCACCCAATCCGCAACAGGTCAACTAGCACTTTCAACCATTGCCTCTTTAGTAGAAACCCTTACCCATTTACATTCCTTAGGTCATCGGGTAGTTTTAGTTTCTTCCGGTGCTGTAGGCATTGGTTGTGTGAGGCTGAACCTAACGGAACGCCCTCGGAAAATGGCACTTAAACAAGCCGTCGCTGCTGTGGGACAGGGACGCTTAATCAGGGTGTACGACGATTTATTTACCAGTCTGGGACAACCCATTGCCCAAGTACTGCTGACTCGCCGCGATCTGATGCAACGCAGTTGTTATGTCAACGCCTACAACACCTTTGAGGCTCTCTTTGAGCTGGATGTGATTCCCGTGGTGAACGAAAATGATACTGTCGCTGTGGAAGAACTGAAGTTTGGCGACAATGACACTCTCTCAGCCCTAGTTGCCAGTTTAATCGAAGCGGACTGGTTATTTCTCTTAACCGATGTAGACCAACTTTATTCAGCAGATCCGCGAATCGTACCCGATGCCCAACCAATTAACCTAGTTAATAGCGCTGAGTTTGCCGAATTACAGGTAGAAGCAGGGTCAAGTTCCGGGTGGGGTACAGGTGGCATGGTAACAAAATTAACCGCTGCTCGCATTGCCACTAGCGCTGGTGTCAGAACCGTGATTACCCAAGGAAGACACCCTAAAAATATTGAAAAAATCTTACAGGGAGAACATATAGGGACGCAGTTTGAACCCAAGCCTCGCACCGATAATGCTCGCAAGCGCTGGATTGCTCACGGTTTACTGCCAATGGGGAAGCTGTATCTGGATCGGGGAGCAGTGGCAGCAATTTGTCAAGGGGGTAAGTCTCTGTTAGCTGCTGGTATTATCCGCGTCGAGGGGGAGTTTCCCCCATCGGAGGCTGTGCAGTTGTGCAATGCTGAAGGTAAGGAAATCGCTCGAGGGATTGTTAACTATAGCAGCACAGAGATTGAGCAAATTAAAGGACACCACTCGCAAAAAATTCCCACGATTTTGGGCTATGTAGGTGCTGAAACTGTTGTCCATCGAGATAATCTTGTTGTTAATGACTAGAGCAGTTCCCCTATATCAATCCCTAATCACCAGTCACGGGAGTGTCCAGTTGACAGTTATCTTCATCAACCCGATAGGCACCTCGAACTGTGTTTAACCAAACCTGATCGCCAATGCTCACAATCTCATGAACCTCCAGGTCCTTATCAGTGACGCGCACGGCCTTGTTGCCATCGAAAAGGTACACACCTTGATCTGTGCGCAACCACATCCTGTTATCAATGATGTTGATAGTCCCATAAAAGAGGCGAACCTTGTCAGGGATGCGCAAGGCATTGTTTCCTTCAACCAGATACACACCTTGCTGATATGTCAGCAACCACACTTGGCCACCAACGCTTACGATATCTCTGATGAACAAGCCTTTGTCAGATGTGCCCATGACCTTGTTGCCATCAACCCGATATGCGCCTTGATTCGTCCCCAGCCACACCTGGCCATTAATGAAGTCGATAGTATAGACCACCAAGTCTGAGTCAGGAATACGTACAGCCTTACTGCCATCAACCCGATACGCCCCTTCCGATGTACGCAACCAAACCTGACCATCAAGGTTCACAATTTCATAGACATCCAAGTCTTTGTCAGGGATGCGCACAGCCTTGCTGCCATCAACCCGATACGCCCCTTCTGATGTGCGCAACCAAACCTGACCATCAAGGTTCACAATTTCATGGACATCCAAGTCTTTGTCAGGAATGCGTACAATTGCTCTAGCCTCAGCTGGATGCAGAAAAGTCAGGGTAGCGAAGACACAGGCAATCATGCAAGAGCAGCACGCACGTTTGAGTAGGCGTGAAATGAGGCGAGAGTTCACTTTGTTCCCTAAACCCCAAAACATCTTCTTTGTATCAAGATTTGTTAAGTGAAATTGTACTATCGCTCTTGGTATCAGGGATGATTTTTAGGTATATTTGCTGATAATTAACAGAATAATCCGAAAGAAAAACAAAAATCTGGCAACCAAAGCTAATCTCAATGGTATCATCAAGTTGCGTAGAAATTAACTTATAGGGCAACAATTATGGTGCAAGCACCTGTATCTCCGGTGGTGCTAGTTATTCTAGATGGCTGGGGTTATAGTGAATCCACTGAGACCAACGCTATTGCCGCTGCTAAAACACCGGTAATGAATAGCCTTTGGGCAGCCTATCCTAGAACCCTGATTCGCGCCTCTGACAAAGATGTTGGGCTGCCAGAAGGTCAAATGGGTAACTCCGAAGTGGGACATCTGAACCTTGGCGCTGGACGAGTAGTACCGCAAGAGTTAGTTCGCATCTCCGATGCGGTGGAAGACGGTTCTATCTTCCGCAACCCAGTCTTAGTGCAAATTTGCCAGGATGTTTACTCATCTGGCAGTAAACTGCACTTAATCGGTCTGTGTTCAGAAGGCGGAGTGCATTCTCATCTGAGACATTTACTGGGATTACTGGATTTAGCTAAGTTACAAGGGATCCCCAATGTCTGTATCCACGCGATTACCGATGGTCGGGATACCAATACTACTGACGGGATTGAGACAATTGGCAAGATTCAAGCACACATTGACAAAATCGGCATTGGATGTATTTCCACCATCAGCGGTCGCTATTACGCAATGGATCGCGATCGCCGCTGGGATCGGGTCAAACGAGCTTATGACATGATTACCCAGGATGGATCGGGGGACGGACGCTCAGCCGCAGAAGTCTTGAAGGCTTTCTATGCAGAAGATATCACCGACGAGTTTATCCTACCCACACGGATTGCAGAAGGAGCCGTGGAACCGGGAGATGGTGTGATTTTCTTTAACTTCCGACCCGATAGAGCAAGACAGCTCACCTATGCCTTCGTCAACCCTGATTTTAATGGCTTTGAACGGGAACAAATCAAACCCCTGAGCTTTGTCACCTTTACCCAATACGACCCCACCTTGCCGGTTTGCGTCGCCTTTGAGCCACAAAATCTGAATAATATTTTGGGTGAAGTGATTGCGAACCATGGTTTGCGCCAGTTTCGCACGGCTGAAACCGAAAAATATCCCCACGTCACTTATTTCTTCAATGGTGGCTTAGAGCAACCCTTTGAAGGGGAAGACAGGGAACTGATCCCAAGTCCGATGGTGCCAACCTATGACAAAGCGCCAGCTATGTCAGCGGAAGCAGTGACAGATGCTGCCTGTGCTGCTATCAAGAAGGGCATTTACTCCCTAGTGGTGATGAACTATGCTAATCCTGATATGGTGGGACATACAGGTAATATAGAAGCGGCAATTGAAGCAATTGAAACCGTAGATCGCTGCCTGGGACGTTTGCTAGAGAGTATCAGCAAAGCCGGTGGCACTGTTTTGATTACCGCCGATCACGGCAACGCCGAATATATGCGAGATGAAGAGGGCAACCCCTGGACTGCTCATACTACCAATCCCGTGCCTTTGATTTTGGTGGAAGGGGAAGGACGGAAAATTCCTGGACATGGCACAGAAGTTAATCTGCGGGATGATGGGCGTTTAGCCGATATTGCGCCGACGATTCTGGAAATATTACAATTACCGAAGCCAGCGGAAATGACCGGGCGATCGCTGATTAAACCATTGGAGTTTGAAGTCAAACCCAATCGTACACCAGTGCGTATTATAATCAATCATTGAATCTCTAAGCATTTGATATAATCGCTTTTGATTAAATTTAGAGTTTTGACATGAAGATCGATCAACTGATTCAAATTATCTGGGCAGTATCTGCTGTTCTGCTAGTAGTTCTAGTATTGCTACACAGTCCCAAGGGAGATGGCATTGGGGGTATTGGCGGACAAGCTCAGTTATTTACTAGCACCAAGAGTGCAGAGAATACCCTTAATCGCATTACCTGGACCCTCAGTGTCATTTTTGTAGGCTTAACGATAGTTTTGAGCGCGGGTTGGTTAAGTCAATAAAGGATGAAAAATGAAAGAGCTTATTTTAAGAATCGCTGGTGGAATTCGGGGAGGTTTGCCCTGTTGGGACTGGCGATCGCTACTAGCTTATTCATTATTTTTACTGGGTTTCAGGGAGTAGGGGCTTCCGATTCTGACGCTTCTCTACCTCCGGCACAGGTTCACCCTTTGCCTCCCTTTTTGGCACAGTGGCAAGATACTAAGGATGCGGGTGATTACTTTTCTGAAGTGAAACCCACCCCTGTCGGCTATTTAGTCTGGTCTGAGTTTCCAATTCAGGTCTATATACAGCGACCTACAAATCCCAGAGATTCATCTGCGAGCACTCTTCGTTTCCACAAATGGGTAGATGCTGTCTTACAAGCTGTGCAGGAATGGGATGTCTATTTACCCCTAGTGGAGGTTGAAGAACCGGAATTAGCAGATATTGTTATCGAGCGATCGCGTCCTCCCTTGGGGTTAACAATTAACCGAGAAACCGGGGAATTCAAGATTGCTCGCGCTAGCTCTGCTCAAACCCGCTACAAGTTCTATCTGCAACAAGATAACCTTCCCGTATTGTCCCATCGCATGACCATCCAGATCGGTCCGGGTCAAAGCGATGAGTCTATTCTGGCAGCTACTCGACACGAACTCGGTCATGCTTTGGGTATTTGGGGGCATAGTCCTTTAGAAACTGATGCCCTGTATTTTTCTCAAGTTCGCAATCCGCCCCCCATTTCTCCTAGAGATATTAACACCCTGAAAAAGGTCTATCAGCAGCCGACTAGGCTCGGCTGGACTTTACCTGTTGGAAATAGATAATTGGTATTTTGGCATGGTTCAATATGGTTCGTGGCAAGGTAACACAATAGGGGTTTTAGTCTGGGGAACTTTTAACCTTGTCCCGGAGTCCGGTGTCTCCCCATCTCCCCCTGCTTCCCCTGCTCCCGGAAGCTCCCCCTGCTCCCCCTCTAAGCGTGTTACTCTATTTTGAACCATGCCGGTATTTTTCTAGGAATGGATTGTACCATCGGGGAGAATTGCCCCAGCTAAATTGACTCCAGTGAGTTTGACCATGATTCGAGTTCCCGATCTAATCTTGGCTCCCCTTAAATCTGCTTCACTTAAATCCGCTCCACTCAAATCTGCTCCAATTAAGTTAGCTTCTCGCAAATTGGCACTTCTCAGGTTTGCTTGAAGCAGGTTGGCTCGGAAAAGATTAGCTCTGAACAGATTAGCTTCTTTCAGAATTACCTTGTGCAAAAAGCTATCACTTAAGTCGGCATGACTCAAATCAGCTAGGGTCAAGTTTCTGCCTGAGAGATCTTTTTCTTTCAGGTTAGCTCCCCTCAAATCCGCTCCGCTCAGATCAGTATAGTAGGGCCTCGTTGACTGATAGTGGGGTCCCTTTGGCGTTTCCTTAGTCCGTGGGGGTGCTGGCTTCGGTGATGATTGCGGCTTTGGGTTTCTTTCCCTCCATTGAATTGACCGCAATTGATCACGAGCGTTATTAATCTCTTTGAGTTTGGCTACTGCCTTTTCAAGTAGCCTTTGATTATCTTTGGGAATGCGATCGGGATGCCAAATAAAAGCCAAGTCCTTATAAGCCTGCTTGACTTCTTCTAGTGATGCTCCTGGCTCTAACCCCAGCACTTTGTAATATCTATCTAGATTATTCATCATCATGCTCATCAAACTCACCTGCAATATCACCAGTTCAGGCAGCTAGACGCACATCACTTCATCTTATCTTTTCTCCTGTCCAAGGCGCATGTAGTAGCTGATCTGGCAATCCTCTTAGAATAATTCCTTTAGACGCGATCGCTCTTAAAATATAAGGAAAATTACCAAAACTAGGAAAAGAGTGGGGGAATTAAGAGTGGAGGAGTGGGGGAGTGCTCACAGGGGTAGGTTTTTTACAATGAGATTCTGGTGAGGGTGAGACAAGGGTGACAAGGAAGGAAAGTAGACTCCGAAGAGGGAAATCGTCCCGGAAGTATTCGGCTACAAGTATTACAAAAATCACTGAAA
>JBFRWF010000370.1:0-10243 GCA_051439465.1 Xenococcaceae cyanobacterium | reverse complement strand
CGATCGCCATCTTTCTCCATCGCCATCTTTCCCGATCTCCATCTTCCCTGATCGCCATCTTCCCCGCTGCCTCCGGCACTGCGCTCCGCGCAGACCGCCCCCAGTGGTTATTGAGCAGTTACGCTTTAACCAAGATTCTGCTTGGGTAAGCTCCTCGCCAATCAACAGGTAGTTTGTTTGTTTATGATTTCTCGACCAATCTAAAGCTTTCACTAAGAAATTGGTATGCTGTTCTATATAATTGGCGTACTTACGCAAGGAATTCAGTAACCGATTAAAAGACGACTCAAAATCATTGATTCCCTCTTGGAAAGGGATAAATTGAATTTCCCCTATAGCTGGGTGAACTTTATCCCAACAATCCGAGGGTTCTATATGAAGTAAAGGAATGAGCCGTTTGTTATATTTAACAGCTAGTTCAATTTCTGCTCGGCAATAGGGAGATTTAACCGCATGAGGAGCAACAATAAAAATAAAGTTGTGTGTTTTCTCTATACCTTTATCAATTTCTTTCTGCCACTTAACACTATCTTCAATATCCTCTTGGTCAAACCAAACATTTAAGCCTTGTGCGGTTAGGCGTTCATGAAGTTTTATTGCGAAAGGTTTACTGTCTGCTCGCCCATAGGATATAAAGGCATCGTAAAAATTGTTCAAAGGGTCAACTGTTTGACTGTTACTCGGAACAATAAACTCCGACTGTATAGGTAACGAGAGATGTTTTTGTCGCTGTTTAGCAACCTTTAACACTTTTATATTATTCATAAAAACAGATTTTTTCAACCTAAGTTAAGGAACTTAAGAAAGAAGTTAATTTTTTTTAAAAGTTTTTCTCGCATATTTATCCGCGCATAAACACAATCTCCACGCTTCATTAACTTCGATGATAAGCGAGGCGATCGCCATGTAATCTAGGATCTTACAAATTGCGCCTGAACGTAGACGGAAAAAAACGGGGTGCGATCGCCTTCAAAAGGGCAAAGGACGAAATGCTTGCAGGATTAGGGTTTCCAGAACTTTTGTCAGTCAATCAGGTGGCTAGTTTTGCCCCCACTTTCAAATTATCCCTAAAACCAGAATTTTTCAACCTAAGTTAAGGAACTTAAGAAAGAAGTTAATATAAAAAAAAAGTTTTTCTCGCATATTTATCCGCGCATAAACACAATCTCCGCGCTTCATTAACTTCGATGATAAGCGAGGCGATCGCTCATCACCCGGGAGTGAGCAAGAGCCATAATTTGAGCCGAAAATCCGGATCAAGAGCATCAATCAACTTATCTAGATTTTGAACATCCAAGCCCTTTCTTTTAGCACGAAAGTGAGATATCTGACTCTCGCTAAGCCCGGATCTGACAACAATCAACTTACTTCTATCAACTTAGAGAAGGGGAGTGGCTTGCTCCCCTCCTTAAAGAATGATTATCATTGTTATCTTGGGGTTTGGCGCCGCCGTAGGCACTCGCTGCGCGAGCACGCACCCCATTCTCAATAAGCCCATCCAGTAACTTGATTTTCTCGCCAGTGAAAGGAGGCTAAAACCAAGCACAGCCAAGGTTTTGACGGGCTTGTCACCCCGTCAGGTCAATAAGACTTCCTTTACTGACTGAGGGCACGGAAAAACTGTTGCAGATTCGTGAGAAAACCTGTTTTTTTAGGAGTTGGGGTGTTGTCTTCATTTTCCTTGCCAATGCCGCTGGCTTGAGCCAGAATTCGCTCCAGAATCTCTCCCATCGGTTTTTGTGGTTCTTCGGCAATCAGTTCATAATCATCGCCCACCTCCAACCAGACTTGCCAGGAAGAAGGATAAGAACGCAATACAGCAGCTCCTTCCAGGGGTCTAAAGTAATAGCAAGATTCAAGGCTGCTAAGAAAGCGCTTCCTTAGCTGACGTGCTGCGTAGCCAATCCCGACAATGGAAACATCTTCTAGCTGGGGGATCAGAAGCACCACAGGGCGATCGCCTGCCAGATTGCAGAGCTTTTCCACTTGGCTAACTTCCACCGCTGAGGGAGAAACCACCAAAAAAACTTCATCCTCTGGGGCAATTTTGCTTTCTACAGGCGTGATACGGCTGCCCAAATCGCTCACTTTAAATGGTACCTCTCCCCAGTCGCGGCGAGCGAGGGCGGCAGCCCCCATATCGGGAAAGAGCACTTTCAACCTTGAGTCATACTGTTCAAAAAGGGGAGCAAATTGCCGGGCGATCGCCTGGGCTTGGAGGGCAATTTCTGGAATGGCCAACTCAACTTGCAAGCGTCCGTAACCATCATCCAGGGCGGCTTGTGTAGCTTCTTTGGCTTGAGCGATCGCTTCTTCTAAGGTCTTCGGAAATTTAGGCATATTATCTATTTTACTGCCGAATTCAATCCCCAGCCGTCACTAACTGGGGCATCAGGCGTTCGAGAACTTGTTCGAGCACCATTGCTGTCCAGTCTACATCGGCTTGGGTGGTATCTCGCCCCAGAGTCAGGCGGATTCCTCCCGACGCCGCTGACTCACTGTAGCCCATTGCCAGCAACACCGGGCTGGGACTAAGTTTGCCACTATGACAAGCAGAACCAGCGCTGATGCCAATTCCAGCGAGATTCAACTGACGCACTATTAGCCTGCCTGTAATCCTCTCTTTTGTTCTCCCCCTGAGTAAAGAGTTAGTAACGCAGAAACTGACGTGGTGGGGTAAGCGGTGTAACCTGTCTCCTGTTGAGGTGAGATAAGGACAATCAGCCAACAGATCAAACAGGCGATCGCGCAACCCAATCAACCGAGGTGTTTCCGCTGCCATTTCCGCTGCTGCCAGTTCTGCTGCCACGCCAAACCCGGCGATCGCTGGCACTGCCTGGGTACCGGAACGCAAGCGCCACTCTTGCCCACCACCCCCCAACAGGGGTACCAACTCCATACCACTGCGCACATACAATGCCCCAGCTCCTTGAGGTCCGTAAATCTTGTGGCTGGAAAGGGAGAGCAAATCCACTGGCAACCGCTGCACGTCGATAGGCAAGCGTCCCGCCACTTGGACAGCATCGGTATGAAAGAGAACATCGCGAGCACGAGCAATCTGAGCTAGTTCCTCAATCGGTTGCAGCGTCCCCACCTCACTTTGCCCATAAATCACCGAAACCAGAACCGTGTTCGGTTGCAAAGCTGCCTTCAAATCCAGGGGATTGACCCTTCCTCGAGTATTCACGGGCAATCGCGTCACTTGCCACCCCCATTGCTCTAGTAGCCTTGCTGGTTGGGCAACTGCCGAATGCTCCACGCTAGAAATAATTATATGCTGAGGAGTCTTGTACTGCCGTGCCACCCCGATAATGGCGAGATTATCAGCTTCCGTACCCCCAGAGGTGAAAATAATCGACTCAGGATTCGGGGCATTAATCAGACTGGCAACCTGGATTCTCGCGCTTTCCATTACAGTTGCCGCCCGTTGCCCCCAAGCGTGCAAACTGGAAGGATTTCCCCACTGTTGAGTAAGGATCTCTTGCATCTTGGCAATTACTTCTGGGCGGGGCGCAGTTGTGGCGCTATAGTCGAGATAAATTTGCATGAGTTTTGGCAACAGAAGTGCATTCTCGGCAACGGCTGTTTCTTCTATCTAACAACTAACCACCAACAACTAACAAGTTTCTAGTGCAGCGCGGCGGAAATAACTGACCAGCTTTTGAGCGAATTGACTAATCTTTCTCCCCCTGCCTCCCCTGCTTCCCCTGCTTCCCCTGCTCCCCCTGCCTCCCCTGCTCCCCCTGCTCACCTGACAAGCTGGTCACAAATTTATGCCGAGGTGTACTAGCCGCCCGGTTTACAAACATTGTAGTCCTCATGGGAGATCACTGCCTCAGGAGTGACAAAGCTACCACGGTCCCGGCAGATCAGTCGGTAGTTGCGGGTGACGGGAATACTAATAATGAAGCGATCGTGACGCAGGCGCTTGCCATTAAACTCCCGATAGTTCTTGTGGCTTTGTAAGCCTCTAATAATCTGACGTGCCTTCACGACCACATTCTTGGGCAATGCCCTCAAATTAATCGGATCCTGGGCAAAAGTTTCTTCCCACTCATTCTTTAGCTGTTTTTTTTGCTCCCAGTTTGCCTGTTTTTGGGCACATCTATGGCAAATTTGACCGTAACCCTTATGACCACATGGAAACTTCTTTTTTCTTCTCGACATAGAACCGCGTCCAGGTACACCCCCGTATCCCTCAAAGCTGAATTCGCAGTTAAGACTTCTCTTTTAATACAACTTACAGAAAGAAGGGAAGAAAGTCTTTGGCTGCCAATAATCTCATATATTAAGGATACTAGGTGACATTCTCCCTGACCAAATCAAAGATCCCAGGCTTGAGATCAAATCCCTATTCTGAGGTTGGCGGGCTGGTTGACTGACAAAACTCAACAAGCTTAGTCAAAAGACCTTACTGTAAACTCCAGCCGATACCTCTTCATGCTCATCCTGTTTTCGGGAAGCGGTCTTGCGTAGCGAGTGCCTAGTCTCAGTAGATCACAAACTTACGAAAGAATGGGGGTTTCAGCCGATGCTTTTTGCCCTTCTAAGTGCGATCGCGCTCAGAGAAAAACAGAGCGCGATCACCAAAAAGCTGATTCTGCAAGGCTTTCGATATCTGAATTCCGATCGCTGAAACAACTAGCTGATAAGACTTCTAGAAAACTTTGCGATCTACTGAGTCTTCGACGCTGCTCCGCAGAACGGCAGCGCTGGTGATGGGTCGGGTTTCCCACTTAAAATTAGGGTTTCAAACAACTCCCAACCTTGAGTTAGTGCAGTCTTAACCCATGCCCAACCAATGCGCGAGATAACTTTTACCTCGAAACCAGTGAGAATCCACAAAACAGCATTTTCCTTGGGCAACGACCTTAGTCCCTTGGGCGGTGAGATAAAGGGTAGCGATCGCGCTTGACGAAACACAATCGGGATAAGGTCGGTGCATTGCGAATCTCACAGCTTTCCAACTCAAACCCATTGGACTTGTCATCGAGAAAGCTCTCCGATGATGTCAAAGCGTAAGCCATATTCCCGAAATGTCTGAAGGGTGGTCGGTTCGTCGCTGACGATGTACCAAAGTTCCCCGCTAATTCCTTCACAAGCCAGACCCAGATTAACTGCACTAAAGGATTCGGTTTTGTGAATGCGGACATTTTGGAGTAAAAGGGCTTGACCTCGGCAAATGAGGTAAAATACTTGGGAGGAATACTAAACCGCCCTCTGCGATAATTATGATACTGTTGGCGAATATGCTACAAAGAATCTTACATAGAGTCTTACTGATCGCCAGAGTAAAGATTTATCGTTGTTGTAGCACAATTAATTTCGGCGAAGATTACTTTCGCCAACAGTATCATGTATTGTCTGGAGCATGTACAGTCAGATCTGCGGGAAGCAAATACGGTCTTGAGCGGAAGATTCTCTTTATCAAGCAAGAGAACCTTTTACCTGGTTCTATCGTAGCTGCTCTTAAAGATAGAGATTTTGATAGTGATGATTCACCACCTAAAAGTTCTCTCCGAAATTGGTTGGCTAAAGTCCATAATCAAAATATTCAAGTGGGTTGGTCTTGGGAAAGAAAAGAAATTGAAAACTATCTAATAGATCCCGAAGTCGCACTACGTGCGCTTGGCTCCAAAGCTCCGCCAATTGAGGATTATCATGCAGCACTCAAAGAATCAGCTAAAACCATCGCAGATTATACTGCTGCTAGAATTGCATTGTCTCTCGCTCGCCAACAGCTTTTACCACTTAAGAACTCCTGGGGAAACATGGGAGGTCAGCATCCATTTCCAGATTGTCTAGCTGAGTCAGACTGCCGTACCGGAATCAAAGATGTTGTGCGTCAGTATGATCAAGTCCAGGTGGTTCGGGAAGATGATGTTTTGAATTCTTTTGAACAATTACTTTCAACCGCAGAAAATCTACAGCTATTTGTTGGTTTTTTTGATTTACCAACAATAAATCATTATTAGATCAATGGAATCACATATGCTAGGCGCTGCTGCTGGGGTTATCTTTGCTCACTTATCAGAACGAATGTAATCGCAAAGTGCCTCGGCAATTGAAGAAGCGCCTGTCTATAAAGGAACAACAAGAAGTACTGTTACTAATCCTTGTTTAATTAATGAATATGAAGGAGATTAAGATGAAAGTACAGACAGAAAAACCTTACTACACTCCAGAAGAATATTTGGAATTAGAGGAGAAAGCCGAATATAAAAGTGAATACCGCAATGGAGCAATAGTGCCAATGGCAGGGGGAACAACTAATCACAACAGAATTATCCTGGATTTTTGTACTCACTTGAATTTGGCTTTGAGAGGGCAAAATGCTGAGGTATTTACGGGGGATGTGCGCTTGTGGATACCCCGTTATCGGCTCTATACCTATCCTGATATCATGGTGATTAAAGGTGAACCAGTCTATGAAGGAACTGGAACAACTACTGTTACCAATCCCTGGCTGATTCTTGAAGTATTATCAGATTCAACAAAAAATTATGATCAAGGCGACAAGTTTAAATATTTCCGCTCAATTCCTGATTTTCGGGAATATATTCTGATTGACCAATATAGTTTTTATGCCGAACAGTTCGCTAAAATAGCGGAGGGACAATGGATATTCAATGAATATCCAGGTAAAAATGCAGTATTAGCGTTGGATTCGATAGATTTTCAAATTTCCTTCAATGATATTTATGCAAGGATTAATTTTGAATGAAGTGATGAAAACCAAGGAAATTAAGATGCAAGTACGGACAGAAAAATATAGAAAAAAGGGTATTTATAAAATAAATCTTAACACAGCTAAGTAGTCGGACATAAATTTTGTCACCTGAGTTAAGAAATGTAAACAGCCTCAATGTCCTACTGTTGCCTGTTGCCTATTCCCTATTCCCCGTTCCCTACTTTTGCCTTTTGCATGCAAGCCTTTTGCCTTTGAGCGCTCTGCGGAGCAGCGACGTAGTCTAGCGAGTGCCTGTTGCCTGTTGCCTTGTCCTCACTGCTTGGGTTGGGTGGGTTACGGCGGATAGTTAGTTAGGAGGTTAGTTGGAGAAGTTATCGCCGCCTAACCCACCCTACCCAAGGGTTTAATATTTTCTTGATAACCTAAGTTCGATGTAAGATTCCTTACCCAGCTTGGTTTTGAGACAGAAGACAGTCCACTTCCGGGCAGGAGCAGGAGAAAGGGGAGAAGGCAGTAGGCAATTCGAAGGCAGGAGGCAGGGGGCAGTAGGCAGGAAGTTGATTTGATTGTGAATTTGTTCTGGTAATCTAACAGATAACAGATAACTGATAATTGTTATGTTGCACTCATATTTTGATTCCGAAGACAATGATCGCAAGACCTTTGAGTTACCAGGGGCAAAACCCCACTACAATCCAGATCGTCCCGGACAAGTTGAGCATATCTTCCTGGATTTGGCGCTGGATATTCCCAAAAAAAGCTTCCAAGGAACTTGCACCATTACCCTGACACCAGTGCGCAAGGGAATTAAGCAGCTAACCCTGGATGCCGTCGATTTGAACATCGAGTCGGTATTAATCGATGATGTCAGCCAACCCTTTGACTATGATAGCAAACAGCTAACTATCCACCTGCTTAACCCCACAAGTGAAAAACCAATTCAGATAGCGATCGCCTACAGTGCAGATCGTCCCCAGCGCGGTCTCTATTTCGTTGGCCCAGATCCGCATTATCCTGACAAACCCACCCAAGTCTGGACTCAAGGGGAAGACGAAGACTCTCGCTTCTGGTTCCCCTGCTTCGATTATCCCGGTCAACTGGCAACTTCAGAAATCCGCGTTCGCGTTCCCAAGCAATTCCTCGCCATTTCCAACGGAGAACTCATCGCCACCGAAGAAGTAGATGAAGACAAGATTTACCACTGGTCGCAAAAACAAATCCATCCCACTTACCTGATGACTTTAGCAGTGGGAGACTTTGCCGAAATCAAAGACCAGCAGAACGGCATCCCCATCACCTACTACATAGAAAAAGGTCGGGAAGAAGATGCTCGTCGCAGCATGGGCAAAACGCCCCGGATGATAGAATTTTACAGCCAAAAGTTTGGCTATCCCTATCCCTATCCCAAATACGCCCAGGTGTGTATCGATGACTTCATCTTCGGCGGCATGGAGAACACCTCTACTACCTTATTAACAGATCGCTGCCTCCTCGATGAACGAGCGGCAATAGATAACCAGCGTACTGAAAGCTTAGTTGCCCACGAACTTGCCCATCAGTGGTTTGGGGACTTAGTGGTAATCAAGCACTGGTCTCATGCCTGGATTAAAGAAGGCATGGCATCCTATGCCGAGGTACTGTGGACAGAACAGGAGTATGGCAAAGATGATGCCGCTTACTACCTGCTAAAAGAGGCACGCAGCTACTTAGAAGAAGACTCCTCCCGCTATCGCCGTCCGATTGTTACTCGCGTTTACCGGGAAGCAATTGAACTTTATGACCGCCACCTCTACGAAAAAGGCGCTTGTGTTTACCACATGATTCGGACGGTGTTGGGGGATGAGTTATTTGACAAAGCCATTCACACCTTCGTCCAGGATAACGCCCACAGTACAATAGAAACCATCGACCTGCTGCGGGCTATTGAAAAGGCAACTGGATACAATCTTTTGTTCCTTTTTGACCAGTATGTTTTCCGAGGCGGTCATCCTGATTTCAAAGTGGCTTATTCCTGGGATGGAGATAGTCATCTGGCGAAGCTGACTGTCACTCAAACTCAGGCTAAAGATAATAAGAACAGCAGCAGCAGTGAGTTATTTGACTTAAAAATTCCCATCGCCTTTGGCTACACCCAGAAGAAAGGAAAAGGTAAGGTAAAACTCGAAACCTTTACCTTGGGAATTCATGAACGGGAACAAAGTTTTTACTTCCCCCTGAAGAAGAAACCTAATTTCGTCAGCTTTGACGCGGGCAATAATTTCCTGAAAACGGTGTCTTTGGAGTACCCAATGCCCGAACTAAAAGCCCAGCTCAAATTTGACCCTGACCCCATCTCGCGTATTTATGCTGCTATTGCTTTGGCAAAGAAAGGGGGATTAGAGGCGATGGAGGCACTCTCTGAAACCCTCATTAATGATCCATTCTGGGGCGTGCGCGTAGAAGTTGCGAAACAGCTAGGAAAGGTGAAACTCGACCAAGCAGCGACAGCATTGGCTGTTGGTTTGAAAGATGAAGATGCCCGGGTGCGTCGTGCTGTAGTGGAGGGATTGAGCAAAATCAAAACCGCCCAAAGCTACGAAACCCTGAAAGAGTTCTTGGAGGGGGGCGATGCCAGCTACTATGTTGAGGCATCATCAGCCCGTTCTTTGGGAGGTATGGTAACTGGTAATTTGAAAGAGAAAGATGAGGAAGTTCTTCAAATACTCAAGCAAGTTCTCAAAGAACGTTCTGGTTGGAATGAGGTGGTGCGATCCGGTGCAATTGGGGGGCTGAGTAGGATGAAGACTTCTTCAGCGGCGGCAGATGTGATTCTTGACTACACCAAACTTGGAGTTTCCCAACTGCTGCGTTTGGCGGCGATTCGGGCTTTGGGTGAGGTTTCCACGGGTCAAACTCCTGATAAGGTGGAATCGATTCTGGAGCAATTGGAAGTACTCTCAGAAGAAACTTTCTTCTTAACCCAAGTGGCAGTTGCTTCGGCTTTGGGGAAAATGCAGACTGCCAAGGCAATTGGCATTCTCAAATCCCTAGCCGATAAAACTCCGGATGGACGGGTGCGCCGGATGGCGGAAGAGGCAGTTGGGAAGGTGCAGAAAAATATTGGTTCTGACAAGGCAGTTAAAGAGTTGCGGGAGGAATTAGACAAACTCAAGCAGGAAAATCAGGAACTCAAAAGTCGTTTAGCTAAGCTGGAAGCTAAGGCGAAGTGATATATAGCATTTGTCTTATGTTTAGGGTTTAAGATAGCAAGGATCTTTGTCTCTCAAACAGGTTTCCTTTCGTTTGAACACAACACAGACCGTTACAATTTATAAAGCAACCCAAAAGGGAAAAGGGCAGAGACTTGTAGAGCAAGGGTTTCACCCTGCTGATTTTCCCTATCATCCTCCATATGCTGATGGAAAATGTTATTTTGCAGCGCCAAATAAGTAGTCGGACATAAATAAACAACACTATGTTAAGAAGTGTAAAGAGCTTCAATCCCTTGCTGTTGCCTGTTGCCTGTTGCCTGTTGCCTTGTCTTCACAGTTAACTTTACTTTTGTCCGACTAC
>JBFRWF010000369.1:0-7797 GCA_051439465.1 Xenococcaceae cyanobacterium | reverse complement strand
GAGAGGGGGAGACTCGGTCGAGAGGGTGATGTAGAGTAAATTTCCCCAAAGATAGGGGTTCGGTGGAATAAATTCGGGGCGATTGCCAAAAAGAGAGTCGGAGCGCCGAAAATAGACCAAAAATTAGAAAGCTAGAAGCCTCTCTAGGAAACAGTTTCAGTCGTTGTGGGTAAAGGATAGGAATAAAGATAGGACAATTATGCTCGACATCGAAGACAGAGCGATGCTGCATGAGAACTTAGCCGCGATCGCCGAGAATCTAGAGGGTATTTATAAAATAAATAACATATCTAGAGTGCTTGGTTTTGGTGGGCTATGGCGGATAGTTAGTTAGCAGGTTAGTTGGATAAGTTATCGCCGCCTAACCCACCCTACACAAGGGTTTAATTTTGATAAAAGGATAGACGGATGAGCGGAGCCAACATAGAGAAAACCCCAGTACAACCATCTGAATCAGAATCAATTATCATCGCTAAGGACGTTGAGAAGTGGTATGACAACAACTTTCACGCCCTGCGGGGGGTCAGCCTCACAGTTAAGAAGCAGGAAGTAGTGGTAATTATGGGACCTTCTGGATCGGGGAAATCTACCTTCATCCGTACTTTTAATGCTCTAGAACCCTACCAGAAAGGCAGTATTGAAATTGACGGCATTAAGCTTTCCCACGACTTGAAAAACATTGAAGCTATCCGTCGGGAAGTGGGAATGGTATTTCAACAATTTAATCTATTTCCTCACCTAAGTGTTCTCAATAATATTACTCTCGCTCCTATTTGGGTGCGTCGCTGGCCCAAACAGAAGGCGGAAGAAGTGGCAATGCAGTTATTAGAAAAGGTAGATATTCTGGAACAAGCGCATAAGTATCCGGGTCAACTGTCGGGGGGTCAACAGCAAAGGGTGGCGATCGCCCGTGCCTTGGCAATGCAACCAAAAATTATGCTCTTTGATGAACCTACCTCTGCTCTCGATCCAGAAATGGTGCGGGAAGTATTGGACACTATGCAAACTCTAGCTAATTCTGGGATGACTATGGTTTGCGTGACTCACGAAGTAGGTTTTGCCCGTGAAGCGGCAGGCCGAGTAGTATTCATGGATGAAGGTATGATAGTGGAAGTTGCCACACCAGAAGAATTTTTCAACAACCCCCAAGAAGAACGTACCCGCAAGTTCCTCTCACAAATTTTGTAAATAAATATTACAGCTATTTGAGATGCTATAGCAATACGATAGCAGGTTAGGACATATTTAGATGAGGGTTAAGCAGACTATTGACTTAATCCGAATAAGGGTTTACACTACCTATGGGGAGGTTGGGTTTTGTCCTAATCCCTATCAGGGATTGAAATACAAATCAGATGGCAAATAACCTTCTATCAACAAATCGGATTCCACTGAGTGCAGTGTAACCCTTTCTAGATTTAAAGCTTCGGACATCTTTCCTAATCCCAAATCTCCTACAGGAGAGGGCGCAGTTTGACCACCAATGATTTTTGGGGCAATAAAAGCCATTACTTTTTGCACTGCACCTTCGGCGATCGCCTTAGCAGCCAAAATTCCACCACATTCCCACAACACGCTCGATAATTGCCTCTCATATAAATGCTTCATCACTTGGGAGGGTGTTAAGGGCATTAACTCAACTACCTCTACTCCCTTTTTCAACAACTGCTGCTGTACCTGTGTATTACTCCCCGTCTCTGTTAATACCAAAGTAGGTGCATTATTGGTTTGCCAGAGATGGGCATCTGGGGGTAAATCTAGGCTAAGACTCATCACCACTCGCAAGGGATTGTGCGTCGTTACTTGATGAGTTGTTAAGTAGGGATTATCCAGGCGCACAGTATTACCACCAACAATCACCGCATCACAAGCCGCCCGCAACTGATGGACTTTATGGCGAGCTTCTTTCCCAGTCACCCAAGCACTATGACCTGTATTGGTGGCAATTTTACCGTCTAGAGTCATAGCATATTTCAAAATGCCAAAAGGTCTTTTATAGAGAATCCGGTGGATAAAGGCTTCATTAAGCTGGCGACAAGCTTCTTCTTCTACCCCTACTAAAACCTCAATTCCTGCACTCCGTAACTGTTCAATACCATTGCCAGAAACACGGGGGTTGGGGTCAACCATACCCACAACCACTTTTGCCACCCCAGCGGCGATGAGAGCCTTTGAACAAGGTGGTGTCCGTCCGTAGTGATTACAAGGCTCTAAGTTAACGTAGATAGTTGCTCCCTTTGCCTGTTCACCAGCTTCCCGAAGAGCAAAAACTTCGGCATGGGGTTGACCAGCACCAGGGTGAAATCCTTCTCCAACAATCTTTTCCTCCTGGACAATTACAGAACCTACAAGGGGATTAGGAGAGGTTCGTCCTAAAGCACGGCGGGCAAGTTGAAGACACCGCTGCATCATTTCACGGTCAAAGGGAGTACCAACGGAAGAGGTCTGAAAATCAGGTTTAGCATCCAAAGGAGAGTTTTTCATGGAAGCAGGGAACAGGGAACAGGGAACAGGGAACAGGGAACAGGGAACAGGGAGCATGACTTTGTGATCTACTGACTTTACTGTTTAGCTTAAGTATTCCTACCGAACTTGCCCACCTTACAAGATTTTAGACAATGCCGATGCCATCGGACATAGTATCACCAGTCACCTTGAAATTCCCCAATGCAACGCCGCTGTCTTCACTGGCGCATCCCAAAATTTGATCAGCTCATCATCCATCTTCAATAGAGTGATCGAGCAACCCTGCATTTCCAAAGAAGTGATATAAGAACCAAGCAAGTTTCGCACAATCTGGAGACCTTTCTGTTTGCAGATTGCTGCCAATTTACGATAGACGATATACAACTCGGAAATCGGAGTCCCACCCATACCATTGACAAAAGCGAGAACTGAATCACCCCTCTCAAATGGGGGGTCAATTATTTGCAAATCTACCCATTCCTCTTTCTCCTCATCCCACTCCCGTACTGTGCGACTATAAGCCGGATCTTCAATGATGGATAAAGCTAGCATTTCGGTGATTTCATCCGCTGAGGAGAGAGACATTCTCTCACATCCGGGTTCACCATGAATACCAATCCCAACTTCTATTTCCTCATCTCCTAAGTCAAAGGTGGGGCTACCTTTAGCAGGAGTTGTGCAGGAAGTCAGCGCCATTCCCATGCTGCGCCCGTTAATATTGACCTTACGGCAAAGGTTTGCCAACTGCTTCAAGTCATAGCCTTCCTCAGCAGCTGCGCCACAGATTTTCTCAGCTAGCACGGTAGTCCCCACACCCCGACGCCCTTGGGTATAGAGGCTATCTTTGACTGCAACATCGTCATCTATCAGAATATTCAGTACCCGGATATTTTCTGAGACAGCTAGTTCAGCCGCCATCTCGAAGTTCATTATGTCGCCGCTGTAGTTCTTGACAATATTGAGTATACCTGCACCAGCGTTGACCATTTTGGCAGCTTCTAGCATTTGGTCAGGAGTGGGGGAAGTAAAGACTTCACCAGGACAAGCAGCGTCGAGCATCCCTGCACCGACAAAGCCGCCGTGCATCGGTTCATGTCCACTACCGCCACCGGAGATGATGGCGACTTTGCCTTGTACTGGTGCATCGGCGCGATAGACGAAATGAGGGTCGAAGTGGACTTTGATTAGGTCGGGATGGACTGCTGCCATGCCTTCCAGGCTTTCTCTCACAAAGTCGTTGGGGTTGTTAATCAGCTTTTTCATCAAAAAATTCGGCTCTTTACTCTTTAATTCTTTCCAGATCAAGGAAAGAGTTCAACTTTGATACAGATGCAATCAAAAAAAACAAGAATAAACCTTGGGGTCGTCCATGTATCCCCTAAATCGAAGATTGTAGCTGGGGTATTATAGCTTCCCCAAACCCCCTCATCTGATAAAGCTATGAATTCGGGCTGATATAGTTATCAATTAGGACTGATAAAGTTTGACGGGCATACTCAGCTCCCGCAGAGTCCCTTCTATTGTTGTCATAAGGCTAGCTCCACCAATCAGAAGCAAGTACTGCTGGGAGAAGTGCGATCGCCTGTGTCTAAAGCTCTGGGATGACAAGCAGGGAGAGAGCATTCTCGGTTCGCCAATTACCCATTACCAATATCAACCTACCTTGACTCACACCCACCTAGTTCAAATCTCTCTAGCACCGTGGCGATCGCCCTTATCCCGTGCCATTCATCGCAACCGCAGTCAGCCTCATTCGAGTTACTTACAACTGGCAACAGTGACAAAGGCTGGACGCCCTGCCAACCGCACAGTTGTCTTTCGGGGATTTCTTCAAGATACCAACCAGCTACAAATTGTTACCGACTCTCGGAGCAAGAAAATTGTACAAATTGAGCATCAGCCTTGGGGAGAAGCTTGCTGGTATTTCACCAAAACTCGCGAGCAATTCCGCCTCGCTGGAAAGCTAACCATTGTCAAAGCAGATCATCCTGACAAAACTCTACAGGAAGCGCGTCAAGCTGCTTGGCAAAAGCTTTCTGACTCTGCCCGCTTGCAGTTTACTTGGCCTGCCCCAGGACAACCAAAAACAGAAAACATAGAGGCTTTTTCCTCGCCACCAACTGCAGCTAACAAGCCACTACCAAACTTTTGCCTTCTGCTACTAAATCCAGAGCAAGTCGATCATCTAGATTTGCGAGGTGAACCGCAAAACCGCTGGCTATACAATCTTGACGATTCTCAAACCTGGTTCACTCAACAGGTCAATCCTTAAGAAAGTATCTATAAAGAAAATATTAAACCCTTGGGTAGGGTGGGTGAGGCGGCGATAACTTATCCAACTAACCTGCTAACTAACTATCCGCCGTAGCCCACCAAAACCAAGCACTCTAGCTGTGTTAAGATTTAAGATGAACTGCTCCAATCTGCTCCGCTGAGAATGGGGAGTCAAATCTCTGTTCCACCAAAAAACTCCCTAATTTCCCTCTCGCTGAGGCGGCAACACTCACCAGTCGGAATAGAAATCTCCGGAGAATCTGACTCTGAAAGCGCCGCAGTTACTAAAGAAGTGTTCCCATACTGCGATCGCTTTAATTCTTGTACTTGTTGTTCTAGCGCCTCAATGCGGTCAACTAAAGCACGAATCACAGTAGCTTCCGAATCAGGCAAATTGCCATGTTCGAGGGGGTTAACCCGTACTCCAGAGCGATAGACAATTCTACCAGGAACACCGACTACTGTGCACTCAGAAGGGACATCTCTTAACACTATTGAGCCTGCACCAATGCGGACATTGTTGCCAATTTGGATATTGCCGAGGACTTTTGCTCCAGCGCCGACGACGACATTTTCTCCTAGAGTCGGGTGACGTTTGCCACTTTCTTTTCCGGTACCGCCGAGGGTGACACCCTGATAAATCAGAGCGTAGTCTCCCACAATGGCAGTTTCTCCAATTACAACGCCCATACCGTGGTCAATGAAGACACCCTTTCCAATTTGCGCTCCTGGGTGAATTTCAATCCCGGTCAAAAAGCGGGCAATGTGGGAAATTAATCTGGGAATGAAGGGAATGCCTAGGTGGTGTAGCCAGTGAGCAAAGCGATGAAACAGGAGTACTTGTAACCCTGGGTAGCAGAATAGAACCTCCAGCCAGTTGCGAGCGGCGGGATCACGCTCAAAGGTGATGCGGAAGTCAGCAATGAGTGAGGATA
The DNA here is from genome assembly GCA_051439465.1 of Xenococcaceae cyanobacterium. Classification (GTDB taxonomy): domain Bacteria; phylum Cyanobacteriota; class Cyanobacteriia; order Cyanobacteriales; family JBFRWF01; genus JBFRWF01. The sequence continues at coordinate 2,122 of JBFRWF010000369.1, read as the reverse complement.
GCACGAGTGATTTCCATCATTGGTCAAATAGGTCACTGTCTATCTTATCGTTGAAAGAGTTATTCTGAAGCAACATTTAATCCTCGTTCAAGTGTAAAAACCGAACTATTGTTGTGCAGACAAGCGGTAATTCCAGCGTTGACCAGCTTCAATAGAGCCTACCCAAATTTCGTATCTTCCAGCTTTCCAGTTCGTATCTTCAATACTGGCATCTTTGTTGTCAGTTGTCCCAAAATCACAGCGAATGGTACTCTCGTTTGACCTTCGAACAACTAAAGTTGTATCTTCCCCCCCGCTGTCTACTTGCAGTTTCAGTCTAGGGAAATCGTTCTCCAAAATCATAATGTGATCGGGGTGGGGATCCCCATAACCAATGCAGGGCTTATTATGGCGATCGCTGTTGGCAATGGACGACAAGGAGTAAGAACCGCCCGTGTGACCAGTAACCACTGCCTTTTCTCTATTAAAACCAAGTGCCAAGGTCAGCGGCTCAAAGTTAGCAACCTCAGCGATGGCAGGAGCAGCACTCAGGGCGACCATCAAAGCGATCAAACTACGACTGTTTAACTGTAGTATCACTCTTAACCTCATCGAATATTTCGGGCATGACTTTCCGAGTGACTCCCAGTAGTTGGAGTATTTTAGGCTTAAACTTGTAGCACCGGGTAACTATCATGCCAGTTTTAAACCGCTACAATGCTACTATACCACTCTAAGAGGAGTTTACCTTCAAGATGTCTCGCTGCACTCAGTTTATATATGTGAGGGGGTGGACTTCATCCCCATATCTAAAGCTAGGAGTCTTCAGTCCACCCCCTCACACTCTCCCCATTTCTGATAAAGGGATATGGTATGGACACCCTGCTGAAAAGGAAAAGTGATGCCTCTAGTTGTCTTGCTAGCACTGCTGTTAATCAGCAACTGGTTTTTCTCAGAAGTTTTGGTGTTTGTGCCCCTGAATTTTCTAAATTCCCTAGGGTCAGTTGGCTGGTTTTGCCTGCTATTGGTCTTGTTTGTGTTATTTAGCTGGTGCTTTGGAGAATGACATTGGCCGGGACTGATTGACTTGAGAGCGCCCCACGAAGTCGATCGCTGACCTTATAGATGTAAGAAATACCGAGTGACAATAGGGTTTCAGTGAACCTTAAAAACCTATGCTAATCTCTGTATATATCTAGGTATTGTAGTATGCATAGATTAGAAGATTTAATTACCATTGGTGAGGCAGCAAAACTTAGAGGGGTGAGCATTGACACCCTTCGACGTTGGGAAAAGAAAGGGAAGTTGAAGCCAGAGGGGAGGACAGAAGGTGGTCACAGGCGCTACCGAGTAGCAGACTTACTGAGAATTGATAACCCGTCCTTTCGCTACACCGTTTGCTATGGGCGAGTCTCGACGGGAGACAAAAAAGACGACCTTGCTAGACAAATGGCTATGTTGGAAACGTACTGTAGAGACTCCGGATGGGAAGAGGTGTATTTACTTCAGGACATAGGCTCTGGGCTCAATTACAAGAAAAAGGGACTAATGAAACTTGTTGACTTGCTCCAGAAAAACGAAGTAGAACGACTGGTTATTACTGATAAAGATCGGCTACTTCGATTTGGCTCTGAGCTTATCTATGCTCTGTGCGAATCCAACAACACCCAAGTCATTATCCTCAATCGCCTAGTTGATCGAGATCCGGAAACCGAGCTAGTAGAAGACATACTCAATATCATTACCGTATTCTCTGCTCGTTTGTACGGTAGGCGATCGCGGCGCAACCTCAAGGCTATGCAAGCTTTACACAGGGCTGCCGAAGAAATTTTAGAAAATGACACTGAAAAGACTTGACAGCATAATTATTTGCATATACAGATAAATTGCGTTTAATTTACCCGACCTAATTCTTCCTTTTCCTTTATCGTGCTCCAAATACGTTTGGAGCGTCAAATAAGTAGTACTACATAAATATTTTCGGTTAAGACATCAGGGGAGAGGGGGAGAGAGAGGGCTTACAAGTGTAGGTTTTTTACATTTATAGTTGAGATGAGCAGGGGGAGCAGGGGGAGCAGGGGAAGCAGGGGGAGAAAAAGCTTATTTTTTCGTTTCTGCGATCGTCCTGACTCACCCTTTTGTT
>JBFRWF010000368.1:0-8786 GCA_051439465.1 Xenococcaceae cyanobacterium | reverse complement strand
ATTGACTACATCGTCTGGTGGGCTCGTAGATGTGTATAAGAGACAGACTCAGAAGTTAATCTCCATTATCTGTCTAACAGCCAGATTCCTACTTCTGGGGAAATGGCCCAACTTACCGCACAGCTGTCCAAGGAAGCAACTCCCACTCCTCCTCAAACGATTTAGAAATGGCTATTACTGAGATCTTGCACCATTATCAAAAAGTCCAAAAAACCCGATTTTTAGAGGCTGAAACCCTATTAAATTCGTTGTTGTTTGGCTAAAAATCGGGTTTTCAACATCTGGTGCAATATCTGAGTAGTACCGCAAGCGTCAGTCAAAAGCGCGTTCCCCGAAGGGGTAATTAACAGTTGCTTGCAATCTTGGGTAATCTGCAATCAAGGTTTTGTTACCCAAAAACCCCTGTTTTTGAACCATGCCCAAATTTTTTCCACAGCGAGTGGACATATCAGCGGAGAATTAAATTAATATAGTAAGCGGCTTGGATTTGAGAGCGTTTCCTGAGGTTACTATATTATGCCATTTCCTCGTTCCAGTGGTATTCTGCTACACCCCACCAGTCTACCGGGTCCCTATGGGATTGGAGACCTGGGGCATGAAGCTTACCAGCTTGTCGATTTCTTAGCCCGCAGCGCCCAACAATTGTGGCAGATTCTGCCCTTAGGACCAACTGGCTTGGGCAACTCGCCCTACATGAGCTTCTCTGCTATGGCAGGCAACCCCTTGCTGATCAGCCCCGATTTGCTCAAAGAGAATGGTCTCTTGAGTGAAGAGGATCTGCGCGAGGTGCCAGACTTTCCGTTAGACAATGTGGACTTTGACAGGGTTATTGCCTGGAAGATGCCCCGCTTGCGGAAAGCTTGCCAGAACTTTGCTCAGAAAACTAGTCCGACTCAGGAGAAGGAGTTTGAGGACTTCTGCCGGGATAAAGCTAGTTGGCTAGAGGACTACGCTCTTTTCATGGCTATACTGGATGCTCGGGAAGGAGCAAGCTGGACTGCCTGGCCTAGGGAACTGCGTAACCGCAAGCCAGAGGCGCTGGAGCAGTATCGTCGCGATTTGACCGATGAGATCTTTTTTCACAAGTTCTTGCAGTTTGAGTTTTTCCGGCAGTGGTCTGAGCTCAAACGCTATGCCAACGACCGAAATATTCAGATTATTGGGGATATTCCCATCTATGTTGCCCACAATAGCGCTGATGTCTGGGCGAATCCAGAGATATTTAAGCTGGATCCTGAAACGGGGGAGCCTACTGAAGTGGCGGGTGTACCGCCGGATTATTTCTCGGCGACTGGTCAGCTCTGGGGTAACCCTATCTACAACTGGGAGTACCTGGAATCGACTCGCTTTGACTGGTGGGTGAGGCGCATCCGGGAAATACTGGATCATGTAGACATGATCCGCATCGATCACTTCCGGGGATTGGAGTCCTTCTGGTCTGTACCTGCAGGTGAACAGACGGCAATCAATGGTCAATGGGTTCCGGCACCGGGTTATGCTCTGTTTGAGACTATTCGTGAGGAGCTAGGGAGATTGCCGATCATAGCAGAAGACCTGGGTGATATCAATCAGGCGGTACTGGACATGAGAGATCATTTCGAGTTTCCAGGGATGAAGATCCTGCACTTTGCTTTTGATGGTGATGGCACAAATCCCTACTTGCCATTTAACGCTAATACCAACAGCGTGATTTATACCGGAACCCACGACAATAACACGACAATTGGCTGGTACTATGAAAACGCTACTGATTATGAACGCGATCGCCTGAACAAGTACCTCGGCAGCCCTGGTCCCCACGGGATTGCCTGGGAGATGATCCGCCTGGTTCTCAGTTCTGTTTCCAATCAGGCGATTATTCCCATCCAGGATGTTTTCAGTCTGGGCTCTAATGCCCGCATGAATACCCCTAGCACTAATGAGGGCAACTGGCTCTGGCGCTACCGGGGTGAAGCCCTGACTGAGGAGTACAGCAACCGCCTCAAGGAGATGGTCATGATTTATGGGCGCTACAAGGACTAGTACCGCAAGGGTCAGTCAAAAGTGCGGCCAGCGACGACGCTGGTCGCTGGCCGCAAAAGTGCGCCTAGCGTCGACGTTGTCGGCTGGGCGCAAAAATCAAAAATGTTTACTCTTAAGGCTTTTGACTACTTCTCGACTGGTGGGTTATTTCTGTCGTGGTGCACTGGGAATATAGTGAATTGGCTTCTTCAGGCGATCGCCTTTCTCTTAAAATTTCTTCACATAGCCTACTTTATTTCCGTCTACTCACTTTCATGTTTACTTTGATCTATGTATGAGCAACAACCAGAGGCGATACAGCGAAAGGTCAAGTTGTTGGCGGCTGAATCTTTGCGCCAATCCGATCCGTCTGGATGGTTTGAAGTCTTATATACTGAAGCTAATGACAATGCAGAGCAAGTGCCGTGGGCGCGTTTGTCTATCCATCCCTATTTACAAGATTGGCTAGACTGTTATACAGTCTCCGGTGATGCTCCCTCTGCCCTCGTAATCGGATGTGGACTGGGGGATGATGCCGAAGCTTTGGCTCAGTGGGGTTTCAAGGTGACTGCATTTGATATTTCACCCACAGCGATCGCCTGGTGTCAGAAACGATTCCCCGATTCCTCAGTTACCTACCTTGTCGCCGATTTGTTTGCCTTAGATCCATCATGGCATCGCGCCTTCGATTTTGTTTTTGAATCACGCAATATCCAAGCCTTGCCCTTGAGTGTACGACCAAAAGCGATCAAATCCATAGGGCAATTAGTAGCAGTCGGAGGAACACTATTGGTGATTACTCGCGTTCGCGAGACCGAAGCAGAACCCGATGGTCCCCCCTGGCCACTGTCAGACTTCGAACTCGCTCAGTTTCAGGAATTGGGATTAAAAGAAATTCGTCGGGATACATTCTTCGATGGCGATAACGATTCGGTGAAAAAGCTTCGTATCGAATACTTAGCTGTTGAGACTCCCCATGCCTAAAGGCAGGGGATTCTCGCGAATCAAGCTAAAGTACACTTTCCATCGCCTGCTTGAAGGAGGCAGCACTTTTGAAATAAATTTCTGGATTATCAACCAGTGCTAGATCAATCACCTCCGCCAGTGGTTTCGGAATTGAGGCATCCCGCTGGCGAATCGGCACGGTGTCGGTTAGCAACGTCAGCAGAAAAGGATCTCTGCCTCGGAAGTCACGGGGGTATGCGCCAGTGAGCATATTGTAAAGAGAGGCAGCCGTTGCCCAGACATCCACCTCTGGCTTGGCATACTTGAAATTAATCACCTGCTGTCGAGGCATAAAAACGGGTGTGTCTGCACTGATATCGGTCATGGTTTGACTGCTTAAACCCGCTCGATCAAATGCCTTGGATAACCCACACTCACTAATCTTGGCGATGCTACCAACTTTAGCAATGCGATCGCCACCTATTTGGGTAAGGAAGATGTTACTCGGTTTTATGTCACAGTGTACTAAACCTCGCCCCTTACCAAAACTGCCATCATCTTGTTTGACATAGGGAATCTCGGCGTTGTGGATGTATTCCAAGGCATCTAGGGTTTGGAGAATAATCGGCACCGCTTCATCAATAGACAAGCGTCCACCCCGTTGCTGCATTAAATCCGCCACCCTGCCGCCTTCACAATATTCCAGGGTGAAAAAGAAAGTGCCATCAGAGTAGCCATAATCCAGCAGTTGGACTACATTGCGATGCTGCAAGGCTTTGGCGATCGCCATCTGGTGTAGAAACCTTCCTGTGTTGTGGAGATTAGCCGCAACTTTGGGTAGCATCACTTTGAGCACCACCAACTCACCTGTCTGCTTGTTGAGACCTAAATAAACTTCACCGAATCCTCCCTTAGCTAGACTTCTGACAATCTTATAGCCTTGAATCGCCACAAAATTGTTATCAGCTGCTGGTTGCTTTAGGTTGTAGGTGATAATTTCCAAGAGGTTTGGCTCTTTAGGGGAAATGGTGGCAGAATAAACCTGCATCTGGGCACCCTTTGGAGTTGATGCTAACTCCCTGTCAACCTCGATGCCGACTCGAAACACAATGTTACCTAGCCCGATGAAATCGCCTTCCTGTAAGTCATATACTGGAAAGTTTATCTGAGTAGCTTCTTCTGGGGTTTGGTAGGGTTGACGCTGTCCGATTTTTTTGCCGTTGACATAGGTGCCGTTTTTACTGCCGAAGTCGCGCACGCAGATGTTGGGGGGGTTGATGTCGAGGAGGCAGTGATAGCGGGAGATGGTGCGATATTCTTCGTCATCGGGTAGCTGGGGATTGCAGTCGTAGGCGCGACCGATGATGCAGATAGTGTGTTCCTCACAGACAAATTTTTGACCTTGGAGGCTTCCTTTAGTGACAGTGAGGGTAATTTTTGCTGACATCTTTGGAAGGTAAGGGTAGGAGTGTTAACCGAAGATAGGGTACCAGTTTAAAGCGGGACAGTTTTGGGATTGGTGATCTGACGCGCAGAAATCTTTGATTTCGAGCATCCCAGGGATTGGTGATTAGAGTCTTTCCCAGTCCCCAGCCCCCAGTCCCCAGTCCCCACAATTGTTCCAGCTTAAGTTGGTAGCCCGACGATATATTATTCGTGCCTTGTCAAACTGGTTTTCTTCAGCTTATTCTTCAATGTTACACCCATAATAAAACAGGAGTTTGGTAGCCCCGAAGTTCATGTTATCTCTCTACTTGAGATAACATGAACGGTATTTATATCGGGCGGAAAAACGACACGAGCGGCTATGATTAACTCAGTCATTGGAGACTACATTCCGTGAAACTAGCAATCATCGGTGCAGGCAGCATGGGCTCAGGTCTGGGTAAGATCTGAGCCAGGAAAGGACATGAAATTTTCTATGGAGTAAAAGACCCAAAAGCAGTCAAAGTCAAGGCCCTGCTAGCTGAAATTGGCGGAAGTGTTCAGGCAGGCAGCAATAACGCTGCCGTCGTAGGAGCCGAGGTCATTGTGCTGACTACTCCCCCCGGATGTGACCCTGGAGGTGGTCAAAGCAATGGAAGACCTCTCTGGTAAGGTTCTGGTAGACTGTACCAATCCCTTGCTGCCAGGTCTGGCAGGACTAGCAATTGGCACCACCACCTCTGCTGCTGAGGAGATCGCCAAGGTTGCTCCCAATGCCAAAGTAGTCAAATGCTTTACCCGCATTTCTCACAAAGGGGGCGATCGCCAACTCTGGAAGCCTTACATCATCTGGTTTTGACCCTGGCGGTCTCGCAGAGCGAGTGCCTTCGGCAGCGCTTCAGCTCGAAAACGACAGTGTGTTGTTAAAGTGAGCCAAAACATCATAATCAATGAGACTGGGGAAAAAGAGCCAATTAATTGGCGTATTTTTTACGCCAATTAAACGCTTGAGTAGAAATCCGAAGAAGAAAAAAGTTCTAAAACTTGCTATAATTTAGTCATAAAAACAATATAAATGTGTTCCATTTATGACTCCTAGTTCGACAGAAATTCTCAGCCACCGACGTATTTTTTTAAATCTGTTAGCTCACTTATTGACACGGTATTCAAAATAACAACCAGTGAAGATATTATGTTTTTAAGTAGCGCCCGCTCTGGCTCGCTTGTGAAACGCCTATTACGCATTTATAAGCAAAAAGTTGGAGAACTTTGTGCCACTAGTCCATTGGTACTTAAGCGCTTTCTTAAAGTGGCGAATATGATGGAAGAACCATTAACCCTATTGTATCCCGATGTGATGTTTCGGGTTCTGTTGACGCTCCTCCGATAAATAGTGTCTATCAACGCACTATCGAAAGGATGTTTGGCACTTCTGAACAACTCAAGAAAATGGGTTTGGTTCGCTATGTCGGTGCTTCCTTCCACGATGTCAATAGTTAAATGTGCTCTTATATCAAGTCAGGTTAAATGGAAAGTTTCGGTACATTGTCAACGGCGGGTGAGTTCAACCGTTATATTTCGCAGAAAAAGGGTTTTGGTATTGTGGTGGGGCACATCAAATATCCCATCACTACTTTCAAGGAGGAGATCACACAAGCTAAAATAGAGATGTAAGCTCAAGCAAAATCAATTTTATGGCAGTCCGACGACCCCGATATAGCAAGGAAGAGTTCGCCCGCCGTGGCGATGAAATTTATGATTCTCAGGTGCGCCCCCAAGTTGAAGCAGACAATTATGGTAAAATTTTGGCGATTGATATTGAAACCGGAGCTTTTGAAGTGGCTGAAGACACAATGACTGCCACGCGACAACTGAGAATGCGCGTTCCAGATGCCCAACCTTGGGTTGTCCGAATCGGATATCGTGCCGTTCATCGGTTCGGTTCGAGGAGCTTGAAAGACAATCCATGATGCAAGGATACGTCAATGAAAATTGTGAAGCTGTGATTTCTGTTGTTGTCAAAAACGGGAGTAAACTCAAATCCATTAATGCTGTCATCGATACTGGATTCACAGGATTTTTGAGTCTACCGACAGCCATCATTGCTGAACTTGATCTGCTTTGGAGTTACTGTGATCGAGGAACGCTAGGGGATGGTAGTGAAACCTTGTTTGATATTTATGATGCAATGGTGATTTGGGATGGTCAATACCGAGAAATCGAGATCAACGCGGCAGAAACAGACCCTTTAGTCGGAATGAGTTTACTGCGTGGGTATCGACTAAAAATAGATGCTATACAAGGTGGTCTGGTAAATATCTCAGCCTTACCCAAAGTTAATTAGTGCGATCGCGTAGTGGCAGACTTTGTCCGATCACCGATCTCGTAGGCTGGGTTGAAGTACAAAAACCAGCAATCACAAGCTTTTGCGTGCCTAATACCGTTATCTTTCCCTAGAAAAGAGTTTTTGAGATTTCTCCCCGTGAAGCTGTCAGTATGGATCCGCAACAAAGATTGCTGCTAGAAGTGAGCTGGGAAGCGCTGGAGAATGCCGGACTTTCTCCAGAAAAGCTAGAGGGCAGTCAAGGAGGAATTTTTGTCGGCATTAGTCATGGCAATTATTTCTACATCACAGAGAACACACAAACTTTAGACGCCTATCGAAACCCAGGCAATGCCTTCTCTATTGCCGCCAACCGACTCAGGGTAAGCGCAAGAAGAAAAGAGCCATAATATGCTAAGAGGCGGCAACACTGGCAAGTACTTTCATCATGTAGTCCGGGTTCATCGCCGCTAATTTGGCCTTTTGACGTACACTGCGTTTCGATGAGCTTTCCTGATTCAACGCACTTATGGCCAGTCGCCGTAGGAGAGTGAAATTTTCAGGAGCGTGCCCTTGGCGAATACGGGAATTATCTTCACCGAAGGTCACATCCAGAACCCAATGAAGTTGATTTTCAATCCCCCAATGCAATCGAATCGCTCGACCAATGCGTTGTGCATTACACGGCAGGGAACTCAAGAAAAACTGGGTTTCTTCGGTTAGCCCATTCCAGAGAAAGCGTTGGCGATAGACCATTACCACCGATTGGAGTCCAGCCCACTGTTCCTGCTGATATAACCCGCCCAACTGAGCGATCGGCATCACCCAGAGCTTACCTTACTCCCGTCGATGATGGCCAGCTTCAACCCGCTGCTCATGGTCAAATTCAAGCCCGAAGAAGTTGGTCTCGATAGCCTGCTCAAAGGTCTCTTTCACCTGCTGATAGATTGTGGGATGGTTCCCTTTGAGGCACAGAACGTAGTCGGCGCCCTGGGTGATAATCTGAGCCGCAATGTCAGTTTGAGTGCCCATGGCATCAATGGTGATAATACAGCCACTAATATCGAGCAATTCCAGTAACGCCGGAATCGCCTTAATTTCATTGCTCTTACTGTCCACCTTCATCTGCCCTAGCATCAGACGATGATTACTGGCCCAGGCACTCACCACATGTAAGGCGGATTGCTTCGATATCCGGTCATAGGAGCCGCGCATGGTTTTGCCATCAATCGGAATCACTTGACCCCCTGTGTCTTTCAATATCTCCATAACCCAACGTTGGAAGCAACGGTGTAAGGCATCTGGTTCAATCCGAGCAAATACACGACGGTAGCAATCGGCATGGGGAATACCATGGGGCAGAGCTAGAAATGTCCCGAGCCATTGAGCATGCCCGCTCGGCATATAGTTCAATATCCTCCCATCCTGTGGCCCCACCAATGGTGGCTAAGATGGCAATCATGACCACACTCAAAAAGGGATGAAGCCGACCTTTTGCGCTACGAGGATCAGCTAAGTCTTCAAAGTAGGATAGCCATAATGAATTGAATCTCTTGAGCATCAACTGCTGGAGCAGTAGGGGGAGTAGGACATTGAGTGGTGGTTGAAACAGGTGCAAACCCTTTAGACATGGCAGAAGAGAGGAAAATAGCGTTTTCTTTCATACCATATTGGACTTTGGACAAAAGTAACCGTTCAGGGGGGGGAGCGGGTGATCGGGAACGGGTGTAGTCATAAGTAGTTGGTAAGGACATCAGGGGTGAGGGGGCAACGGGGCGATTTGGACCACTCGACCACTCGACCACTCGACTAGGAGCATTATCACCAACAGGTTTTGACCACACCCGAGGAAGAGGGCATGGCATCGCGCCCTCTTCCCCCCCTTTTAGCCAATGACTCTTCCTTGGGCGAATGCCATGAAGTTAAGGTCAACCCCTGACAGGACTACCGGATGAGGGGGTGAGGGGGTGACCGGGTGAGGGGGTGAAAGATTTATCGCTGTCTTGGTGAGTTTTAATTGGCTTACGACTCATTGGAAATATTTCTCTCCCTCTCTCCCCCTCTCCCACTCCCCCACTCTCCCACTCCTCAC
>JBFRWF010000367.1:0-29569 GCA_051439465.1 Xenococcaceae cyanobacterium | reverse complement strand
GTCGAAATTGCCGAAGAAAATGACTCTTATCCAGATAGCCAAGGTCTTGAGAAATGGACTCCACTGAGCAGGTAGTCCTCAAGAGCAAGCGCCGCGCTGCTGCCATTCGGTATTCGATAATCCAATTGAGTACTGTACGTCCAGTCTTTCGCCGCACCAAGTCGGTGAGATAGGCAGAAGAGCGCTCAACTGCCTTAGCCACATCACAGAGGCTAATCTGACGATTATAATTCTGTTGTATAAAATCGAAAACACTAGGCAGCAGAGGATGGGAATGGAGTGGATTTTTGGACAACTGGGGAGCTATCAGTCTAACCGTATCAATAAGTAGTTGAATCAGGAGTGTTCTTGCCGTTTTCGTCAAGCTGGTCGGCTTATGGTGTATTTCCCTCTCTATCTGTTGTAGTCGAGTTAGCCATCGTGGAATATCTACAGGAGCAATGTTGAAACACCTTATCTCACCATTCTTAATCTGTAGAAATGATAGTAATAGAAATTCGTGGGGTAGCAGACCGAAAATATCCGTATCTGTCAGACATGGAACAATGGTATCAGCTTCAAAAATAACGATCCAATTCCAGGTCGTCGCTAGCCCACTGAAGTCGTTGACCTCTCCAGGTGCAATCAGAAAAAGATCCCCACTCTGAGCTGGAATTTTACGATGCCCTATCTGGTAAGACCCCTTTCCTTCCCCAACGAAAAGTAACTTGAAATAGGAATGTCCAGAAGAGCATAATGGTTCCTGCTGCCTTATAAAGTGTGAAACCCCTATGGGAAATGTTTCAGCAGAGGAAAGAGACAACGGCCGTCTCAACCCAGGCTGGTTTATGTGAGTTTGCTGTTTATTGTAATCTGACATTAAATTGAACATAGTTTCCTCTCTTCAATGGTAAGGATTCAGGTGTTGGATGTGGGAATAAGGGAAGGACCCGAATCGCGATGACCTTTTTCTGCTAGAGTTGCTCTATAACTTTTTGTTGAGCCAGGATCATCCTTACCAGTTCGACTTTTGACAACTGGTTCAGGCTTTCTGGGTCTGCTGGAGGATTAGAGTTCCATTAATGTTGCTAGCTGATACCAATTTATTCTTTCAACTTCGTCTGAACAACCAAAGTTTAGGATCTTAAGAAAGAACTTAAGGAGCAATGACATTAAGTTAAAGTAAAACCTTTATCTGGTAAGGGCTTGGGGGTATGTGTCCCGACGAGGTAGGAAGTCAGAAATTCTTAACTTACTCAATTTGGAGACTCCCAAGGACTGACTCCCCACCCCCTAAAAGCTTTGAAACCTCTGAAAATCGTTCGTTCGGGCTTATCTTAGAGGCTGTGTGTAAAGTTTTTGTTACAAACTTACAAGCCCTGTCTTTCCTTGATCAATACAAATCATAAAACATCTATAATACAAAAAAATCATCTCCTTCTGTCACTGCTTGGGTAATATAGCGCTACGCGCTATAGCATCTGATTAGCAGCTTCTTCTGGGGAAAGTTCTCCGGCATCAACCTTATCTAGAAGAGCCTCATAACCGTCAATAACAGCCTTGGAGCATTCAGCGAAAGGTGCTTCCCCTCCGGGAAATGGTTCTTCTTGATCAAGATCTACAAAGAACGATAGATCACCACTCGATATATATCTCAGGCAACTACGCATCAGGTGAACATCATTGAGAATTATGTAGGCTAGCCAGAGTTGAGTCATAGTATTCCACAGCTCAAAGTGTGACATCGAGCGATAGGTATTGTAGAGTATCTGGTCGTTGAGATCGAGCCGTGCTGCTTGTAACCTGTCTACATGGGTAAAGCGTTCTAGGTTTCTCACCTTCCTTGTGGTAAAGAAACCCAAGTAAACGCTTTACGCCGCAGGATGATGACACATGCTGGCGAACTGTCTTTACATTGCTTAGATTCTTGAGTTCTGGAACACCAAAACGTTCCCCGACAATCCACATCCACATTGAACTTTCTGGTAGCATGGCTTCGCCGATCGCAAAGCGAGGATGAGTGCCTTTCTCCAGTAGCAGTACGCTAAAACCATGGTTGGCAAGGATGCTGGCCAAGGCTGTCCCTGAGATTCCTGACCCGAGAATAATAGTGTCAAACTGTTTGTTTGCTTGCATATTTCCCTCTTAAATTTACAGTTGGCTAATTTCCACTACGAAAGCCGTACCAAGCAGGTAGACTCCCCTCGGAGAGCGTGTTTTAGGCGCTAAGCCTCTGTAGCTCTAAAGTTCTTTCACCAGACGACTAATCCCTCAAACCAATACCCAGTAAGGGGTTTTGCTGATTTATAGTCAACGAATCGCACTACAAGTTACAAGTCTTTGTGCGAGAGAAGAGATACCACCACCACCAAACATCGCCTTCCCTGCAACACTCCCCCCTAAACCACCTCCCACCCCCCACCTTCCCCCCCCTGGGGAGATGCCCACGGGGGGCATTGGTATTAAAGGTTAGTTCATCGTACGTTAACCACGTTCCTTCTTTGCGCCATCCATTGCGATCGCCGAACTTTTTGTAGATATCTTTATCATACTCTCCCGACGAGCCACCTACCTCAATCCAAATATCCTTTTGGACAGAGAAGCCGAACTTACCATTACTAAATTTTAACCACAATGAGTTGATAGTGCGCAAGTCTGAGCAAGACAAATTTTCTATTTCTGATTTACTAAGTCCATCGACAAAATCGGAATTATCTCTACCTACTTCTCCAACTTGCTCAACCAAGTGGCTCGTCTGGGAGTCTGCTTTCCACCATTCCCCTGCTCTTAAGAATCGCTCTAGTCGAGTGTACATTGGCTCTTTATCTCCTTGAGGTGCTGCTGCAATCACAGTTAGGTTAGTCGGAATGGGATTGGGGATGGGGCTTGGTGTCGGACGTGATGAAAATGTAGGTTCAGGTGTATCAGTAGGTGAACTAATTTTTGGCTGTGATGTTGTCGATGGAGATTTATTTATGACTGCGATCCCAGTGATTGCTGCTACTGCTAATCCAACTAGAACCGCCCAAGGCAATAACTTAACAGGCTTGAGGGATAATTGAGTAGTGGGGTTATGAGAAGGCGATCGCTGTTGCATCTGCGACAATGTAGGGGAAGGAAAAGTAGACAGTGGAGGTGTCCGCTTTGGGGAAACTACAGTAGAAATAAGCTCATTTAAAGCCTCAGATGCGTTCTTGTAGCGCAAGCTAAAGTGGTCACGCACCATTTTACTTAAAACATCTGCTAGCCTATCATTCACCTGTACCAGATTACGCCAGATGATTTCACCAGTATCGGGGTCTTCTTTTAGTTGGTCGGGTGTTACTCTAGTGAGAGCCTGGATACCTATCATCCCCACTGCATAGACATCACTGGCTAGCTTGGGTTTCCCGGAGGCTTGTTCAGAAGGCATATAGCCAGGAGAACCAATCCCAACAGTTAAACTTGTTTGCCCTTGAGAATTAACCGTCAAAGCACTGATTTCTTTGACTGCCCCAAAGTCAATCAACACTAATTTCCCATCCTGTTTTCGTCGAATAATGTTCTGCGGTTTGATATCCCGATGTATGAGATTGTGTTGATGAACTAATGCCAAAATTTCTAAGATTTCTTGCAAAAGCTTGACAGTTTTCCCCTCACTCAACTGCTTACCAGTAGTGATTTCTTTACTCAACTCATGACCATCAACAAATTCTTCTACCAGATAGAATTCACCACCTTCACAGAAGTGAGCATAAAGAGTAGGAATCTGGTCATGCTTACCGAGGCGATAGAGAAACTCTGCTTCTCTCTCAAATAGTTTTTTGGCAATGGGGAAAGCGGCGGGATTGGGGTCTTTTGGTTTTAGATTTTTGACTATACAGGGGGGATGACCTGGTAAAGCCATGTCAATAGCCAGGTAGGTGTCTCCAAAGCCACCGCTGCCTAATTTCTGAGTAATTTTGTACCGACTGAGGAGCGTTTTAGCAATCAGCAGAATGCTCATCCTAAGCGTCGCTTTAGTCATTCTAAGTCGATCTAAATATCTCAATCTTTCACTCATTTTTAAGAGGACATTAAATGCCAGAGCAGAATTCTCCTTGATAAGTTTGACAAATTCCTGTCCCTCGAGCTCTAACAATGTACAATTTTTGATGGCAATCACTGATGCTGATCTAGGTTGTGGACAACTTTGAGCGAGAAGTGTCATCTCGCCAAAAAACTCATCTTCAGAAAGAGTAGCGATAGTCATTTCATTGCCCTCTGAGTTGACCACAGTAACTCTTGCTGCTCCCTCTCCGATTAGGAAGCATGATTTCCCGGGCTCTCCTTCTCTAATAATATAGGTGTTTTCAGGGTAGTCCCGTTGTTTAGATACCTCGTCTTTGAGAAGCAACTCAATCCTTTGTTCACTAAGGCGAGAGAAAAACGGATGTTTTTTCAAAAAAGTTTTCCAGTGGAAGCTCTTCATAAGTCCCCCTCGACTTTATTTGTTAGTCATATTTTTTGGTATTACACTTGTTGGTTGCTATATCTTCGAGCAAGGATTTGCAAGCGTTTCAGAGCTTCATAGACCTCCCGGTGGGCAGGGTAGAGCAAATGCTGGCGAAGGGCAGTTCGGTAAATCTGCCGTGCACCCTTCACATCCTTCAACGCCTCCAACGCTCTGCCTTGCCAGTAATAGGCAGTGCCGGGGTTGAAGTCCATCAGTTCTTTGGCGCGCCCAGAAGCTTCCTCCCACCAGCCCCGACTGTTTGCATCATCACCAAGAGCCTGATAACTCTCCCCCAGCCACACAGCAGCGGGCACCGATTGCAGGGAACTTCCCTCTTTGGGTAACCACCTCCATCCTTGCTCTAGGGCTTCTACTGCCTCCCGGTGTCTCCCGGCTAGAGCCAGTACGCGACCGTGACGGAACCAAGGATCGGCTAGCCGGGGCTGAATTTGCGTCGCCTGCTCAGAGATAGTACACCCTTGCTCTATATCCTTGAAGCTTTCCACCAGCACCTGTCCTACTGTTGCCCAAACACTCCATCGCTCAGAAAAGCACAGAAGCATTTCTTCCATAAGGGGTTGTAGTTCTGACTGTCTCCCCGCAGCCGGCAAAATCTCGCACAGTGCCCGATAGATTTCGCAATCCTTCTTGTACAGTGCATATGCCTTCAGAATCGCCTCTGCAGCAATGTGGGAAAGACCAGTGTGAAAGAGACACCTGGCGTAGTGATACCAGCCGGTGGGACTGTTCGGATGCTGTTTAGTGAACTCCTGCAACACGGCTACCCCTTTTGCCCACTCACCTCGGAAAATGTGGTAGTAGGCTAGGGATTCCTGGGCATCAGCAGCCTCGGGAACCAGTTGCAGCGCAGCTCGAATTAGCTGCCTAGTCTGCTTGCCCTCCTCACCCGTGACTAATCTCAGGCTGCAACGATAATCTGCTAGCCGTTTGAGAGTCAGGAAATCATGGGGGGCTAATTCTCGCGCTCTAATCAAGCGCTGTCGCGCTTCCTGAAATTTACCTACTCCTATGAGAGCGTCATAACTTTGGCTCAAGGCTACAATGTCATCTGAGTTGAGTGCCAAGACTGCATCGAAGGCTTGCAGGGCAGCAACAGGAGCCTCTATACTTAGGTGAAACTGTGCCAGAGCATGCCAGTGAGCTGCGTTGTCTGGTTCTAGGGTGGCTGCTGACTCAAACTCCCTGGCTGCTGTGTGAAGGCCACCCATACTGACTTTAATCAATCCAGTCACATGGTGCCGAGTCGCAAGATTGCGGGTCAAGGACAAGGCACTCTCAGTGGTAGTGTTTTTAGACATGTCGCTGTTATCCAATAATTGATTTTTTCTACAGTGCGATCGACACTCATCGATTCTGGAAAGTCGGATGTCGTCGGTTCATCGAATTTAGGCTCCTCCACTTCAAAGTCATTTAATCCTGAAAGATAGTTGTTCAAGTGCTTTTGCAGAATTTCTCGCGCCTGTTGGAGCCTTTTACGAATGTTGTCGTTGGAGAGGGCGAGTTGTTTGGCGATGTCTTGGTAAGACATTTCTTGGTAGAAACGAAGGATAAAAGGAGTGCGCAGTCTGGCAGCAGGGCTTCAATTGCGCGATGTATGTGCCTTTTCATCTCACGACGTAGAATGACTGACTCAGGAGAGTCGGAACTAGAGGCAACTGCCTCCTTATTTTTCTCGGCTATTTCTTCAATGCTTTCAATTTCTTCCAAGTATTAGCCTTTAAGCAATACTAAATTTCTCTCAAAAATAAACTCACTGTAGTCTGCTAGGTCATCGATTCCTAGAAAGTTGAGTAAAATCTCTGCCGCTAACCACACTACTGTTTTAAAGAGTATTTTTTTCCATTTACCCTGCATTTATCCCCCTTCTCTAATAGCTCCTAACTTCGATATAAGACCCCTCACAATGCATGATACAGGCGACAAGTAGTAACTTTTATATCAATGTCTCCAGTTGAGTTTAGATTATATGAAGTAAGCGCTAGAATAACAGTAACTGAGAGATTGTTACCTGAACTCTAAACAACGCCAAGATAATCAGCACCTTCAACAAGTCAATGTTACTTTTAAATTACGAGAGTAACTTGGGAATATTTGCCCCCGACTTTTACCTCAATGCTCTGAACTTGGGAAAAATTTGTTGGGGGATTGACACCTAATTGGCATTTCCACTTATATTTTCGATTTTCTCTAAAACAAATCTTATCTTTAATTCTTTAATTTATCAACACATAAATCTCACAAAAATCCCATATAAAATGTTATAACTAAACTAATAAAACACATATATTACAATTAAAAATATTATCTCCAGTTGAGTCACTGTTTGGGTAATAAAAACCGAAGTTTAGGAACTTAAAAAGTCTTAAGTATCATTACTTAAGTATTTCTACTTGTATTTCCAAAATCCGCGTTCCCAGACGGTCGCCTGGGAACGAGCCAAAATCTAAAATCCATCGTATTACATTGTGAAGTGCCGAAAGTGAGTCAAAACCCACATTTTATGCTGCAATGTGTAAGATAATATTAGTATAAAAAGGAAGATTTCTCCAAATCTTTTTAAGTATCATTACTTAAGTATTTCTACTTTAATTAAAAGCATTAACTAAGTCAACTCACAGGCAGAAGAAGAGCCTGTAGCATCTATGAACCTCGATTCTCTTCTTGAGATTGTTAACCGCAAGCTGCTCGCCTTCCAAGAGCGTCCTCTCAATTCCACAGAAATACTCATTCTGCGGGGCATCTGGCAATATCAGACCTATAACGAAATTGCTAAACAGGAGGGCTATAGCCCCGGCTACTTTACTAATGTCGTCGCCCCGGAGTTATGCAGACGACTCTCTAAGCTTATCGGTAAGCGTGTTACCAAGAAAAACTGTCGGGCACTGCTGGAATCCTATGTCGCAGCACAAGCAACATCGGAGACAACGCTCCTGAGACAAGATCCTAAAGGTTTTTCTGCTGATCCCAATCAGGATAAGTCTTTTCGCTACCCCAATGGCGCAGTCCCTCTCGACTCCCCTTTTTACATTGAACGCCCTCCCATTGAAGCACAGATTTGTGAAGAAATCAGGAAACCAGGTGCTTTAGTACGCATTAAAGCTGCTAGGGAAATGGGCAAAACTTCACTGCTGCTCAGGATTATGGACTATGCCAACCGCCAAGGCTATTCTACAGTTAGCCTGAACCTGGAGCAAATTGACGAGGCTATTTTGAACGATCTGAATCGATTTTTGCGTTGGCTGTGTGCCAATGTCACCTATCAGCTTCAGCTAGAACCGAAACTAGATGACTATTGGGATGAAGATATTGGCAGCAAAATCAGTTGTACCCTCTACTTCCGAGGCTATCTGTTAGAGCAAATTGATTCTCCTGTGGTCTTGGCATTGGATCAGGTCAACCAGATTTTTGAGCATCCTCAAGTGGCAAAAGATGTTTTACCACTGTTGCGCTCGTGGTACGAAGAAGCCAAAAGACTAGCCATCTGGCAAAAGCTGCGCCTGATTGTGGTTCACTCGACTGAAATTTATGTTCCCCTTCAGCTTAAGCAGTCTCCTTTCAATGTGGGGCTACCGATTCAGTTAAGCGGCTTCAATCTGGATCAGGTGCAGCAGTTAGCCCAACGTTACGGACTTGACTGGACAGATGGTGAGGAAGCGAAAACATTGATGGGCATGGTCGGAGGACATCCTGCACTGGTACACATAGCAATCTATCATCTCAGTCGTGGGAAGATAACAGTGGTGCAACTGCTGCAAACTGCCCCCACATCTACCGGAATTTACGATCATCACTTACAGCGTCATCTGGTAACTTTGCAAGAGCAGCCTGAATTGGCGATCGCTTTTGATACCGTCATGAGTGCCACTGAACCTGTGCAATTAGAACCGATCGTGGCTTACAAGTTAAGCAGTATAGGGCTGATTAAGTTATATGAAAATAAAGCAACACTTAGTTGTCAGTTGTATCGGCAGTATTTCCAGAATCAGCAATAGGAAGGTGAAAATATGGCTACTCTCAACATTTTGGATTTTGGATTTTGGATTGTGAAAGCCGAGCATTAATTCTGCGGATTACGAAGCGCGGTTTGTCGTTAGTCATTTCCGATAATAGTCGAGCGATCGCACCCAACCTCCCGTTATGATGCAAGAGAACAAACCATATCTGGTTCAATCGGGCGATCGCCGAGCTGAGTAGGCTGAATAAATGTTAATAATTATTAACATTGCTGCCTGAAAAGCTTACCTAAAACACACGCAGTTGAAAGCCCCGTCTCTTTAGAGCATCGACTACGATCGACTAACTCTGCGTATTAAAGTTAAGCGGGATGCCAACGGCGATGTAGTAGATCCTGTCATCCGTCATGGATTAAATAGCCCCATTAAGTACTGTCGGATTGTCAAGCGGATACTGAACGGCAAGGCTAGATATTTCTTGCAACTGATTAATGAGGGATTGCCCTATCAGAAGCCTAATCGAACCATTGGCAATCAAAAGATAGGAATAGATATTAATCTGTCTATAGTAGCTGTAGTGGGCGATGATACTGCTCTGCTAGAGGAGTTTTGCCCAAGTGTAGATGGACATGAAAAAGAAATAAAACGTTTGCAACGAAAGTTAGATCGTTCCCGTAGGGCTAATAATCCCGATAACTATGAACCCAACTTTTATGGAAAGCGGGGACGTAAAAATGTCAAGAAAAAAGGGAAAAATAAGAAAAAGAAAAAAGGTCAAAAATGGAACAGAACTAAGAAATATGAACGTACTAGAGCTAAGTTAGCCGAGATTGAACGAAAGAAAGCTACATCTCGTAAATCATCTCATGGTCATCTAGCTAATCAGATTCTGTCAATCGGTAGGCATATCCGTATGGAGGATATAAGTCTCAAGGGATGGCAGAAATTATGGGGGAAAAGAATTAAAAGTAAAGCCCCTGGAAGTTTCAAAGAGATCCTAACGAGTAAGGCTGAAAGTGCTGACGGGGAAGTGGAACTCATATCGACTTGGGATACTGCACTGTCGCAGCATTGTATCTGTGGACATAGAGAGAAAAAGAGCCTAAGAGAAAGGGTTCATGAATGCCCGGAATGTGGACGTATTATGCAACGCGATCTACTTAGTGCATATCTAGCAAAGTTTGTAGAAGATGGCGTTGTCTTGTCACTCATCGATGCTGAAAAGTATTGGTCAAGTCTGGAGCTAGTCTTGCTGGCGGAGTGGTCAAGGTCATCTGAAAACTACAACAACTGTCAAGCGATTGGGCGAGTCCCAATTCAGGTGCAAGATTATTTCTTGTCCCTCAGAGACAGTCGCCAGGAAAGTTCTCGCGCCTCAGATGAAGAACTCTCATCGGGAGAGTTGAGTCTGGGAGATTGAGAACCCCCGAAATTCAATGGGGAGTGTCAGGCTACACTTAACCCAACTGAGATCGAAGATTGATGAGTAAATACGGTTATTGACTCTCAGAGTCCCTTGTTGCTCGATCGCTATCCCCGATAACAGCAACTCTTTCTCTGCTGGACTATCCACAGCTTCTACCTCCCCTTGCTCCAATATCCGTCGATAGAGGGTAAGTAGCTCCCGAGATTGCTCGCTCTCGAGCAGGCGATTCCGAATCGTCTTTAAATGCTCTGGCTCATCCTGGGATTCCCAATGCTCGATAATCCTACTTTTCACCAGCTTCTCAATCCATTCCCTTTCGCCATTGGTGGGAATCTCTGATGAGGTATTGCCAATGAAACGACACAGCTTTTGCGTCAAAAAGGGTTGACCGTTTGTCCAGGATAACACTTCCTTCAATACCACCTGCGGATTGCTCACTTTCTCAGAAATTCCCTGCAACAATGGCTGCGCTTCGTGCTCCTTAAAGCCTTCTAGTTGAATCCCAACACCAATATTAAAGGGTGTTTTCTGATAATCTGTAATCAGCTCTGAAGGAGTGGCTACCCCAAAAAAAGCAAATGTTAAGCGTTTGTATTCTGGGTTGGTACTGCGCAGGTTATAAAAAGAGCGAATCAGGGCAAAAAAGTCATTCACCGGGAAATTCAAACCTAAAACGCAATCAATTTCATCTATAAAAATAAACAGTTTTTCTCCTTCAACTTGACCGAGGATATTCTCCTCGATAAATAGCTTCAGGCACTGCACTAGGGACAACTCTTTGTGCTCGTTCCACCAAGCTTTGAAATTAACCTTGCCCAACAAATTAAAACTCTGCCACAAGTTAACTGCCAAGCCCTTGTACCATTGTAGGGGCGTCACATTTTCACTGCCAAGCATCGTCATATCAATGGCAACACAAGGATAGCCCTCATGCTGCAGGTGATTGATCATCCGCACCATCAGGCTGGACTTGCCCATCTGTCGGGCATTGAGGATGTAACAAAATTCTCCCAGTTTCAGGGCTTTGTAAAGATGGCGATCAGCAGAGCGCACTACATAAGTCGGTGAATCGAGAGGCAAGCTACCGCCGACTTGATAGTCAAAGGTCGAGGGTTGTTCGGTACTTTTGAGTAGCTCGTTTTCAAAGAGCAGTTCCGCTTGGGTGGCTTTGAGAATTTCTAGGGTTTGTGAGAGTTCTTTGGTGCGTTCTTCAACTTTCTGCTCTAGGGTGCGGTAGAGGCGGGAGTTTTCGATCGAAATCGCGGCTTGGCTGGAGAGGATGTTGAGGAGTTCAATGCGATCGCTGGTAAAAGCGTTGGTGGTGAGGTCATTTTCGAGGTAGAGAATGCCGCTAACCTGACCTTGGTGGATTAGAGGGGTACAGAGGATGGATTTGGCTTGGGTGGCGAGGATATAAGGATCTTGGGTAAAGTCTCCTTGATGGCAAGCATCATCTAAGATGACGTTCTGTTTGAGACGAGCGACATAATTAACAATAGTTGAGGGAAGTAAGGGAATTGTTTGTTCTTCCTGAGTTTTGATCGGAATGGATTGTAATAATTTTGCCTCGCTTTTATTGACGTTGCCTTCGGCTTCAATGAACCAATTTCCCTCGGTCTCTAAAATCAGGAAACCCTTTTGTGCGCCTGCATTCTCAATAGCAATTTTCATCAGGTTGCCAAGTAAGTTCCCAAGAGCAATTTCCTTAGATAGAGTTTCAGATGCTTTAATTACAGTTTCGATATCCAGAAGCTTGTCGGTCTGACCAGATGTTGTTGTTGGGATAGTCGTCGTTATATCTTTATATTCTTGGAGTTGTGAGGTAAACCATTGTGGGTACTTTTCTTCTAGATCTTCAACCTTGCGTTTTGCTCCCCAAATCTGATAACACTGACGCGCTCTTCGCATGTAAGGCTTAGCAAAACTCTCTTTATTCAGCTCCAGCCAAAATTTAGCCGCAAGCTCGTTCCCCAATGCTTCATTTTGGATAAATTCATACTTCCTGGCTGACTCAATAGCATGGTCATATAAATCCATAGCCTCTCGCCAGTTTCCAGATACGCGAGCCACTTCTGCTGCAACCAGCAGATACTTATGCAGGAAATTATCCGGGCAGTTATCAGCCCATTCCTTCATATCTTTTTGATTAACTTCTATCTGCTTCCAATATTGTTGTTGGTTTTCAGCAGAAGCACCTTCATAATGACGGATTAAGGTCAAGGAGGAATAAAAGTTAAGTTTCGCAATAAATATATTAGAATAAATATATCTAGAAAATGTAGCTGTCTCCTCTAGTAAATTGACTTGAGCAGGCTGGCCATATAAGTAGAGTACTTGAATTTTTAATATCTGGTAGAAGGTCAATATACCTAGTAATTGAGTATTCTGGCGACAGCCCTCCACAAAATCTGATTCAGACAACTCCTCAAGGTCAAAGCAGAATCTCCCCTCAGTTCCACCCAATAGATTTCTAAGCACTATTTTAGCTGCCAGAAAACCGCGAAAAGCCCAATCATTTCGAGCTTCTTGGGTAAAACGAAAACCACGCTCAACTTCCTTCAATAATGCATCCAGATTCCTCCCCTGGTACATTAGGGTGTACAGCTTGAATATCAGATTATAGCCAGCAAATTGTAACTCCCCAACCTGTAAGTTAGCCTCAAAGGCATCATCATTAACCTTTTCAATATGGCTCACATGCTCCATCCAGACCATCACCATATTACCAACTGTAGTGAATATACCGCCTTTCAATTCTAAGACTTGATACTTGTCAACTAACCTCATACCAAGAGATCCAAGTTCATAGCCTAAACGGTTATTCTTAAGAGCATAAATAAAAACTATGCCAAGGCCACCATAGGCCAGTGAAGAGGCTGCATCATTCCCATACTTGATGCTAAGGTTTACCATTTTGGTGCTAATCGTACAAAATAATAATGGGTCAATTATATAAGCAACGGAAAATAAGCGAGATAGCAACTTGTGGCTAGCCTGCTTCTCTAAGTTTCTCATCTCAAAATGGTCATATAACTCTGATACTGAACGATCTCCTATATTTTTATAAAATTCAGCCAGTTCATTTTCAAATACTTCTTGAAGATTATCCTTTGGCAAATCGTCTCCAAGCGCTCTGAGTGCAGCTCGTCCCAGATCAAGTGCTTCTAGCAGCTTGCCTTGCATCGTATACTGAGCAATGCGAAGATAGTAAAAATCTACACTATCAAGAGGAGATTTCACTCGTTTGATAGCTAAGTCAAGTAGTCTTTGGGACTCTTGAAAATTCCTATTGAGATACTCAATTTCTGCCAACTCCCAGTAGAGATCGAGAGCCATTTCATAGTGCCTATGCCAAATATCACCAGGGAACTCAAGCTTAACAGTCAAGAGATACTCTCGGGCTGCTTTGTAAGCAATGGCTTCCCTTGCTTTTTTCCCTGCATGTAAATTGAGCTTCAACACGTTAATTTTTTCTGCTTCATCTTCTATCAGCACCAGCCCTTTATTGAAATGATCGACAACTGTAAAAATCTTTTCCTGCAACTCGTTTTTATCACAATTCTTGAAAAGTAAACGACCAATTTGAAGATGCACATTTTTTCGACTATCGGAATCAATGAGGGCGTAAGCTGCTTGCTGGATACGGTCGTGCCGAAACTGATAGTCTTCAATGACTAGCGCCGAGTCAATTGGCTCTTCTGAGGTAGTTCTTAACTCTGAGGTTGGTTGCACCAAACCCTGCTGTATAGCTGGTAGAAGGATTCTAAAAACTTCTGAGGGAGATTTTTCACTGATTACTGATAGGGTATTGAGATCGAAACGATTACCAATGCAAGCACTCAAGCGTAAAAGAATTTGCCCCTCCTCTGAAAGCAGGCTTAGCTTATCAATCATGAGGTCAACAACATTATCGGTAATTTCTAGAGTTTGAATCTCAGCGATATCCCATTCCCAATACCGATAATCACGATTAAATTTTAAGAGGTTTGCTTGGTGAATTGTCCCCAAAAGTTCATTAATGAAGAAAGGATTACCCAAGGTCTTTTGTAAGACTAGTTCAGTTAATGGGGCTACCTCTGACCGATCGCGATGCAAGGTTTCAGCAAGCAGTTGGGCAATGTCACTTGATTTCAGCGGTATTAATGTAATTTGGCTAACAACTACCCCCTGCTTTTGCAGACGATCGATCATGAGCATAGTTGGATGATTATCATCAACCTCATTATCTCGATAAGCACCGAGTAAAAGTAAGGATTCGACCTGCATATCTGTCACCATGAGTTCGATTAATTTCAAAGTGCCAAAATCGGCCCATTGCAGATCATCTAAAAAGAGAACGAGAGGATGGACACGGCGACAAAACACTCGTATGAAGTTCTGAAATACTTGATTGAAGCGATTCTCGGCCTGTACAGATTCTAGTGGCTTAACAGGGGCTTGGGGACCAATAATCTTTTCAACCTCAGGGATCACATCAATGATCACTTGGCCATTAACACCTACTGCATTTTCTAGCTCCCTTCTCCATCGACTTAACTGAGCCTCGCTCTCCGTCAATAGCTGGCGGATCAAAGACTGAAAAGCAGAAGCAATGGCAGAATAGGGAATATTACGTTGAAACTGATCAAATTTCCCAGCAATAAAGTAGCCTCGCTGCTCAGAAAGGGGCTTGTACAGCTCTTGAATGAGTGAAGTTTTTCCAATGCCCGAATACCCTCCCACCAACATTATTTCAACATTTCGATTTAAGGAGGTTGTTTCTGTTAGCTCTATCTGGGTTTTGGGCTCGGTAATATTTCTAAATGTTCTTAATAACTGTTCAATTTCGGCCTCTCGGCCGTACAACTTCTGTGGAATTTGCAATCGCTCCGTCAAATCATGGCGAGCCAAGGGAAACCCTACAATATGTCCAGAATTTTCAAGTTGAGCATAGCATTCCTCTAAGTCTGCTTTCAGTCCTAGTGCACTTTGATAACGATCTTCCGCTGCCTTAGCAGTTAACTTCATAATGATGTTGGAAATTGCCTGAGGAACCGATGCATCAATGACATGAGGCGGTACAGGCTGGCGTGCAAGATGACAATGGACTAATTCAAGAGCATCGTGGGTATCAAATAGGAATTGACGTGTTAATATTCTGTAGAACGTTGCTCCCAAGGAGTAGAAATCTGTTCTGTAATCCAGCGATCGATTCATCCTTCCAGTCTGCTCTGGGGACATATAAGCCAATGTTCCTTCCAAAACAGATGGACTAGCTATAATGGGATCTTCTTTCGCAAAGATAGTAGAAATACCAAAGTCAATGATCTTAACTTCCTTTGTTTCAGGGTTTAAGACAATATTGGAGGGATTGATATCTTTGTGAATGATATTTGCGTCATGAATTTCGGCCAGTGCCGCAGAAACTTTAATAGCAATTTGTAAAAATTCAAGTATTGAGATCTTGCAAGATTGAAGCAAAAGATCTAGAGACTGTGCACCAAAGTCTTCTAGAACGATTGCAAGTGTACTCTCATAGGGAATTAAATCATAAGCCTTAATCGCTCCCACAACGTTGAGAGAACTTGTGATTTCGTACTCTTGCTTATAGCGCGTCAACTCGGAAGGCGTTGGATAATCTTGCTTAAGTATCTTAAGGATAACTGAGCGATTGTCTATTTTAGACTGGGCCTGATAAACCAATGAATTTCGGCTTTCATAGATCTCTCCAGTAATTTGATAATCGGAGATCGTTCCTAGCTTCGTTGTTGTTTCGAACATCTCTCTCCTCAGATGTTTGGGTTTTACCTTCTTGATTAACTATATGGAAGAAATCCTCTTCTAATTTCTCCACTTCCAGCTTTCCCCAATAGAAGATATAGCCCTTCCCAGGCTGATGAAGTACACGGAAACGAGTCCTCGCCTCCGGCGGGACTCGTTTCCGTACCTCACTAGCTTGAAAACTACTATATCCAATTTGTAAATGAATGCTCTTTTCTCCTCTCGTAAAATCAACTTACAGCAGCTTGTTGTACTTTGTCGTATAAAAATCGAAAATGTACATTGATTTGGTAGACAAGGTCTGTAAGCATGGGAAAAAAGTGGTTCAGTTCTACGTTTTACTAGTGCTCCGTCAATGCTAAATGAATGGGCCAAATTTCTGAGTTTCCCTTGTAAAGCCTGTTATTGGTATGGAGGCATACCCATCAAAATAGGATGACGCAGCACTAGTTGATTTGCTCAATCTGCACAATCACTTTGTTAGTGAAAAAAGACCAGAGGATAAAACTTCCAAAGCAGCCTCCTGAGCTTATGAACTACTATTAGGTAGGTAGGGATATGGTGCAGAGATATAGTCCACGTAAGTTGACACATATTCATCGCCTTTCTTAGGAGGATAGAATGGAAACAAGCTATCTTGGCTGTATTCGTCCTTTGCTGTTGCCCACTTCCAAACCCTCTCTGGGGTTGTAGTTGGATCGCTTGGTAAGGGTCTGGGAGGATAGATAGCAGTCGTCTTGTAATAACCAGGCTTTTTGAATTTTACTCCTGGTTGAGGAGCCTCTGTTAGAACGCACCCGAATTCATCACTCCAATTGATATCAGAAAACGCATAATTCACGCATATGTCATATGCACTTAAAATGGGAGGAACTAGTCGCACATACGACTTATCTTCCTTCATCCAAAACACCTGACCTGAAATAAGAAGGCTGAGTCTGATCAAGTTCCATGCGGGATACATAGGGAAAATCACTCTTGAAAGTATTCCCTTAAGAGGTGCATACTTCGGATCGTGCGATTGCAATAACACTGCCAGCCCAGAGAGTTTGTTGGAAGCTTTCATTTTGTCTTCGCATGGACCTTCATAAATCATCCTCTCAGGAGTGTCTTGATCAAGCATCTTTCCGATGGTAAAAACATCAGGGATATTGACCCAGTAACGGTCTGGTTCTTCCATACATGTAAGGAAAAGCATCCTAATTATGCTATTTCGCTTTTCGTCGATGCCATCAACCTGTTCTTGGGAAAGATACCCTTGCTCTCGTGCCTCCAATAAATAGGGTCCTTCGAGCCAAGACATTGTCCACATCTGAGAAAGCTTACGTGATTTTAACATAAGCTGAGCTGCATACCGTGCAGATGTGTTCTCTGGATCAGGGCCCGCAGCAAAACCTTTCGCAAGCTCCAAACCTGGAGAAGGAATTGTATGCTGTTCTTCCGGTGACAATTTAAGCCTGCTAACTATGTCTTCCTTTGGCCCCATCCAAAGTTGTGTTTCTAAGTTGCCCTTTGATGGGTCACCTGTCACAACCAAAACTTGAGAAAGGCTTAGCAGCTCGTCTACAGACATTTCTACAGACATTGTGGAATCAGACATAAGGAATCTCCTTATCGATAGAAACCAATTCTATATTACCTCGTATTTTACCATATATATCCACATTCGTTTACAAATTAGATCTGGGTAGTCAGAGATCGTAGAAATGCATTGCATTATCCCAGGAAATCTTTTTCACTGTGTCTCGATCAAGACAATCTTCTAGTGCGATGAGTTGTTCAACAATATTCCGTTTGTGATCCATATGGGGATAGTCGGATGAAAAAATGATGTTGTCAGGGGTGAGGTGTCGAACTATTTGAGGGAGTAAGAGCTCTGAAGGTTCAGCCGTAACAAAGCACTGACGACGAAAATATTCTGAGGGCTGCCTTCTAACCTTATCCTTGACTTCCCAGTAAAGGTTTTCGTATTCTTCATCTAATCGCCAGAGCCAATAGGGTAGCCAACTACAGCCTGCCTCCAGAAAAGCAACCTTGAGGTCAGGATGGCGTTCTAAAACTCCACCTTCAATCAATGCCAAAAGTGCCATCATCTGTTCCATTGGATGAGAACAAGCATGCAAGGCAAAACGAGTGTGAAACCGTTCTGCTCCTGCGGTTGGCAAGTGGCTATGGGTTCCTTCGTGGATGCCAATTCCAATCCCAAGCTGTTCACAGGCTGTCCAAAAAGGTTCATAAGCACGATCGCTTAACAACCGTCCCTTGACTGGATTGGGGCGCAGGAAAACAGCTTTCCAGCCTAATTCGGCAATGTGATGAAGTTCTGACACCATCTGCTCGGGAGCGTGAAGGTTAATTGCTCCAACTCCTCTGAGTCTCTCTGGGTCGTAACTACAGTAATCTACTAACCAGCGGTTGTACGCACGAGTGAAAGCTCCTGCCACTTCTGGTGCCATTTCGTCGATCGCCCACAGCCATAGCCCATAAGTAGGGTAAAGAAAGGCAATGTCAATCCCCATTTGGAGCATTGCTTGAACGTGGGACTCAGCATCATATCCCTTGGCATAAGCATTGGGATGAGCCTTTGCCATTTGTTGATTACCTTGATCCTGAACTTGATCAGAAATTTTTGTGACAATCTCTTTCCCCTGAATTCGCATATCGGCAGAAGGCGCAAATTCTCTAAACTCTGGGTCTAGATACTCCTTCCACATGGCTAGCGGCTCAATGACATGGGAGTCAGCATCAATAATTTGATATCCATTCAACACAAAAAGTCTTAGCTCCTAAAACTAGATTTACATCCACATAGGGAAAGCGTTGAGTTCATCTTCTTGCAAGGAAGCTGACAACCAATTTGCTTGAATCGGAACTTCATAGAGTCGTCCTGGTCCTAGCCTTCTCCACATATGACGTAACCCTGGAACAATCACCTTTGCAACTCTCAGTCCAACATCAGGACGTGTCTGATCCAGTACCAGCATTTCCATCCCTCTGTCTTCAACAATTTTTTGGCATAGCTTGACATCTTTGAACAAGTCATCACTGGCAAGTGGGGCGTAGTCATCCCTCCTTTTTACTAAGGCATCAGGGTTGGGAGACAAATAGATTTGGTTGGCTAGCGTTGCAGTTTCCCACCATTGAATCGCTAGGGGATCAGCATTCGGTGAATAGCTTGTTTTACCATCAGCTTCAGTGAGCACATTAGGTAAGATCTGATTAACCTCAGTTAAAGATCGACTTAAAGCAATGAGCGGATCAAAATGTGTGCCATATCCCAAAACAATATCTTTGCTCCCTTGATCCTTGCGACAGGTAATGGCCGCAAACGTAGGAATATTCAGGTCGCTGGTAATGTCTAAAACCCATAACTCACGATCTAAACTTTGGTAGTACTGTTGCAATCTCTCAAAGTAGGGTTCTCCAAAACTCCCTAAATCGACTTGTGGTTTCCTCAGTCGGTTGTACCACCACAGGGCTACACTATCGCGTTCTACGAGTTCCATGAAGCCCTGTAGAATAGCTTCTTCGATCGTATTGCCTGCTGCACAACCATTTGAATCTGCCCAACAGTCTGGATTGTAACCGGGAGCGTAGCCATAATAGCAGTAGGCTGTCGGCAAATATTTAAACGCTTGATGGGTTAAAGACCAAACTGGCGTCCACTCAATTTCTCGTTCTGGATCGAACGGTTCTGGAACTTTCTGGAACCAACCTTGGTTTCGAGCATTCCATGCTTCTCTAGTCTGGTATTGTTGTTCGCTAAAGAGCATACAAGCATTGGGATCGATGGCGCGATCGCCCATCTGCACATAGCTTCCCTTTTCCCTCGCCTCATTGCCTTGAAATACTCCAGAATAGCGCTCAATAGCTTCGCAAAAACCACTGGCTCTAGCTTGGGCATCTGTCCTGCCTTTGCCAGCACTCCTACCGCCAAGATTCCTAGCTAAGTTGTCCAAGTCATCAAATATAGTTCGGAAAGGATGCTTAGCCATATAGGTATGAAGCAAATTGTGACCAGGTAGCTTATTTAACTCGCGCACTACGCCGGTAATCGGGCTGATATGGTGCTGATATTTCCTCAGGGTTTCTTCTGGGAAACAAGTGCGATGTCCTCCATCCGCTATGTAACCTTTCTGGCGATGACCAATGGCAACTGGCAGCGCTCTAGTTAGAGAATCCGGATTACCACAACTAGAGCATTGAGGACGCCTCACAAGGGTATGCTCTCGGGTTTGCAGCATCAGCGTGTCATAGGTTAGTAAGGTCCCTTCAATCTGTGGATTCTCTCCTTGAACAATCCACTTGAACACTTCAGTCGCAGCCATTCCCAAGATGGTTTGCACTGTCGAAGGGACAAACCCCAACGGTGCTGATAGGCGATCGCGGCTTCCTTTTGCCCTCTGGATAAATCCTTCTACCGGTCGATTGTCTTCCAGGCGAGATGCCAAACACTGCCAACATCCCGTCTTGTCTGGCACTAGCAATGGCCCAATCCAACCGACTGTCCCCCAAGGCTTGACCAGCATCCAAGTCGATCGCGATCGCAACATGTGCTCGTTCAATTTCAGTAGTTCTGGCTGCAAGTAATCTTCTACAAGTACCACGGTTAGATCGCCTTCTGAGGCTACCTGAACTGAGAGAGAATTCAGCAGCGTAATGAAGCCTTCAGTTGGGACTGAACCGATTGCCTTAACAGTTACCTGAATTGACTGTAATCGTTGGTAGGCTAGGTCAGGCGGAATATTTAGGTGATTACAAAAAATGTTTGTTTGGGAGGACAACTGCTGGCTTTGCTCTACCAAATAGCCCTGGCGTTCCATCTCAAATAGCGCACGTTGGATTCTAAGACTAATATCGAGAATTTTCTGAAACGTGGTCGGATCCTCAGATAATATTTGCCCTTGTGAGAGCTGCTGTTGGAGCAGAGCAAAAATTTCTTCTGTGGTGCGATCGCCATTGACTAAAGACGCGATCAAGGAGTGGAGGCTATCGTCCAGCCAGGAGACCTCTCTCTCTGAAAGGAACAGAACCTTGTCAGGCTCTATGGCCTCAACATGGTAGCAAGGTTTGAAGTTGGGGCAGTTAAGCATTCTATCTAGCTTTCTGAGAACACCTGTAAGCAACTATATTCTATAGCGACATCCTTTCGGCCTTTTATTTTTGCGACACGACCCTAATTTCAGAACTAGAAACCATTTCAGGGGTGCCCATCGTTGTACCCGTCCCTAAGTCACCTCCTTGCTGTAACAGGTTCAGTTAGTCTATGCTTGTCCTTAGTTTGCTCTGTATCCTCAAGATACTAGCTCACAAAGTTCATCACTTAGTTTGATTAGGAGTAACGCATTGATTGATGTATGCATAATTGGCTTTGGATTCAGCGCCATTCCTTTGATTCGTGAACTAGAGCTTACTGGCGCCAATTTCCAGATCATTACAGGAGATGATGACAGTGTGTGGGATAGATTGGTTAAGTATGGACGATTGGATTTTAGCTTAGTAAGTAGGATTGGATTTTAGCTTAGTAAGTAGTTACATCACGAGTTTTTACTCGTTTGACTTGGTGAAAGATTTTGAAAAAGATTTCTTTCCTACAGCTAAACAGTTTTATGAAATGCACCAGCGATGGCGTAGCATGTATGCCCACAAAGTCATCAGAGATCTTGTTGTTAAGATAGAGAACTTCAAAGACTACAGCTTGCTTTATACAAAAGCAGGACAGACGTTCCAGGCTAAGCACGTTGTAGTTGCTACAGGTTTTGAACGACCCGTACACGATATTTTGTGTGAACTAGACTTTAACGTCTCAAACAAGACTTTTGTTTTGGGTACGATGGGAGATTCTGCTAACCTAATTATAGCTAAGCTTATACCCAACAATAATAAGATCATCATCAGGTCAAATGGATTCACTCCTTTTGATCAAGAGTTCATTCTAAACGGGGAGGCTGTTACATACGATCAGCATGAGTATCATAATGTCAAATATGCTTCCCCTAGAGTCATTCGTGACAGAGTAATGTCTCAATGGTTTCAACATCACGACGACTCCAGTCCAGCGCTGCTAACGAATCAATTTCCCTTACTTAGGCGAGATTTCAGTTGGATAGATAGTAGTAAAGCATCTATGCAAAATGGTTTGCTTGGAATCAAATATTGGCCTATTGAGCAGTATTGTTCCAATTTTGGGGACAATCTAGAGCAGTCTATTTCTGAGGGGTATATATTGAACGACATTGCTATGTATGTTCATACGGGGAAAGCCATTGTTGTTCCACCCGATACTCCTATTGACTTAGACAAAAAGACAATTACTTATGCTGGTATTGAAAGAGCATTTCATCAATATATAAAGTTTGAGATTGAATATCCTAGATTGCCAACAATTTTGATCGATGGAACAACTCTCTATCAATATGATTATAGGGATAGCTTTATGGGTGTTATTCCTCAAAAATTAAGTAATGTTTATTTCCTTGGGTATACACGTCCAACAACAGCTGGTCTCGGCAATCTCACGGAAATGCAAAGCCTGTTCATCCACAAGCTTGTAACTCAACCAACATTTCATAGCAGGATACACAAGAATTTATCACAGCAAATTGCAGCCTACAATCAATACTACTATGGAAACTCAAAGCCTCGAAAGCATGACCATTTAGTCCTTTACGGTTTTTATACGGATGATGTTGCTAGGTTGATAGGGATTGAGCACAAGCCGAGTGCATGTAAATCTCTTAAGGATTTAATGTTTTACTATCTCTATGCTAACAACGCCTTTAAATATCGTGTGGCAGGAGAGTATGCTGTTGATGGTGTTCAAGAATTAATTGAGAAAACATCCAGTGATATGATCTATGCTGTAAACTTTGCAACAATACTTAAGGTATTTACTTTGCAAGACTGCGAGGAGGTGACTAGATGGTATGACTCATTTCCTCGGATCGGTTTCAATGATATGAGATATAAGGAGCCTTACAGAGAATTTCTCGATACCTACATTGATTCCTATCGTCGTGTCAAAAAAACAACTGTGGATGAGGTTTTAGATGAGGAATGGGAAGTATTAGTGAGTGAGGCTTGTAAGGTAAGAGATACTATGTTCAATGACATGAATAGCCAGGTCCAAATAGATGATGATTTTCAAGATTTAGTCAACTTATTACGTTCTCTAATGAACTTTGATGTTACGCACATATTGGATTTGAATCGTAGTGGTAGTTTTGGTCGGTACTCCAAATATATAGATTTTATTCATCAGTTATGGCAACCAATGGAATACAGCTTACCTTTTCTCTGCGATGAGTAATTCTAAACAAGGATAGTGACTGTATCAACGGTTCTGTTGCAACTTTGCTTCAAGCCTTCAAGATAGGTTTGCCACAGAGAATGAGGTTCGTAAACATGGGAGTCTGCATCAATGATGTGATAACCGTTTAGCATGATAAATCTCTGAAATGATTGGTAGAAGTTGCGCTCTCATTGTTACATCCACAGGGGAATTGGGTTCAGTTCTTCCTCCCTCAAGGGTTTCTCAAGCCAACCCATTTGGACGGGAACATCATAAAGCCGTCCCTCACCCAACCGTTTCCAGAAATGTCGTAAACCTGGCACGACGACTTTAACGACATTTAAACCGATATCGGGGCGCGTTTGGTCGAGAACTAGCATTTCCATGCCCTTTTCTTCCACCAGTTGCTGACAGTACTTTATATCTTCGGCGTTTTTGTAGCATCCGTGCAGATTTTTACGCTAAGACCTGCTGATTGACTGTACCAATTAGACCCTCTTCTCAAAAGGAGCCTGAAACCCTTGAAATCTCGTTCTCAAAAGTCGTACCAAATAGCTTACAGTTCAACTGGTACATCTCTCACGAAGGAAAACATCAAGGAATATTAAGCCCGGAAACAACTGTCCTGTAAGGGTTTCAGCCTTAGCGTAATTTTTTGTTTCATGGCTACAAAAACGCCAAACTCCCCGATCGCTCATCTGTTCGATTAAAACGATCGCATCCTTATTTTAAACCATAGAATCTCCTGGGATTATCCCAGAGGATTTTCTGGAGAACTGGTTTGGATAATCGTCCTTCAAGCGCCACCATATCGGCAACAACATTGGGTTTATGATCCATGTGGGGATAGTCGGAACCAAAGATGAGATGGTGGAATGAGTCAATAATACCAAATCCGGTTGTGATACCCCATTTATTGGAGTTTGTTTTGGTGACAATTAATTGTGATGGGGGTGGGTTTATTTTATGGATTGTTGATATCATAATGAAACCCAGTACGATCGCCCAAATCCATTGTCGAAAATAAGAGCATCCGTTAGAATCAGAAGGTATATTAATAGTCAATGCAGACCTTACCTCAAGATGGTATCCTACTCCGTTAACTTACCGTTTCAACTTCAGCAAGAAGTAGAACAATGTGCAAGAAGTCAAGGCATTCCCCTCGACCAATTTATTTTATGGGCAATAGCCGAAAAAGTTGCTGTTCTCCAGCATCAATTCCATGATCCAAGCTTTCCCCACATCACTTATCGTCAAGGAGCCAGTGGTCACCCCGTCTCAGTCATTCGTGGGACAGGGATTCGAGTCCAGACGATTGCGATCGCGAACCACCAATGGGGGATGTCTCCCAACCAGCTTGCTGAGGAATATGGGTTAACTGAAACTCAAATTAACGACGCCCTAGGGTTTTACATCGCACATCAAACCGAAATTGACAGCGCGATCGCAGCCGAACAAGAGATCGAAGCAGCCAATGTCTAAACTTCGGCTTCACCTTGATGCAGACACGTCGATCAAAGCCTTACAATCAGCCCTAACCGTTCGTGGTCATGATGTTACTCGGACTCCCAATGAATGGATAGCCGAAGATGCAAGTGATGAAACTCAACTTTTGAAGGCAACGGCTCAAGGACGATGTATTTTTACATTCAACATCAAAGATTTCTCGGCTTTAGCCATGCAATACCCAGAACATCATGGCATTATTCTGGCAGCTCAAAGCAAATGGAACTTGTCCGACCTTATTAAGGCACTTGATCGTTTGCTTTTAGAGACTCAATCAGAGGATTGCTTAGGGCAAGTTCGTTGGTTGAATCAATATCGCCCTTGTCTTTAACAGAGCGAGCGAGAAGTCCCCATCTGTAGCGACGCGGAAGGTGGGGCCTGTAGCGAGGGCCCAAATCTTTAAAAGTTTTTAGCTACTTCAGACGGCTATGTAGAAAAACCGCCGAGATTTTTTCGAGATTTACAAAGCAAGCTGAAATTGCTGCAACGTAGATTAGCAAGAAAAAAGAAACGGTCAGCCAACTATGAGAAAGCTAGAAAAAAAGTAGCGAGACTTCATCAGCGTATTGCTGAGACTCGTAAAGATTACCAGTATAAGAGTGCCCATAAACTCTGTGACATGGCAGGAATGATATTTATGGAAGATTTAGACTTCCGTATAACGGCCAAAGGTTTTTTGGGTAAGCAGATGTTAGATGGTGGTTTCGGACAATTTAGAAATATTCTCAAATGGGTATGTGTTCGTAGAGGAGTTTATTTTGATGTGGTGGATAGTCGTGGTACTTCTCAAGAATGTCCCCATTGTCATTCTGAAGTCAAAAAAGACTTATCCGTAAGATGGCATTCTTGTCCAGAATGCGGTTATGAATGCGATCGAGATGTGGCCTCTGCTCAGGTAATCAGAGATAGAGGATTGAAAAAAGTACCCGTGGGCAACGGGGAACGGAAACCGCCTGCTGAAAGCGTACTAGCGGGGGACTTAGGTCCTAGCCAAGTGCTACGCTCCGAATGCCTAATCGTGAGGTTGGGAAGCCCCGTCCGCAGCGTTCACGAAGTGTACGAGCGAAGCGAACTGCGGAGGGCGGGGAGGATGTCACTCTCAACCCAATGCGCCCCGCTTGCGGCACGTTCACGAAGTGTACGAGCGTTAGCGAACTCGAAGCGACCTCGCCCTCATTATTACATCCACAGCGGAATTGGGTTCAGTTCTTCCTCCGTCAAGGGTTTCTCAATCCAACCCATTTGGACGGGAACATCATAAAGTCGTCCCGCACCCCACCGCTTCCAGAAATGTCGTAAACCTGGCACGACGACTTTAACAACATTTAAACCGATATCGGGGCGCGTTTGGTCGAGAACTAGCATTTCCATGCCCTTTTCTTCCACCAGTTGCTGACAGTATTGAATATCTTCTAAGAAATCCTCATGCCAGACGCTCGCATAGTCAGAGTTACATTTAGGGGCAACGCCACGCTCGGGGACTAAGTAAGGTTGGGTTTCTAATGTTGCCGTTTTCCACCAGTGCAACATCTGGGATTCAGCCGAGATTGCATATTGCGTCGTACCGTCGGGATTCGCGCTCAAAACCGCTGGAAGCACTTGATTGACCTCTGTTAGTGCTCTTTGTATGGCTAACTTGGAGTCAAAATGTGTCCCGAATCCAAAAATAATATCTTCTACCTGGCGATCGCGCCGCCGAGAAATTGCGGCAACAGCCGGAATATATATATCCCCTGTTAGATCGATAACCCAAAGTTCTCGCCCGATGGACTGGTAATAGTCGGTTATGGCTTGAAAATAAGGTTCGTCAAAGCTCTCTAAATCGACTCTCGGCTTTTGCAGGCGGTTGTACCACCACAAGGCAACGCTATCTCGCTCCACCAATTCCAAAAAACCATGTAAAATCGCCTCTTCCAGGGTGTTCCCCGCAGCACAGCCATTGGTATTTGCCCAACAGTCGGGATTGACTGGCTTGGGATAGCCAAAATAGCAATAGGCTGTGGGTAAATATTTAAACTCTTGCTGGGTTAAAGACCAAATTGGAGTCCACTCAATTTCTCTGGCTTCATCAAAAGGCTCCGGAACTTTCTGAAACAGATCGGCACGTTGGGCATTCCATGTCCCTCGATTGTCATATTGAGCTTGACTGAAGTGCATGCAAGCATTGGGATGAATGGCCCGATCGCCTAACTTGAGATAGCTGCCCTCGATTCTGACTTCATCGCCTTGAAAAATGCCGGAATATCGCTCGATCGCTTCGCAAAAACCGCTCGCTTTGCCTTGAGCCTCCATTCTTCCTTTTCCAGAGCTTCTCCCCCCCATATTTTTTTGCAAATTATCTAGATCGTCAAACATGCAGACCCAATGATGCTTGGCCGTATAGATATGAGCCAGACCGTTACAATCGTAAGGCAGCTTTTCCAAAGAACGCACGACTCCCGATAGGGGACTAATATGGTGTTGATAGCGTTTTAGAGTCTCCTCGGGGGGAATGCAACGATGTCCACCATCCCTTGTAAACCTTTTCTGACGACTGCCGAGGATGACGGGTAAAGGGCGAGCGCGCTGAGGTTTGAGGTATCCACAATGGGGACATTGAGGGCGTTTAACGAGGACGTGATTTTGAATTGCTAGAGATAGGGTGTCATAGGTTACAATTACCCCTTCCAGTCGTTTATTTTCTCCCTGGAGAATCCATTTTAGAATCTCATTCGTCACCATTGCCAGAGCCATTTGTTGAGTTGTCGGTAGATCGACAAGGGGTGGCGTTAAAGGGAAAACGCTCTCTCTGCGTCGCTGGATAAATCCTTCCGAGGGTCTATTGTTTCGCAATCGCTGTGCTAAACATTGCCAACATCCAGTTTTTTCAGGATGGAAGATAGGGTCGAGCCAAAGCCAATTTCCGACGGGTTTAACCAACATCCAAGGCCGAGATTTTTCGAGATTGGCTCGATTAATTGCTTCTAATTCCCCTCGTAAATAGTCGTCCGTTAAAATAACTTCAATCTCTCCGCTATCGGCAACTTGGATATGCGATCGCCCTAAACTATCGCTCAAATCCTTGCAGGATAAAGACCCCAAAGCTCTGAGTGCAACTCGAGTCGATTGCAATCGCTTGCCCGCATCTTTTGCATCGACAGGCAAAGACTCGCAAAATAGAGCGAAATTCGGGTCTAAAACTCGTTCGTTCTCAACAATAAATCCCTTTTGCTCCAACTCCATGAGAGCATAAAAAATATAAGGCTCTGGTATTTCATTGCGGAGTCGGGCAACAATTTCTGACTCAGTGAGCTTGCCATCAAGCAAAGGGATTAACTTTTGAAACAAAGGATTGCTTAGGAATGTTGTCCCTTTTTCGGACAATAAAAAGATACCTTCTGAATCGACTTGTTCAAAACGGAAGCTATTTTTTTATTGTGGCTTTTTAATCACGTTAATCTCAAAACCCTACTATATTTATTCTTTTAGGTAAGACTGCCGATACAACTCACAGCCTGGTATCGCTTTATTCCCCGACTGTTCAATCAGCCCCATGCTTCTTAACTTGTAAGCAACGATCGGTTCTAATTCTACTGGCTCAGTGGTACTCATGATAGCATGAAGGGCACTGGCTAATTCTGGCTGTTCTTGCAGTGTTATCCTATGGCGCTGCAAGTGATGGGAATAAATTCCATTGGCTGTGGGAGCAGTTTCCGGTTCTGTCGCAAAAAAAGGGTGTCGTTATGTAGTACTGTGGAAAGGAAGTAATAATACTCAGGTCTGACGGCCTCCTCATGAATCCTAAAGAATCTTGCCTTTATCTTAATTTTTCTTAACACAGTACCGTTTAATTTTGTCCGACTACTTATAAACATTTTTGGTCGTCGCTTGTTTCCCCCGTATTTCAATCGGGGGAGGACAAACGCAGATATTCAAGAATCAGCAGACGCAAGTAATCCAGCATCCGAATATAAGCTTTCATTTGCCAGTATTTTCCATCGGTTTCAAAGTAAAATTTATTAATTGCAGGAACAGCAAATACTCTCATAGCTTGTAAGCGTTCAATTGCTTTTTGCTCATTTTCAATCCAACCTCTTGCTTTAATTTGACTGCCATATCCTCGAATATCAACTGTTAGCAGTTCGATTTCTTCTAAGATAGTAAATTCTTCCTCAGAACTAGGAAAATTAGCTGTGATTAATTTTCGGTCTTCCTTGGCAGTTTGATATTGGGTATTTAACAAGTCTAACAAATGAATAATGTATTTACTGTAAATTTCAGACTTTTGAGGATTTAGGGTTGCTTCAGTCATCATTAACTCCATAAGTAACAATTTTTTCAACACCAAATGGACCTGGTCGTACAATCAGATATTCATTCCCTTTTCGATAGACTGCTGAACCATCCCAACGATATCCAGATTTTGGAACTCTTACTGCTCCTTTTTTGTTAAAGTTGTGTGCTTTTCTTAGATATTTCAATGGTTCAAACCTTTTTCGGGAAGCATGGTCTAAAATATTCTGAGCCACACTGATATAAGAGGAAGCATCCCACTGGGCCAGGTAATGCTCGATCTCGGCAACTTCTGAGGATGAGTATCCCTCACATAGCTTTGACAAAAAGGGATCAATTGGTGACTCATCCTGCATCAAATTTGAACTCCGCTTTGTTCATCAAAGTGGCTACCAAATCCTAAGAAACACTTTCTTCACTATAGTTATATGGTTAGCGGTGGGAGTATGTCAAGTGATAGTTTGAAGTGCAGAATGTGGGTTGCAATAGGATCGATATTGCTCCCGTAGTAGGCGACGCATGACCTTGTTAGAGGCAGTACTGGGCAATGCCTCGACGAACGTGAGATCGCGAATCTTAAATAGGGGATTGAGATGCTGTCGAAGCGACCCCTGGAGCGAAATCATAAGCTTTTCTTTGTCCTTTTGAAACTCCGGCGCTAGCACCACATAGATCGCCAACTGGCTTGATCCTCCTCCTGGAGGGGATATGGCGATCGCAGCTGTTTCGCGGATTCCTTCCTCAGCATTTAGAATTTGATCCCACATTCCGCACTTCAAGCTGTAGTATAAAACCAACATAGAGGGCGATCGCTAACCAACCAAAACAATTAAGTAAAAATACTCAGTTAACTAAGAGTGAGCTGCCGGTCGACGCGAACTTTTTCT
>JBFRWF010000366.1:0-28461 GCA_051439465.1 Xenococcaceae cyanobacterium | reverse complement strand
GCTAAGCGGCTATTTTATCTTGACCAATGCGCTAGTGACAGCAGCTGTTATTCTCTACTGTTGGCACAGCGGTAAAACGGCCTTTTTTTATACCCAGACCATCATTTTGCATGGCAGCGTCAATGCTACATTTATCTGTGAAGACTTTATCAGTCTGTATGTGGCCTTAGAAGTCATCAGTATTGCTGCGTTCCTCTTGATTGCCTATCCTCGCACAGATCGTTCAATTTGGGTTGGTTTACGCTATCTCTTTGTCAGCAATACGGTCATGCTATTCTACCTAATTGGCGCGGTGCTGATCTATCAGGCAAACCACTCGTTTTCGTTTGCCGGGTTGTACAGGGCTCCAACCGAGGCGATCGCCCTCATCTTTCTCGGACTTCTAACTAAGGGAGGCATCTTTGTCTCGGGGTTGTGGTT
Source organism: Xenococcaceae cyanobacterium (assembly GCA_051439465.1). Classification (GTDB taxonomy): domain Bacteria; phylum Cyanobacteriota; class Cyanobacteriia; order Cyanobacteriales; family JBFRWF01; genus JBFRWF01. Next base: position 28,041 of record JBFRWF010000366.1, on the reverse strand, counting down.
ACCCTTGACTCACTCCGAAGCGGAGACGCCCGTATCGGCCTTGTTGTCGGGAGTTGTGGTCAAAGCAGGTGTTTTTCCTCTGGTACGCTGTGCCCTGATTATAGCTGAGATGGATCCCCTCGTCCGCATCTTTGGTGTTGGAACAGCCGTCTTGGGCGTCGGCTATGCCGTCTTTGCCAAGGATACCAAGCGCATGCTGGCGTTTCACACCATTTCTCAACTCGGCTTTGTTCTTGCAGCACCGGAAGTAGGTGGCTTTTATGCCTTGACCCACGGTCTGGTCAAAGCGGCCCTCTTCCTGATTGCGGGTAACTTACCGAGCCGAAATTTCAAAGAGCTAAAACAGCAGCCGATTCCTACTCCCATCTGGATTGCCCTGGCTCTGGCCAGCTTTTCAATCTCAGGCTTTCCTTTATTGTCTGGTTTTGGGGCGAAGGTGTTGACCATGAAGAATCTAGTGCCCTGGCAAGTGATTGGTATGAACGTTGCGGCCCTGGGAACCGCAATCTCGTTCGCTAAATTTATTTTTCTGCCCCATGGGGGTGAAGGGAATGTCAAGCCTGGTTTCTGGTCAGCCATGATTTTGTTACTGGGTGGATTGGTTCTGGCCAATGGTGTCTATTACGATGCCTATACCGTGGTAAATATTGTCAAACCGCTGGTCACTATTGGTATCGGTTGGCTGGCGTATTTTTTCATTTTTCAGCGAGCCGCGATCGCACTGCCCCGAGTCATGGAGCAATTTGAGCACCTGATCGGGGTGATGAGTCTAATGTTAACCCTGCTCTTTTGGATGGTGCTGGCATGATTGGATATCTAGATTTGCTATTACGACTGACCATCTGGTTTCTGCTTACTGCCGATGTGAGTTTGGCCAATATCATCATTGGTGTTTGCGTTGCACTTCTGTTGCCGCGACGCTACACCGCGCCAGCTGTCTTGAAAGATTGGTTGAGGGCACTGTGGGAAATCATCATCGCAATCCCAACGGCATACTTTGAAGCTTTTGAAATTATGTTTCGTCCCCATACTCGGGAAGATATCACCATGGAACGGGTCAAACCTAACCGTACACCCGGACTGATTTTTCTAGATATTTTTCTGATCACCTTTACGCCAAAAACGATTGTCTTGAAATATCACGAAGATGGCTGGTACGAAGTCCACCGAGTGAGACGGAGGAAACAGCAATGAATTTTGTCTTGATCGCCATGATTCTGGCACTACTTATCCCCATCTATGAAGCCTGGCAGGATGAAAATATTTGGCAAAAAATGTTGGCTTTTGCCAGCATTGCAACCAAAACATCAATCATGATTCTGGTCGTATCTGTCTTGCGCGATGACTGGATGATCGGGGTGGTCGGGGTGCTCATTTTGAGTGTAGGAAATGCTGCCTTAATGCTGCTGGCTCATGTTCTCAAACGGATGAATGAATTATGATTAATGTCTTTAGTTATATCTGTATCGGGGTTGGAATTGTCTTCTGGTTTTGGGGAACATTTCCCCTCATCGGCGATCGCTCAGTCTTATTCAAGCTGCATAGTCTTTCGGTGGCCGATACCCTGGGGTCGATGAGTATTATTGTCGGGCTACTCCTCAAAATACCCCGAGAATGGCCGCTGCTGATTCTTGCGCTGATCTCCCTGGCGATCTGGAATACCATACTCGGATACGTTTTGGCCTACTGTTCCAGTAGTGGAGGTGACCGTGACTGAAGATTTCTACGTTATAGCGATCGCTGCTCTGCTTCCCTTAACTGCCTGCATGTTAGTTTTTCAGGTCAATCCGTATCATGCCCTGGTGATTCGCGGCATCCTGGGGGCAGTAGCGGCATTAGTCTACGCGCTGTTTGGGGCAGCGGATGTCGCCTTGACCGAAGCCCTGGTCGGAACCATGCTGTCCATTACCCTCTACGCAGTGGCGGTGCGATCGTCACTGAGCATGCGTCTTGGCGTGCTCAAAAATCAGTCGAACGCGATGCCGAAGGCACGCTTCGCGACCGCAGAAAATTCAGAGCTTACTCACCTTTCTGAGCAATTGCTCGCAGCCTTACGCAAAACATTGAACAAATACCATATGCGTCTCGAACTGGTAACCTATACCAATCTTCAAGCCCTGCAAACAGCTTTGATGGCGAAAGAAGTTCATACAACCTGTGTTTTATCGGAGCAGTGGGTTGCCAGGAAGTCAACCCAATCACCCCCGGCAGACGGACAGCCGCTTTACCACATCCAGACCCGGGTCCAACGTCTCTACGATGTCATGCAAGCCCAACTTCCGCCCACCATGGCAAGCTTGGCCTATGTAAAACCAGCTAGCCTCAGCCAGCCCGATGCCAACCAACCAGGTATTGGGATCTCTGAGCCAGTGGAGGGTCAGTCATGAAGTGGATCTACATTGCAGCAGGGATAGCATTGTACATCAAGATGCTCGTCCTCCCTAATCTAGCAATGGACTCAGCCGATCTCTTGATCGTTGAGTCGGTGGTGCAAGATAGCGGGGTGCCCAATGCTGTTTCGGGTATCATTTTTAGGAATCGACTCTACGACACGATCTTCGAGGTTGTGGTCTTCACCCTCGCAATCATGGGAGTGCGTTTTCTGCTGGCCAATGAAAAACCGTCCTGCACAATCTACCAATTTACCGATCGCCCCTCGATCGTTCTGGCGCGATTAGGAGCCACGATTGCTGCATTAGTCAGTATCGAGCTGGCAATTCGAGGGCACTTAAGTCCAGGCGGTGGTTTTGCGGCTGGCGTAGCAGGCGGAACGGCGATCGGTCTCGTCGCAATTACCTCATCACCACAATGGATGGAGGCGATCTACCAGCGCTGGCATGCTGCAACCTTGGAGAAGGTTTCAGTTCTAATTTTTATTGTGCTGGCAGTTCTGACCCTGGTTGGTTTCGAATTACCCCACGGCGAGTTTGACGCACTGGTCAGCGGTGGGTGGATTCCACTGCTCAACATCCTGGTTGCGGTCAAAGTTGCGTTGGGGTCGTGGGCCGCTATTTTAGTCTTTATTCGCTATCGGGGATTGTTATGAGACTGAAGGAGTCAAGGACAGTAGATCGAAAAGTTTCTCAGGACAGCGCGATCGCTTTCTAACCATCTTGCTATTCAAGTAAACCCGGTCAATATTGGAAAGAACACTCAAAGCTACGGTTGTTCGGATAGAGACGTGGGCACTGCGCAATGACCTTCGATTCCAACTGCTCCACCTAGACGTTTCCTATCTTTCTGTTCTTCAGTTCCAATCACTACTGAAGTCGAACAGGCCAATGCAACCGCGCAAGCGCAGGAAGCGAGGGCTTCCGGTAGACCAGATTCTGGAGATGCAGATCTGGGCGGGCACAACCTCGGATTCTCTCCGCCAAATTGATGCTGAGTTGAGCCTCTCCCATCCACTGGATTCACCTGCTAGTTTGTCCGTGGGTGAGGAAGAGTGTTTAGGGATACATGAAGGATGGATCGTGGAATTTCGCATCGTCACTGCGAAGATTGGGGGGTAGTTATAAGTCGGGGACGACAAGTAACGGATTAGCTAAGGGTGTAGAGTCTCAAGAATTTATTAGTCGAGGAGTGTTGATCGGGCTGATTGTCGCCATCTTAGGCGGGTTAGTCAAACTTTTTGGACTGGTAGGCAATCCTTAACCCACAATTTTAATGAATTCTACTGTAGGGGCGAAGCATGAGGGGGATAAATCATCGAACGCCACCAAAAATTATATATCCTCATGCTTCGCCCTGCTCCCACCGATAACCGATATGAATTTCCATTTATGTCCCCGTCAACCTAGGAAAGGGCGAAGCATTTGGATATTCAAATTGATGATAGGTTTCACAATTTATCCCTCAAATGCTTCGCCCCTACAATAATTAAAACGATTTGCGATCGCTTATCTGTTAGTCTAAACTCCAGAAATTAACATGAAAGAAATTGTTCTATCAGCCAAATTCATTGTCGGAAAAGATACTTCAGAAGAATCCAGAAAAGAGTGCAGTTGGTTTATCTATAGACGCATAAATAAAGCTAAACTGCTAGAGTATTTGAAGGAGCACTCAGAGCAGGTGACTGGAGAAGAAATTAAAGGAGAAAGGGCAGCCTTTAAAGGAAACTCTGGTGCTGTGCCTTCGAGAGCTCCATCAATGAAAGCTACCTTTTCTCCTAAGTCTATTTCTAAGGACGACTTGATCGATAAGCTTCTAGAATTGCCACAACCAGAGATTCAAAGTTTTGCTTGCTTTTTTGCCAGCGAACTGACTCTGCACCCCGTTGACGTGCAAGAACTGCTAGACTGTACCACAACAGAACGGCGGCGGTGGACTGATGAGGGCAAACTGAGGGTACTGGGATACCAGGATTTTGACTACGGCTCCTACCCAGTCTATGATCTTGTCTCCACTGCTCTAATCTCATCAGAAACTATTGAGCAGTGGCGATTACAGCATCGTGAAAGAACAAAGCAGCATCGTCGTCAAGGTATCCAGAAAGCTGCCCAAACACGGAAAGAAAACGTCACCAAGCGCCAGATATTTCAGTTTCAATACGACAATGCCATCAACCAATGGAAAGCTGCCGCTCCTGATGCAGTTGATATACTGAGACTGGCTTACTGGACGTTATGGTGCAGTCGGTGGGCAAAGACGTATCAATTAAAAGCAAAAAGGGCGCGAAAGTATTGGGAAGAGTATAGCGATCGCTCGGATTACTTCTACGAGTTGAAGAATAAAGCAATCGAGATTCTTAATGTTTCTCCTTATGCTCGTCTTGGATTCTATCGTCCAGCATTCCCCGATAGATACGGAGAAAAAGACTACTACAGTCTATTTTACACCGAGTTGGTTGTCCCTGGAGTGGATGAGATTTTTTCTTTTCATACTCCTTATCCAGTGGGTCAAGATATTTTCCCGTTTCCCAATGAGTTGCCTTTGGTGCATCATCAAGAGGAGGAAGGGTTGTTCAGATTTGGTCGTCCCTTAGAAGATGAGGAGTTCGTCACCCATACCGAGAAAAATGTCCTGAATAACTTTCATGATGCAATTGCAAATTTCAATGATTTTGCTATAGCACAACAACGAGTAATACTTTGGACAGAATTTCGCAAACAAGCCGAACAAAGAAGAATTCATAAACAGCAATTAAAAAAGATGAAGATATCGTTACCCCATGGCATATCCTTAGAAGATTTGGTTGATGAAGTTATCGCTAAATCTCCCCAACTTTCTGTCAAAAATATAGCCAAAGAGGTGCGGCGGAAGATTAGAGAAATTGCTATTTATCCAGATGGAGTTCGGGAATTTCCAGACTTTCAAATTTATGTCCCCCAGGTGATTAATCGTCAATTCCCCTACATCAAAACTTTAGTAGAAAAGCGATTGTCTTGAGCGCGGGTCGAAATTTCAGAGTCTTCTTACTTTTGACTTTGAGCGAAGGGATTTCAAGACTCACTTACCAATTACCCATTACCACCTAATAATCTAATGACAACCACAACTGCAACTCAACCCGATACCAAGCTACCAACCTTAATTCCTCGCGAAACCCTATTTGGCAACCCCAAGCGTAGCAGTCCCCAGCTATCACGAGATGGCAAGTATTTAGCCTACCTCGCCCCCGATGATAAGAATATCTTGCAAGTGTGGCTGCGCACCCTGGGGCAAGAAGATGACCGGAAGCTGACAGATGATAAAAAACGTGGCATCCAGGCCTATTTCTGGACATATAATCCAGAACAGCTAATTTATCTACAAGACTCCGACGGGGACGAAAACTTTCACCTCTACTCGGTGAATATCCAATCTAATATCATCCGGGATTTAACACCATTTCAAGGGGTAAAAGCCCAGGTAATCGACCTGGATCCCGAATTTCCCGATGAAATTCTCGTGGGGCTAAACCTGAATAACCCGCAAAAATTTGATGTCTACCGCATCAACCTGAAAAACGGTGCCGTTGAGTTTGATACCGACAACCCAGGTAATATTCTCGGTTGGACAGCTAATGCCCAATTCCAGATTCTCGCTGCTTTGGCGGCAACACCCGATGGCGGTTCGGAATTATTATTCCGGGATGCAGTAGATAAACCTTGGGAAACCCTGCGTCACTGGGGACCAGATGATGAAGGCGGAACGGTTGGCTTTTCTAAGGATGGCACAACCCTTTATATTATCGGTTCCCACCATGCCAATGTCCAGCGTTTGATAGCCTTGGATTTAGCAACCAAGGAAGAAACGATTATGGCTGAGGATGAGCAGTATGATGTGGGCGGTGTCATTACCCATCCGACTCAGCGACACATTCAGGCAGTTTCCTTCTACAAAGATAAGGTGCATTGGCAGGTACTCGATGAGGGTATTGCCGCAGATTTTGAGGCGATCGCCCGAGTTCGCCCCGGTGAATTTGCTGTCATTAGCCGCGACTTGGCTGATGAAAACTGGGTGGTGGGTTACCTCACAGATGATGGCCCCGTTTACTACTACCTCTACAATCGAGAGTCCAAATCCAGTACCTTACTCTTTAGCAATCAACCGGAATTAGAAGATTTGCCCTTAGTTCCCATGAAACCCATTGACTACGAAGCGCGAGATGGGTTCACCATTCATGGCTACTTAAGCGTACCGATGGGTTTAAAAGCCCCCTTTGCCACCGTTCTCCTAGTCCACGGCGGTCCTTGGGCAAGGGATACCTGGGGATACAACCCCCTTGTACAATGGCTAGCGAACCGGGGTTATGCGGTCTTACAGGTGAATTTCCGGGGTTCTGCTGGCTATGGGAAAGACTTCCTCAATGCAGGTAATCGTCAGTGGGCGGCTACTATGCACGATGATTTGATTGATGGAGTTAACTGGTTAATAGATCGGGGAATTGCTGACCCCAGTAAGATTGCGATTATGGGCGGTTCCTATGGCGGTTATGCAACCTTGGTAGGATTAACCTTTACCCCGGATGTATTTGCTTGTGGGGTGGATATTGTCGGTCCAAGTAATCTTATTACCTTGATGAAAAGTATCCCTCCTTACTGGAAACCAATGATGGCAATGTTTCAGCATCGGTTGGGGAATGTGGAGACGGAAGAGGAGTTTTTGAAATCGCGATCGCCCCTCTTTTTTGTGGACAAGATTGAGAAGCCTTTGTTAATTGGACAGGGTGCTAATGACCCCCGGGTTAAGCAAGAGGAAAGTGAACAAATCGTTGAAGCGATGAATAAAGCGGGTAAGCCAGTGCAATACGTCATTTATACTGATGAGGGACATGGTTTCGTCCGTCCTGAAAACCGATTACACTTCTATGGGGTAGCTGAAGAGTTTCTCGCTAAGTACCTTGGGGGTCAATTTGAACCTGTGGGAGAAATCAAAGGGCATTCAGGGATTGTGAGGTAATAATATAGGGATTAAGTCTCGAATAGAACGCGGATAACACGGATGACGCGGATTTTCACAGATAGGCTATTCTCAAGAAATAGAAAAATCCGTGAAGATCAGTGTTATCCGCGTCATCTGTGTCCTATCAATGACTTAACCTTGACTCACAGTCCGCTTTTCTAATTCCAATTCAAAGGATTCACCAGGTTTGGGCTCAATTACCCGCGTCGAGAGGTTGTTTTGGCCTAGCAACGAGCGAAATTTCTCTACACCACCCCCAGCGCGAATTAAAGACATCAGCAATCCCTCAAAAACCACATCGCCGCCAGCCGCCGTGGGTAAAATTACTTGGGGTTGCAACCATTGACACACTTCTAAAGCGCTCTTTTCTCCCTTAAAAACTGGAGCAAGCAGGAGCAATTTCAAGTCCACGATGGGAGTAATCACCACATCTACAGGTGCTGCTTCTTTGATAGAGGGAGAATGGTAGCCGTGAGGCTCGTAATATATAGTATTCCCACTTTCTAAGTCCTTGAGCAGATAACCATTTTCCACTAATTGCGGGCCAATTGGGGAACCGGGAACTGCTTTGATTTCCACTTGATTGGCGAGGGTAAATGTCTCTCCATGAGCCAATGCCCTCACCTGGGTGTAATTTAACTCCTGGACTACCTTAGCAGCATTAGGGGAACCTACCACAGGAATATTGCGGTCAAGCTGTTTCAGAGTGGGAGGGTGAGCGTGGTCTTCTAAACCTTGAGAGAGTAAAATCAGGTCAATATTTTCGGGAATAGAGCGAGGGGTAGTTCGTTCACCTTTGAACAGCCAGGGGAGATTACCAAAAACCAATGGCCCCACTAACCAGGGGTCAAGCAGTATCCGTTGTCCTCCGATTTCAATTAGCCAAGAATTGCTGTCTAGCCAAGTTAGATGCATAGCATTTTTCTGTTAACTCCTGCGTTTATTGTAGCCATTTGTTACAAAAGTTAACCATTAAGAACAGAGATTCAGGCGATCGCCCTTAGGTTTGGAGGCACATTGGCTAGGGATTCTAAGTTGGTGGACAATAATAATGGTTGAGAGAGGGAACAGGGAACAGGGAACAGGGAACAGGGACTCGCTTCGCTCAAAGGCAAAAGGCTTGCATGCAAAAGGCAAAAGTAGGGAACAGGGAACAGGGAACAGGGAACAGGGAACAGGGAACAGGGAACAGGGACTCGCTTCGCTCAAAGGCAAAAGGCTTGCATGCAAAAGGCAAAAGTAGGGAACAGGGAACAGGGAACAGGGAACAGGGAACAGGGAATAGGCAACAGGCAACAGGGAATAGGCAACAGGCAACAGGGAATAGGGAATAGGGAATAGGGAATAGGAAATAGGGAAGAGGAAATAGGGAAAGGAAACAGCTAACCCTAACACCTAACACCTAACACCTCTTCCGGGTTTGATATTTATTTTTGCCTACCTACTTTGCCGTCAAGTATTCACACAAAAGGAGTTAATTTATGAAAAAAACATTGCTGCTCATCTCTCTTGTTTTTCTTATTGCCGGATGGAGCTCTACTCCCACAGATGTCAGTACTGAAAAGCTATCTGATATCCCTCATATTGCTCAAGAATATAGCAGGACTTCTCCCGCTGCCTCCCCCCAATTCAAACTGCTTGACGCAGGAACTGAGCCTAGACAGAAACTGCGTTTAAACCTGACTGAATACAGTCAGGAAACGAGCCAAATGACCATGAATATGAACATGACCGTGTCTGTAGACGGTCAAACTAAACCTAAGTTCTATAGTCCAACAACTGGGATAACTATAGAAGTGCAAGTCACTAAGGTGGATGATAATGGCGATATTTATGCTGATTTCTCCTATACTGATGTAGATGTCGTAGCTAATACCAATACTTCGCCAGAATTAGTTGACGCTATGCGTTCTCAAATGAATCAGCTAGTCGGCTTAAATGGTTCATGGATTATGGATAACCAAGGAAACACCAAAGATGCCAGCTTTATTTTGCCTGAAAACCTCGACGCAAACAGCAAACAAATGCTTGAATCAATGTTGAATTCCTTGAAGCAAATATCCTCCCCACTTCCTTCTGAAGCAGTGGGAATCGGAGCCCAGTGGCAGGTTGCTAATTCCCTAAATGTCAACGGCATAAATTTGGAACAAATAGCCAATTATGAGTTAGTTAATTTACAAGATAATGTCATCATTTTGGATGTGACCATAGAACAGGAGGCAGGTTCACAAAAAATCAACCCACCGGGACTTCCTGCAGGTGCATCTGTTAATCTCACATTCTTGGATGCCCAAGGTAGTGGAAAGATGACAATAGCGTTGGATAAAATTATGCCGATTAGCGCTACTATGTCCGTGGATTCTAATATGAATATGAAGGTTAGAGAGGCAGGCAGTACCCAAGAAACGACAATAGGTACGAACACATCCATGGAGGTAAGCCTAGAATCTAAGTAAGGAAAATATTAAACCCTTGCGCAGTGTTCTGTCAATATTAAAATGATGGATAGAAGAATCAGTTTTTCAATCCTCTCCCTGCTCCCTGCTCCCTGCTCCCCTGCAGCCCTATTCCTCAAATTAAAATTGTCGGAGTAGTAGGGTGGGTTAGGCGGCGATAACTTCATCTTACTAACTTGCCAACTAACTATCCGCCGTAACCCACCAAAACCCAGCACTCTAGCTGTGTTAAAATTTATTTGATAAATACCCTCTAGCTACTGCTATTCATGACGGCAAACACTGACTTTCTTACCTACCTCAACCCCTCCCAACGTCTTGCTGTCGAACACTTCTGCGGTCCCCTATTGGTGGTTGCAGGAGCAGGTTCCGGTAAAACTAGGGCGCTAACCTATCGAATTGCTAACCTAATTCGCAATCATAAAGTCGATCCAGAAAATATCCTGGCGGTGACTTTTACGAATAAAGCCGCACGGGAAATGAAAGAGCGGATTGAGAAAATATTTGCCCAGGAGATGGCACAGGAAATACACGGGCAACGCCTAGAATTACTGCCAGAATATGAGCAAAGACAGTTGCGATCGCGGGTATACAAAAACACCACAAAATCACTGTGGATTGGTACTTTCCACAGTCTCTTCGCTCGCATCCTCCGCTACGACATAAATAAGTACCAAGACGAAAAAGGACGCACGTGGAAGCGTAACTTTTCCATCGTTGACGAATCAGATGCCCAAAATTTAGTTAAAAATATCGTCACCAAGCAGTTAAACTTAGACGATAAAAAATTCGATCCTCGCAGCGTCCGCTACAAAATAAGTAATGCTAAAAACCTGGGCTTATCTCCCGAACAATTTGCCAGGGAGGAGAATTATTACAAGGGGCGAGTCATTGCCGAAGTCTACAACAAATATCAGGATCAACTAGCAGCCAACAACGCCCTCGATTTTGATGACCTGATTTTAGTGCCGGTGAGATTATTTCAACAAAATGAATCTATTTTAGGCTACTGGCACAATCAATTCCATCATATTTTGGTGGATGAATATCAAGACACTAACAAAATTCAATATCAACTTATCCACTTATTATCAACCAATGGAGAAGCAAGAAAAAGTGAGTGGAATTGGCAAGGTCGCTCTGTTTTTGTGGTGGGTGATGCAGACCAATCTATCTACTCATTTCGGATGGCAGATTTCACCATCTTATTAAATTTTCAGTCAGACTTTGGCGACGGATTGCCCGATGAAGATACTCGCACGATGGTGAAACTGGAGGAAAATTATCGTTCCAGGGAAAACATTCTGCAAGCGGCTAATAAGTTAATTGAAAACAACACAGAACGCATCGAGAAGATACTGAAACCGACACGGGGTTGGGGGGAACAGATTTATTGTTACAAGGCTGATGATGAACAGGATGAAGCTGATTTTGTTGTCAATCAAATGATTCAGCTGAAGGAACAAAACCCAGAATTAGAATGGGGAAGTTTTGCCATACTTTACCGTACAAATGCCCAATCTCGCTCCTTTGAAGATGCTCTGATCCAGGGAGATATTAAATACAACCTTGTCGGATCTCTGAAATTTTATGACCGGAAAGAAATCAAAGATGCTTTGGCTTATTTGAGAGTAATAGCTAATCCCGCTGATACTGTCAGCCTCCTACGGATAATCAATACCCCCACTCGTGGTATTGGAAAAACGACTGTTAATGCTCTCGTCGGTGCTTCCCAAGAATTAGGCATTCCCCTGTGGGAAATTATAAGCGATGAAACTTCAGTGAATGCGATCGCGGGACGTTCAGCGAAAGCGGTTAACAGATTTGCTCAAATGGTTAAGGATTATCAGGCGCAAATTGAAACTCTATCAGCAGCAGAGATTTTGAATAAAATTATGGAAGCCTCTGGTTATATTGAGGATTTGAAGAAGAAAGGTACTGACGAAGCCAATAATCGTTTAGAAAATATTGAGGAACTCTATAACGCTGTCTGCCAATTCCAAGAAAATAACGAAGACAAAAGTTTAGAAGGTTTTCTAGCAAATGCCTCTCTTGCTTCAGACTTGGATAGTCTGGAAGAAGGGCAAAATCAAGTTTCCCTGATGACGCTACACTCCGCTAAAGGGTTAGAGTTTCCGGTGGTATTTCTGGTTGGTTTAGAACAGGGATTATTCCCCCATAGCCGGACTTTGAGGGACCCCCTTGCCTTGGAGGAGGAACGTCGCCTTTGTTACGTGGGGGTTACTCGCGCTCAGGAACAGTTGTTTCTTACCTATGCGAGAGAACGTTTCTTTTGGGGTTCGCGGGAAATGAAAATGCCTTCTCAATTTTTGTATGAATTACCGGAAGATTTAATTAGCGGTAATCTTGCTAAGGCAGTTTCTTCCCCTCGTACCAGTCAGAGCAAAGCTTCTAAACCTAAGCTACGAAATATAAAGGGGCAAAATTGGATAGTAGGCGATCGCGTCCTTCACAATGTCTTTGGCGAAGGTGAAGTCACCCACATTTTAGGATCAGGAAAGAAAACTAATTTAGCAATTACATTCCCGGCTGTGGGGCGAAAAATTATTGATCCAAAAGTCGCTCCGATGGAAAGAGTATAATGAATTAAGTGTGACTGGTGACTGGTGACTGGGAAGAATTTATAACGGGGGATTGAACCTCAGTTAAAATTCTGCGATCGAGTCAGGTGTTATCATCGGTTTGTTGGCTTAGAGTCGCGATCAGCCAGCGGGTGATGGCTCCATCATCTTCTGTCTGAGAACGTTCTAAAGCTTCTTCTACTAGAGAAATTGCTAACCCTGGTAAGACTTGAGAAGAAGTGATGCGATTGCTCCCCTGATTAGCAACGGCAAAGGCAATAATTTCCATATTCTCCACATCAACCACCCAATATTCTTTTACTCCTAATTTCTCATAGAGGAGTCGCTTGCGTCCGATATCATCAGCGAAGGAAGATGATCCAACTTCAATCACTAAGGTGGGCGCTGTTAGTTCATTAACGTCAACTGGGGAGTTATTTCGGGGAGGGAATTGGAAAGATTTGCCAATATAGAAGGCTATATCTGGTTGACTTTCCCGCACTCCTGCTTTTCTAAAGCTGGTATTGGTTAATTCTTTGATGCGAATGTTTTTGAGGGCTGCATAAACAACAACAACTGTAGAAACAATAGAATTATCCTGACCATGTGCCGGACCTAATGCTGCCATTTCAATCCTCAAGTATCCTTCATCATAGTAGAATCTTCCCTCTGCATATTGAGTGTCATTTGATAGGTCTAAAAATTCTGACCAGGTGGCTTTCACCCAGGTATCGGTGACTATATTTGGTAATATTGGTGAGGATTTAACCATTGGGGTAACTTTAAGGAATCAACTAAAAATGAGTAGAAAGGTGGAAACACCAGAAATAAGCAGTCAAGATATTGAAGCTTTCGAGAGGGATGGGGTCATCTGTTTGAGAGGTATGTTCGAGGATGTCTGGCTGGCACGGATGGGAGTTGCAATTGATAGAGATATAGCTAATCCTGGTCCTTTGAGCGATGATGTCATCAAAGGAGGTCGCTTTCTTAACGATAACTTCATGTGGACTAGGGATGTGGATTTCCGCGCTTTCGTCTTTGAATCTCCTGCGGCGGCGATCGCTTTACAAGTACTAAAATCAGAAAAGGTGAACTTATTGAATGATAATCTCCTGGTTAAAGAGCCTGGAGCAGCCATAGATGTACCCTGGCATAATGATAAACCTTACTGGCCCGTGCAAGGCTGGAAGGGTTGCACAATTTGGTTGGCACTGGATACAGTTACCAAAAACAGTGGCGCAATAAAATATATCAAAGGTTCCCATAAATGGCGCAAGCATTTACTTGCCACCGATGTTGCAGAAGGGTTGGTAGATCGAGAGCATCAAGAGTTTCTGTCTTGGGATTTGGAACCTGGAGATTGCCTGGTACATCATTGGCTCACTATTCACAGTTCCCCAGGGAATATATCCAGTAGACGAAGACGCGGCTTGGCGACAGTCTGGGTTGGCGATGATATTACTTATGATTTTCTTCCAGATACTTGGTTTATGAAGTCTATAGATAAACTGGATATCCCGGAAGCTGATTCAATCAATAGTCTCAAAGTTGGTGAGCCGATAGACTGCGACCTTTTTCCTAGAGGATATCTATCAAGAAAATATTAAACCCTTGCGTAGGGTGGAATGGCACTGACTTAAGCTGAAAGCCCTATCGTGGCATCATTGTAGCATCATCCGGGTGCGAAGCGCGATCAGTGTAACGCACCCTACAGAAATCGCCTCAGACCTTGAAAATCCTGGGCTTACGCTGCCTGATTGCCTCTTATTTCAGTACCATTCTGCGTAGGGTGGGTTAGGCGGCGATAACTCATCAAACTAACCGACCAACTAACTATCCGCCGTAACCCACCAAAACCAAGCATTTCCTTTGAGCGCTGTTTTAAATTCATCAGCTTGTATATCAGCGTCTATTTCAGCCTGGCGATCGTAGTAGTAGCTCAAGGTATCATAGAATTGTGCCGCAGTTGTCTATAATTACTATTAGTCAAAGAATTGCTAATCAGCAGGATAAGGATCAAACCTTTATATACTGCTATATTATACCTCTCGGTCAAAGCCAAATTTATCCCGAATATGGGCATTAAAATATCGACCCACCGAAGGCGTATCCTTCAAACCCTTGTATATTGACTCAGGGACATCGTGATATTGATAGAAGCTGCCGTTAACGAATTCAACTCTCAGAATTTTTTTATCCCCATCATAGTCAAAAGACTTAATCGCCACGCTAGTACTCTTGAGCAAGGGGAAAGCAATCACATCCCGAATACTAGGAGAATTCGTTAATAACATTACCAAGCGATCAATGCCAATACCTAATCCTCCAGTAGGGGGCATTCCATACTCTAGCGCCGCTAGGAAGTCCTCATCAACCCCGTGCGCTTCTAAATCTCCCGCCGCTTTCTGCTCCGCTTGTGCTTCCAGTCGCTGTCGCTGATCAATCGGATCAGTTAATTCCGAAAAGCTGTTTGCCAGTTCCCTACCCGCAATAAACAGTTCAAACCTTTCTACTAATTCCGGTTTCGAGCGGTGGGGTTTTGCCAGAGGAGAAATTTCTAGGGGAAAATCGAGGACAAACGCGGGCTGAATTAAAGTTTCTTCCACCTTTTGTTCAAAGGCTTCATTGAGCAGTTTTCCGATTGTGTAACAATCATCTGGAACTTCAATCCCTGCTTTCTTGGCAGCTGTCTTTGCCTCTTCAAAACTTTCAAATTTGTTGAAATCTAAACCTGTTTTCTCCTGTACCAACCCATGCATTGTCACCCGTCGCCAGGGGGTACTCAGATCAATCCCTTCACCCTGATAATTAATCTGCAACCTACCTAAAACTTCTTGAGCGACGGTACTAATCAAATTCTCCGTCAGCGTCATCATGTCCTGATAGTCGGCGTAGGCTTGATAGACTTCAATCATGGTGAATTCGGGATTGTGACGGGTGGATATGCCCTCATTGCGGAAGATGCGCCCTAGTTCAAATACCTTTTCAAACCCACCGACAATCAGCCGCTTCAAATGCAATTCTGTGGCAATGCGGAGATACAAATCCATATCCAGGGTATTGTGATAGGTAATGAAAGGACGAGCCTCCGCACCCCCAGCCTCAGTCTGAAACACAGGGGTTTCAATCTCGATAAAGTCCTGCTGTTCTAAATAGCGACGAATTGCAGCAGTAATTTTGGCGCGACGGCGAAAGGTTTGCTGCACATCGGGATTAACAATCAAGTCAATATAGCGCTGTCGATAGCGCTTTTCTGTATCCGTCAAACCATGCCATTTATCAGGTAAAGGCAAAAGGGACTTGGTGAGCATGGTGTACTCACTAACATAGACAGAGAGTTCCCCTTTTTCTGTCCGCTTGATGGTTCCTCTTGCCCCTAGAATATCCCCGGTATCAGTCAGTTTCTTGAGATGATTAAAGGCATTGGGGATATCTGCCATTTTTGCCTGAATTCTTTTCTTGTCCAGGTATAGCTGAATTGTACCCGTCTCATCCTGGAGACTAAAGAAAGCCAACTTGCCAAACACCCGACGAGCAATAATTCGACCAGCAACGGCAACTTCTTCGTCTACCCCTTCCCCATTGACAAGGTCGGCATATTTTTTCTGAAGTTCTGCGGCGTGATGGGTTGATTCCCATTTATAGGCATAAGGATTCAATCCCAAATTTTTGAGCTGTTCAACTTTCTCAAGGCGTGTGGCGCGAATTTCTTCGAGAGTTGAGATGTTTTGGTGTTTTTGTGGGGATTGGTCGGACATAAAATAACTAAATGCTTCAAGATGACTGGTGAGGAGGTGACTGGTGAGGAGGTGACTGGTGACTAGGAAAAACTAATCACTAATCACTGCGATGCTCGAAATCGAAAGATTTCTGCGCGTCGGATCCCTAATCACCAGTCATCGAAGCCCACACTGTACCCTATGGATCAGAGTGGGTCGTCGTCACGTTACTTATCCTAGAGATTGGAGACTTCCATTATTTTACATTACCTGAGCTGCTGAGGGCCTTCTCGACAATTATACAACTACTTAATTAACAAGCAATTTAAGCACGGGAGAGATCCCTTTCAACATCGGCAAAAATATCGGCAAAAATCAGCAATAGTAAACTCTAAAAGCTAGAATATATAAGGAATATATAGCTTTAAAATATCGGCAAAAATGCCCATTCAAGAACCCGTCTCTTTGATGGAGCCCATGCTCCCCGCACTCGGAACGCGGTTGCTTGAAGATTTAGCCGCCGAGCTGATTGCTTCCTCTAGCGCTCTCAATGCCACTGTGAATCCGAGTGTCGCAACTAGCATAGGGGAACTCGTCCGCTCGATGAATTGCTACTACAGCAATCTAATCGAGGGACACACTACCCACCCCAGAGACATTGATCGGGCATTGGCGAACGATTTTTCCTCTGAGCCAAAGAAGCGAGCGCTGCAACTGGAAGCCAAAGCTCATATCGAAGTTCAGCTCCTGATTGATAAGGGAGAAGCTCCGATTAATTTGGTGGGTGCTGATTACCTGAGATGGATTCATCGTGAGTTTTGCAGGCGACTTCCTCCTGAGCTGCTAATAGTTCAAAATCCCAACACTGGAAAGTGCGTTGTCGTCACACCAGGGAAACTGCGAACTGGGGATGTAATTGTAGGCGCTCATATTCCGATTAGCGCTCAGGCAATCCCGCGATTTTTGGGAAGGTTTGAAGAAGCTTACAAGCCTTCTCTTTTATCAAAAATCCGGCAAGCGATCGCGGTGGCTGCCTCTCATCACCGACTGCTTTGGATTCATCCCTTCTATGATGGTAATGGTCGGTTTGCGCGACTGTTTTCCCATGCTTTCTTGAAGCAGATTGGGGTAGGCAGCAGCCTGTGGTCAGTTTCCCGTGGTTTAGCTCGAAATATCAGTAAATATAAAGGCTTACTGATGGGAGCGGATCGGGAGCGATGGAACGACCTCGACGGGCGCGGTAACTTAACCGCCCGTGGGTTACAGGAGTTTTGCCAGTTCTTTCTCGAGATTTGTATCGATCAGGTTGAGTTCATGCGATCGCTGCTAGAACCCTCCCAACTGTTAAGTCGGATCGAACTCTATGTGGAGGAGGAGATCCGCGCCCGACGGTTGCCGAAACGCTCTTTCCCTTTGCTCAGGGAAGCGCTGCTAGCTCCGAAGGTAGAGCGGGGGTGCGCTGCTGCTATCACAGGCTACTCCGAACGCCAAGCCAGAACGGTGCTTTCGGGTTTGGTAAAGGCTGGTCTTTTGGTTTCAGACACTCCAAAGGGGGCTGTACGCTTGGGGGTTCCCACTGATGTTGTCGAGCGCTACTTCCCGAAACTCTATCCGGGGGTCGGTTGATCTGATTGAATGGCTCTCTCGACATCATGGGGTAAAATGTTGGTTTATATTACATTTTGGGCGCAAGCCTTGCGCCCCTACATTTGGGGAATTATCCTGCTGTAGGGGCACAAGGCTTGCGCCCGCTCATTAGATAACTGATATCAAGTTCGGATAATCACTTATAAAAAAAAAGACATTTGTGTAGGTTGGGTTGAGGCAACGAAACCCAACACCCATATCACTTATGTTGGGTTTCACTCTCGTTCAACCCAACCTACTTTTTTATCACTAATTTATCGAACATGATATGATTTTCATGGTATTAATTACCCAGAGTTTCAGAAAACAATTTCTGGGGAAGATTTCAATTTACCCTTGATCACAGCATAAATAAACCAAAAGGTGAACTTATTTATATTCCCTTATTAGGGATTTTTTCAGGAGGTAAAATAACGACTTTTCCATCTTGCCAAACTGCTATATATTCTCCTGATTTACGGTGTTTTTCGATGGCTTCTGCAATGGCTTTTTTTACGCCTTTATCTATTTTTTCTGATAATAGTTTAGGTTGATTATCATTCATTTTTATATCTCCATAATTTGTGAATAGGTTTCAGGTAGATAAATAATTGGTGTTATGAATTAAGTCTCTCACTATTTTTGAAAAATGGTATTACCTCTTATTTCAGTGCCATTCCTGTTAAGATTCTTCTGAGTTTATCTGGGCTTTAAGCTCCTCTACCGTCATTCCCAATACTTGGACAACAGCA
This sequence comes from Xenococcaceae cyanobacterium, assembly GCA_051439465.1. GTDB lineage: Bacteria > Cyanobacteriota > Cyanobacteriia > Cyanobacteriales > JBFRWF01 > JBFRWF01. The sequence continues at coordinate 9,520 of JBFRWF010000366.1, read as the reverse complement.
GTGAGAATCTCTTCGTCCTGAGTTTCTTGGTAGAAGCGGACAAGGTTGCGTAGGGAAATACCTAAATTGTGCTCGTCGTTGAACTCAACTGTAATTTGAAGGTCTTGTAGGTAGTAGTTTTTGGCTTCTTCTAGTTCTTCCAGTGCTTCTGCGACTGTGCCCAGTTGGAAGTAGGTGCTGGCTTGCTCGAAGCGATCGCCGAATTCAATGAAGAGATTGAGAGCTTGCTGGTAGTAGCGGCGAGCCTGCTCCCATTCCCTGGTCTCCTGGGCGACTATTCCCAAGTTGTGGAGGGTGCGGGCTTGGGAGTAGCGATCGCCGAATTCAATCTTGAGATCGAGAGCTTGCTGGTAGTAGCGGCGAGCCTGCTCCCATTCCCTGGTCTCCTGGGCGACTATTCCCAAGTTGTGGAGGGTGTCGGCTTGCTCGAAGCGATCGCCGAATTCAATGTAGATATCGAGAGCTTGCTGGTAGTAGCGGCGAGCCTGCTCCCATTCCCTGGTCTCCTGGGCGACTCTTCCCAACTGGTGGAGGATGGGGGCTTGCTCGTAGCGATCGCCGAATTCAATCTTGAGATCGAGAGCTTGCTGGTAGTAGCGGCGAGCCTGCTCCCATTCCCTGGTCTCCTGGGCGACTCTTCCCAACTGGTGGAGGGTGCTGGCTTGGGAGAAGCGATCGCCGAATTCAATCTTGAGCTCGAGAGCTTGCTGGAAGTAGCGGCGAGCCTGCTCCCATTCCCTGGTCTCCTGGGCGACTATTCCCAACCCATGGAGGATGCTGGCTTGAATAGTTTGTTTTACTTGTCTATATTCATCGCTAATTTGCTCCAGTGACTTGAGACTTTTTTGATAAGTTTCTTTCGCTTTCTGATAATTTTTGTTCTTAAAATATTTAGTTCCTGCCTCAATAACTGTCGCAAGTATTTCCAGTGCAACTTGACCTTTCTTTGCTTCAGGTGGATAACTTTCAAAAGCCTCCAGTATATATTCTAGTAGCTCCAGGCTGGTTTGAGTATCTTGAGTTACATCAAGATATTCATGTAGGCAACCTATAAGCATAAGTATGCTCTCCTGTCGATTTAGAGTAATTTGCAGTGCACTATAAAGGTTCTCGTACTCCAACCGACAGAAAACTATTCCCAACTGCCGCTCTTGAGCATTTTTGGAATTCAATAACTGATTATAATAACTTGCCAATCCTCGATAATGATTCTTAAATCCCTCTTGTAGTGCTTTCTGAGTCGCGTCATCCAATTCCCTCAATTTCGTCTTCAGGAAGTAGGGAAATACAGGCTGTATAGCTAGCAGCCTGGGCATCTGCTCACTCATGGGAGAAAGCAGCCCCCAGTGAATCGCTTCCTCAATCGCTGCCTCAAACTGGTCAAACTGATAGCTTTGAAAGGGTTCTAATTGCTGTAATTGTTTGCTGTAATTAGGAATATCACTCCTATCAATAAATCCACTAAAAGGAGCCAGACATAATAGTAACTGCTGCGCTTCTGGCGAGAGATTGCTGTGGGAATATTCCACGCATTTTACAATACTGTTGGTCTTATCCTCACCACCTACATCTTCCAAACTAGCAAGCTGCAACCCTGACAAAATCTCTTGGGGCGATTGCCTCTTCAAATTAGCCAACACCACTTCCATTGCCAGAGGATATCCCGCCAGTAACTTCATCAAGCGGTCAAAATTTTCATCCGCCTTTATCTCCTCTTTTCTCTTAGGGGCGTGTCGTTCCAAAATCCTTTCCGCCAATACCGAACGGGCTTCTCTATCCAATCCCTGTAACTGATAGGTGTTGTTTCTGAAAGTCCTTTCCCGCAACCATGCTTCCTCACTGCGAGAACCTAAAACCACTTTACTCTTCCCACCGACTAAATTCTTGAGAAACTCAGCTATCTCTTCTCTTTCCTGCTCCGGTAGGGTGTTTTGAATAGCTAGAGGCTGTCCTGTCACTGACTCCAGATTATCCAATACCAGGATGTAAGCTTCACTCCGCAGTGTCTTCTCCAGCTTCTTAACCCTTGCCCGCAGCTTCATGGCTTGGAACCTTCTCTGCTCAAAGCGGTTATAGACTCCCTTGCCCATCTCATGGACTATCTGCTCCAGCGTCCATGCCTTCTGGTCATAACCAAAGTAAAACACATTTTTGGTAAAATTAGTGCGCTGCCACCACTCCCGCAGGTAGTTGAGCAGGGTAGTTTTCCCCGTGCCTCCCATGCCCTGAAGTAAGAGAACATTATGTTTTAGCAGTGCTTTCTCAATCTTGAGAATGTCTAAATCTCTGCCGACAAAGCCATACTCCGGTTGGGGAAATTCATACTGAGAGCCAATAAATTCATAGTAATCTTCCTCCTCTCGATCGGTAAACTGGCGGAGGTTGAAATCAACAGGGCGGTTACGGTAAACCACAGGTAGGAGCCAGTCCTCCAATTCGATGGTTTTATTGAAGTAGGCGCGGCGCTCCTTATCATGGAACAGTTCCCACCTTCCCCTGCGAATAGCTTCCGTTAGCTCTTTAGAGTCAAACAACTGTTGATAAATCTGCTCCATCATCACCTTGGCAGCAGACACCGTCACCGAATAACCCATCGCCACTACTGCCTGCATTCCCGCTGCCATCAGGCGGCTGCCCAAGCTCGTCTCTCGGTAGTCTTCTGATTCTTGAGATACCTGCTTGCCTGACTGACAGGCATTGAGGATGCAAACGGGAATATTCTTGCCCGTGAGCAGGTTAGCCAATTCCGTGGCTTCTACGGGGGTTGCTTTTTTCTTTTCCTCCCCTTCCAGAAACAGAAACGCTTTCACTCCTTCGTAAGGTTCCAAATCCCGCAGTCCAAAAGCCCTCTGGAAGCGGTAGCGGTCACTTTGAACCCCTATTTTGTATTGCTCATACTCCATCAGTGCCCCGTGAACATCAAAGTGGATGAGGTGGTAATATCCTTCTCCCTTCTCATCCAGATGTTTGGCGAGGGCTTCATAAGTACCGGGGCGCAGTATATCCACCTTCACAGGTATCTGAGAGTTGTCCACCAACTCCACCAGGGGACGGGAAATAGTCCGGTAGCCTACATCCTTTTCCTCATCAGGACGGGCTGTTACCACCAACAGGTTGAGAGTAGGAGATGTAGGGATGTTAGCAGGAGTGGAAGTAGAGCCTCTCCGCTTGCGCAACATGATACACTCCACTGAGAGGGGGCGGGGAAGATCGGGATCTTTGAGAGCTTCCCAGTGCAGCCCTTGAAATTCAGGAGACTGACTTTCAATCACAATCTGAAGCTGGCTTAACTTTCCCCGTAAATCTCGGTATTCCCCGTAGGCATCAAAGTCGCTCTTAAAGACTTGTTCAAAGAGGTTTTCCCCGTAGGTTTGGACGCTGTTAGCCGCTCTGTTGGCTTTAACAGTGCTTAACATGGGAAATACCAGCCACTCCTCAAAATACCATTCCAGCTCTTGCTCCTGTTTGGGAGTGAAGGGGTCTTTAACAGTGATATCATAGCTGCTGCCACTGTCAAAGTTGAGGGTAGCAGTAAATTCAGTATCAGTCTGTTGCTGTTCGCGGATGGTAAGGACGGTCATTCGATTTTAGATTTTTTCTCAAGTGCCAAATTGAGCGTTCATGAGGAAAGAGAGAGCGGTTTCTACCATTATAGGTCGATTGACTGACAAATTTTTTGGCGATCGCTCAGTTTTAATAATCAATTGAAATCCCTGTCGGTTCTAGCTTTTGATGATTTTTGATTGTTGGCGATTTAGCATACTAGTGCAGCGCGGTGGAAATAACCCGCCAGTGACAAAATCATCAAAGCCTTACCAATCAATACTTTTGCATGCAAGCCTTTTGCCTTTTGCCTTCCGCGTAGCGGCACTAGGGCGTGTCTGCAAAGTCCAAAATCTTATGTAGGGGCGAAGCATTTGGGGGACAAATTATGCCTCAATCTTAGGTTTTTCTGTCCAAATGCTTCGCCCTCCCCTGGGTTTGCAGACACGCCCTAGGTTCGGTAGAACCGATAACTCTTAATCCCTGTGCTAATTTTATTGGTGAGTCATCAAAGACGGTAAAAAACTGACAATCTGTGGCAAGGCAATAATCAAAACCAAAACCAACATCTGAAGCAAAATAAACGGAATCACTCCTCGATAAATATCCTCAGTTTGCACTTTCGGCGGTGCTACTCCCCGCAGGTAAAAAAGGGCAAAACCAAAAGGCGGTGTTAAAAAGGAAGTCTGTAAATTTGCTCCGATAATCACCCCATACCAAACCAAGTCCATTCCTAATGCTTTTGCTACTGGCGCAAAGATGGGTATCACAATAAAGGCAATCTCAAAGAAATCAATAAAAAAGCCCAGGACAAAAATCGTTAACATACTCACCACCAGGAAGCCAATTTTACCCCCTGGAAGATTAGTTAACAGGTTCTCCATGAATTCTTGACCACCCACACCCCGGAAGACTAAACTGAAACCAGTCGAACCAATCAAAATAAAAATTACCATGCTGGTAATTCGCAGCGTCGCATCACAAACCTGTTTCAACGTCGCCCAATTCAACTGACGATTCGCCGCAGCCAGTATAATTGCGCCCAAAGAACCCACCGCCCCTGCTTCCGTGGGTGTGGCAATACCGAAAAAGATACTCCCCAGCACCAATAAAATTAACAGCAAAGGCGGTATCATCACCTGTAGCACCCGGTTTCCCAAGGCTTTCCCGCCAATCTCCCGCACCTCGGCAGGTAAAGCTGGTGCTAACTCCGGCTTCAAAAATGCCACAATCAGCACGTGAACCGCAAACGCCCCCGCCATCAATAAACCGGGAATTAATGAACCAATAAATAAGCTTCCTACATCAATCCCTAATTGATCTGCCAATACCACCAAAACTAAACTGGGAGGGATAATTTGTCCTAGGGTACCAGATGCCGCAATTACCCCAGTTGCCAATTCCTTGTTATAGCCATAGCGCAACATTATTGGCAGAGAAATCAATCCCATTGCCACCACTGTTGCAGCCACAACTCCTGTAGAAGCTGCTAACAATGCACCGACGACAACCACCGCAAGTGCTAAACCCCCACGCAGTCGCCCAAACAAAATCCCCATAGTTTCCAGCAACTTCTCGGCGATGCCAGTCTTTTGCAGCATTGAACCCAGAAAGATGAAATAGGGGATTGCCAGCAGGGTGTAATTCCCCATGATGCCGAAAATCCGATCGGGCATTGCCTTGATTAAATTGGGATCCAATACACCCAAGGCGATTCCAATTAGCCCAAACACAATCGCCACCCCACCGAGGGAAAATGCCACCGGATAGCCTAGGGATAGTAGCAATAATGCCCCAGCAAACATTACTGGGCCTAACCAGTCATACATCATGAGTTTCCTCCTGGGGTGTTAGCTTGTCGGTGAAAATTGCCCAATTTTTAATGGCTTCAGATATGCCTTGGAGAATTAGCAGCACAAAACTGACAATAATCATCGATTTAATTGGGTAACGAGGCAAACCTCCAGGATCAGAAGACTTTTCCCAAATCTCCCAGGAATTAACAGTCCATCCCCAGGAAAAACAAATCACTATTAGTGAGGAAATAATCAGGAATAATAAAGAACCAATGAAGTTAACCAGTGCTTTACTTTTTCGATTCCAGCCTTTATAAAATAAATCTACCCGCACGTGTTCATTGTGCTTGAGGGCGTAGGCGGCACCTAAGAGGAAAACCAAACTAAATAAATACCACTGAATCTCAATCAAAGCGTTGGAAGTCAAGTTTTGCCCAATCCAACGCCCAAGGTAGCGCCCGATAACATTCCACACACCTATCAGCACCATGAACAGTACTAGCCAGTAAGTAAGGCGACCTATCCATTCATTAATGGTATCAATTATTCTTGATATGCGTAATAGTTTCTCCAAACTTAATATCTCCAGATAAAGCAAAAATATTATTTATTGTTTTTATATTACTCGCACTCTTTGCTGGGGTTTAGTTCAGACATGACTTAGAATCTATCGCAGTACTTGCCGGATTAGATCGGAAGACACCCGATCAGTCACGATTACTTTACCTATCTGGGTAGGTAGAACAAATCGAACTTTACCCGCTTTCACTTTTTTGTCAGTTTTTAGAGTTTCTATAATTGCTTCAATTTCTAACATAGAGGGAATCTCAGTGGGTAATCCCGCTTTTTCAATCAGAGCATTCTGACGTTGGGCATCATTTGGACTCCACATCTGGAGTTTAGTGGCTATTTTAGCCGCAGCAACCATGCCAATTGCCACCGCCTCACCATGATTGATTAAACTGTAGCCAGTTAAGCTTTCCACGGCATGACCAATGGTGTGACCATAATTGAGAATAGCTCGCAGTCCTGCTTCTTTCTCGTCTTTGCTTACCACATCTGCCTTAGCTTGGCAAGAGCGAGTAATAATAGTGTGCAATAACTCCTCGCTCAAATAGGATAAGCTATCGAGACGTTGAGCTTGTTCTAGCTGGGCAAATAAATCCGCATCCCAGATTACCCCATACTTAATCACTTCTGCCATACCAGCGCGAAATTCTCTGGCTGGTAAGGTTTTCAAGACTTGGGGGTCAATTAATACCAGTCGCGGCTGATGAAAGGCACCAATCAGGTTTTTACCTCTGGGATGATTAACGCCAGTTTTGCCGCCAATAGCAGCATCAACCATTGCCAGGAGTGAGGTTGGCACTTGCACAAAGTTGATGCCTCGCAGCCAGGTAGCAGCGCCAAAGCCAGTCATATCGCCAATCACGCCACCACCTAAGGCTACCAGGGTTGAGGAGCGTTCTAGGTGGTTTTCTAGGGCAGTATCGTAGAGTTTTTGGATGGAGTTGAGGGTTTTGTAGCGTTCGCCAGCAGGAATGGTATGGGTGGATACCTCGAAGCCAGCGGCTTTGAGGGAATTGAGGGCAGTTTCTCCATAATGGCTAAAAATCTCTGGGTTGGAGACTAGGAGGACTTTTTTGCCCAGATTTAGTTGACTGATTTGGCTACCCAGTTGGTTTAAACTACCGGGTGCGATCGCAATCTCGTAAGAGTTTTGGGGTAAATCAACAGGAATAACAGAGTTCATAAAAGGGGAATAGAGAATGGGGAATGGGGAATAGGGACTCGCTTCGCTCAAAGGCAAAAGGCAAAAGGCAAAAGGCAAAAGTAGGGAACAGGGAACAGGGAACAGGGAACAGGGAATGGGGAATGGGGAATAGGGAACAGGCAACAGGCAACAGGCAACAGCCAATAGGCAATAGGCAACAGGCAACAGGGAATGGGGAATGGGGAAATTTTTGCACTTCCCAACTAGAGTGTCGCCCAAGAGTACAATATCAAAGAATCTTTAGTAGTTTTTGAGGAAAAATTATGTTGGCTGTAATTTCCTATGTCGGAATCATTTTAATCTTCACCGCCATCGCCTTGGGATTGTATTTCGGCTTTCGCGCCATCAAACTAATTTAGAATACATTACGGGCGCAGCAATGCCGCGCCCCGCTCATGACATAGCTAAACCAAACAACTCTCAATGGTTGCCATGACTGACTGAGCCAACGCCGTCAGGTGATAACCTCCTTCTAGCCCAAAAAGAATGCGGCGAGTCACTTTCAGAGCATAATCTGTAAACACGCCATAATCCTTCGGCTGCAAGGAAATCCCAGCTAGGGGATCGTCATGATTAGCATCGTAGCCTGCGCTAACGATTAATAAATCTGGCCCAAAGTTAGTTAAGAAGCTCACAACCTGATTTTCAAACGCTGGCTGGTAATCAGCAAAGGTGCTACCTGGTGGCATGGGCAAATTGAGGACATTATTGTGCATTCCGCGATCGCTAGCCCTTCCAGTTCCCGGATAACAAGGGGACTGATGTAGTGAACAGTAGGCAATCTGGGGATTACTTTCTACCAGCGCTTCTGTGCCGTTGCCGTGATGCACATCCCAGTCGAGGATAGCAACACGATTAATGCCTGGTTTTTCTAGGGCGTAGTGGGCAGCGATCGCCGCATTAGAAAATAGACAAAAACCCATACCAGTATTACTTGTAGCATGATGACCAGGGGGACGAGCCAGGACAAAAGCGGGATTTTGAGTAGCTAGCACCCGCTCGACTCCATCCAACCAAGCACTAACTGCTAATAAGGCGATTTCGTAACTCTGAGGAGAAACTGGTGTATCCATATCCAGCCTTCCCCCGCCGCTTTCGGCAATCCGCCGCACCCTGTCGATGTAGTCTTGGTTATGAAGCTTTTGGATAAAAGGCATCACATCCCTATTCTCTACAGGGGTTGGTAACTGCCAATCAATTTTGTTAGCCCAAGAAGCAACTTGTAAAGCCTCGACAATTGCAGTTAGGCGTTCAGATCTTTCTGGATGAGAGCGACCTGTGTCGTGTTTGAGAAAGTCATCGGAGTAAATGATAGGTAACATAATTCAAAAATTCTCTAACTTGACAATGTTAGATTTCATAGGAAGGAGCGATCGCTCCGTGACAAAAAAAAGAAGGTATCAAGCCCCTACCGAGTATCGTTGCTGTTGTACTAGAATAATCCCTGCATGAGATTGTCCTTGCGTCAAAAAAAGGAATATCTCAGTCTGTTTAAACTTAGGGCGAATGGCACGTTCTTTAAGCATATAAGAATGGAACACGGATGACACGGATGACGCGGATTTTCACAGATAGGGAATTTTCAAGAATGTTATTGCTCCGAGTGGCTCCCGACAGCGTGGTCGAGCAACAGAAAAAGATTGAGCTAGCTTTCAGATGGGCGATCGCTACTCGGCGCTCCGGAGTGTCAAGAAAGATGAGAAGATTGATGAGGGACAACTACTGCTGTGGGGCTACTTCACTACCTATCCGTGCATGAACAACCCAACTACTGAATTCGACACCCCCTGGAAAGACATCCTGGAGAATTATCTTGAAGACTTTATTGCCTTTTTTTTCCCCCAAGCTCACAGGGAAATCCAGTGGAGTCGCGGCTTTGAGTTTTTGGACAAAGAACTGCAACAAGTGGTGCGGGATGCAGAACTAGGACGGCGTCTAGTAGATAAGCTGGTGAAGATTTATCGCTGTGATGGTGAAGAAACTTGGGTCTTGATCCATATTGAAGTTCAAAGCCAGCAGGAAACTGACTTCGCCCAGCGGATGTATGTTTATCACTACCGCATTTACGATCGTTACAGACGCTCAGTGGCTTCTTTAGCTGTATTGGGCGATAGCAGTTCCAAATGGCGACCCAATCAGTTTGGCTATCAGTTATTTTGCTGTGATATTAGCTTCAGATTTCCGGTAGTGAAATTGCTAGACTATCAACAGGAATGGTCAGGGTTAGAAGCTAGCCGCAATCCATTTGCCACCGTGGTTATGGTTCATTTAAAAGCCCTAGAGACTCGCCAAAATAGGAAGGAACGCAAACAGTGGAAACTGGCTTTGACTCGACGGCTGTACGAACAGGGCTATGAGCGGCAAGATGTCATCAACCTCTTTGGGTTTATTGACTGGATGATGAGCT
>JBFRWF010000365.1:0-4719 GCA_051439465.1 Xenococcaceae cyanobacterium | reverse complement strand
GACATTAAAAATTCAGGGACAAGCTGTTAGTATTGAACTTCTTGAAAAAAACTGGTTGTTTATCACAATTTCTAATAAACTCAAAGGATGGCTAAAAATACGCTTACATCGTCCTTTACCTGATGGTTTCACCCTAAAAAACATACTGCTAACAAAAAAAGCAGATGGTTGGTATGCCACCCTAGTACTTGAAGACCCGACAGTACCAGAATTTAACCCTGATGAAATCACCCCTACTTGGGAAAATTCAATAGGACTAGATGCAGTTCTACATGAGGATGATTACCTAGCAACATCAGAGGGGACTAAATTACCATCATTAAAATCATTCCGTAAGTCACAAGATAGACTAGCAAAAGTATCTAGACGAAAATCTACCAAAAAGAGAGGTTCGTCATCACGTCGTAAGTTAGCTAAAAGGGAATCTAGAATACATCAACGTATTGCTAGAGCGAGGAAAGACCATGCTTATAAAACTGCTCATGCATTAGTCAGAACTGATAAGAAAGTATTCTTTGTTGAAGACCTAGAGCTAAAATCATTAACCAAACGGAATAAAGCCAAACAAGATGAAAATGGGAATTATTTACCAAACGGTCAATCTGCTAAATCGGGATTGAACAAATCATGGCTGGATGCTGCATTTTGTTCCCTACTATAAAACGCCGTAGAGGGAAAACTGTAATTACCTTTTCAATTACTAATAGTACCTCGAAGGAAGTTCTGGTCATCCACTCCCGGTGCCAGAAGCCCACACTTACTCGGAGCGAGAAGTGTGGGAGCGTCACGATTCGGGCAACTTATACTGCCCAACAATCCGCTTAGCGTATTCTGGCACATGGGCTTCTAACTTCTCTGGATGATTGCGCTTCACATATAAATAGTTGCGGGTAAAGTGGGAATCAATGGAGAAACGGGCATATTCTAAACCTTTAGGTCCAATCTTCTCAATTACTATCCCCATCATTTTCGCCGCCCACATGGGTAGGGTAACACCTTTATCATAGGCAGGGATACTCTGTTGCACTGCTTGATGTCTATCTCCGGAGAACATCACTGGCTGGGTATCTAGCTGAGCCATTACCAAATCAAGCATTTCCTGTCCTGTATTGTTGCGCACCACTATCCATTGCCAGCCAAAGGGTGCTCCCATGTAACCTACAACTAAATCTGCCAGGGAGTTAACATAATCAAAGCAACTCATACAGGAAGAGGCAAAAACATCCTTGAGTTTGTTAGTTTTTAGCCCAAAGAAAGGCACTTTTTCAATTGAGCCATCTTCGTGTTTGAAGTGAACCCGGAAGTCTTGCATAAACTCATAATGCACTACTGTTTCCGGTGATTTGCTGGTGGTTTCCAGGAATTTTTGCAAGCCAGCACGGGTGACGTTATCTACACAGGGAGTTCCCAAAACGTAGAGTTTTTCTAATCCTAATTCTTTCTCTACTGTTCGTAATGCCTGGATTTGGCAACCGACACCGATCGCCAGCAACCGCTTCATCCCAGATTGTTCTACTTGTTCTAATACGGAAAGATTAGGGGAGAGGGTGGGTTTATTTACCCGTGCAGCTAGCACTTCTTCTGGGGTTCTGGCTATCACTGGCATGGGCTGAAAGCGGTCTTCTTTGGTATTTTGGACGCAGACAACCCCTTCAACTATGCCCTGATTGAGCATTTCACAGGCAATGGTGCTGACAATTCCCGTCCACTGGGCACCCTCGATGGGCTGTTTCTTCCGCGCCGCCATCATGTCTTGATGGACGCCAAAGTACCAATCATCCTGATTATCTAGGTTACGGCTGCGTCCGTGTGCTTCTTCTTCCAGTTCGGCAATTTGTTGATTGAGAAAGGCGCAGGCTTCCTTGACATAATGGATATAGTATGTATCGCACAGTCCGCATTCGCTACAAAGTTCTTTTGCAGGGCGGCGGCTACTGGGTTTGAGGGCTTTTGCTTTCTTGTGGGATGCAACCGAGGTCATGTAAAAGGATGTTTATTAACTATTTAGATAACAATTGTCAGGTTAAGCATGAGCTAGGCTCTGTACTAAGAATTTTAAGCGATTTTAACGAAGTTGTATAGATTAGGAGACCGATCTAAGTTCGATATAACGAGGGTTCGAATAACTGATTCTGTTGGCGAATTCCGAAAAACTGGGATTTTGGAGATTCGCCAACAAAATACCATACTCATTTCACTCCGTCTACTGCTATTATTGTGGGAGAGAATTATGTTCGGTTGTATAGTTTGTTTTTATACAGGCTTTTCTCCGTATCTAAATCTCTAGACTCTTGGATTCGGAGATACTCTATGTCAATTAATGTTTCAGGAAACAATAGGCAAAGGCAATTTCTCTTGGGGGGAGCTGTCCTCGCCCTATTATTGGTAGGAAGTCTGCCAGCTCAAACCCTAGCCCAAGAACTTGTACCTCAGCCTCCAACGATTCAAGCATCTCGGGTGGAGATTAGTCCAGAAGAACTCCAGCAATTTGTTAGTGCCGTGAAACAGATGCAAGCAATTCAACAAGCATCTGAAGAGGAAATGGTTCAGGCAGTCCAGAACGAAGGCTTTAGCCTACAACGGTTCAACGAAATCCTAAAATGGAAGCGGAATCCTGAAGATCGACCACCCACAGAGGTGACTCAGGAGGAAACGCAGAGTTTTGAGAAAGCCATTATCCAAATTGGAGAGATCCAGCAACAGACTGAGTCGAAGATGAAGCAAGCTCTTGAATCTGAGGGGCTAGAATTACCGCGCTTTAATCAGATATTGGAAGCAGTCCAGGAGGATCAAGATCTTCAACTTCAAGTCCAGCAGATGATTCAGAACTAGTAGTTTGTCAATCATGAATTGAGCTTAAGTTTTGGCAACACTGAAATAAGAGACAATCAGCCAGCATAAGTCTATAATTTTCAAGCTCTTCGGCGATTTATGTAGATTTCTGTAGGGTGCGTCCTTGCGCGTCCTCTCTGCTTCGGGATCTACCAGTTTTGGCTATCTGCGCCGCTTGGGCACCATTGACCAAACGGGAGCGGTGCCCAAGCGCTGATCGCGCTTCGCACCCTACTGGACTGTCTCAGCTAAAATGGTGCTTTAGAAACGTCGAATCCCCAAGATTGGATCTATGCCGGAGGAAATTATTTTTGATTGCGCTTAAATGAGAGCCCAGCAGATTGAGTTGTACTGAGATAGCCACTCAAACAGGCAAATTTAGATCCGGATTCAGTATCACCAATCACCTTGAATAGTTTTTCTCCAAAATAGGTTCTTGACACATATACAGCAATGTGCATTCCCAAACTAATCGTGGCTGAGCATAGCTGAGGAGGAATTGGCGGGCTTTCTCCAACTGTTCAATAATGCTCTTTTGTCGCCAGGAATGCCAATAGCAGTATTGGAGATAATCAACTAACCACAACTGGGCTTCTGTATCCAGTTTTTTGTCAATTTCCTTTGCCAGTCCTAAGGCATTACGAGGGCTTGTGGGTGGCTGCGTCAGCTTCCCGAGTAAATCTTCTGGAATCGCCTGGCGTTGCGCCAGGGATGCTATTGCTTCCCCTGGACTTCCTTGGGCGATCGCCAACAATGCCGGATGCTCTAAAATCTCCTCATAACCCCTTTCCCGCAATACCCGCTTCATATCTTCAGATGCCAGTCGATAAAAGGGAATGCGCTGACAACGGGAAACCAACGTAGGCAACAAAGAATCAGTTCCCGGTGCAATCAAAATTAACGTTGCCCGTCCCGGTTCCTCCAGCGTCTTCAGCAAAGCATTAGCTGCTGCTTCTGCCATTCTCTGGGCATCTTCGATTACCACCACTGAACGGGATGCTTCTAGGGGAGGACGACCAAGAAACTGGGTGATTTCCCGAATTTGCTCAATGCGAATCTGTGGGGGAGCTTTACGCTTCAATCCCGCTGCGGCTGCTTCACTAGCTGAGAGGCGCTTACCCTGGTGGAGATAAGTAGGCTCTACCCAGAACAAATCAGGATGATTACCTGCCAGCAACCGTTTTTGAATCCGGGGGCGCTGTTCGACGGGGATACCGGCACAAATTAAAAGTTCGCTGAAACATTTAGCAGCCAAACACCGTCCTACACCAGGAGGACCAGCAAACAGATAGGCTGGGGCAATGCGGTTATGTGCTACAGCTTGCCCGAGTAACTCAACCGCCTGGTTTTGCCCAATTAGTTGTGCAAAAGAGTTCATTCAGACTTCGGTTCGGTAAGATTAAGAGAATCTAGCATAAGAGTGTCTATGGTCAGTTTGATATGGCTCGTTATACTTGTTCGTATATTGTCAGACTTCCCCTTGAGCAACTTCAACCGTTGCTTCTCGAAATATTGCAATCGTGCAATTTTGATATTATCTACCACACTAGCGACTACATGATGGGACGGGAGATTCCTGGTCAGGTTGCCTTTGCTAAGCTGGTGACTGTGGAAATGCTAATTGACAAAACAACTGCCACCCATAATGAGGTGCATATTAAATTTGTGGTTAAAAACGAAGAGCTACCTCTTCAGGTTGACAATCACTGTCGGCAAATGTTCGATCTAGTGCAGCAGTTTATCGACGAGAATCACCAGTGGCAATTAGGGGAAAATGTGGCGGGTTAATAAGTAGTAGGACATAAATATTTTCGGTTAAGACATCAGGGGAGCAGGGGGAGCAGAGAGAGCAGGGGGAGCAGGGGGAGCAGGGGGAGCAGGGGGAGA
>JBFRWF010000364.1:0-12098 GCA_051439465.1 Xenococcaceae cyanobacterium | reverse complement strand
CACCAGTGGCAAGCCTTGCGCCCCTACATTTGGGGAATTATCCTGCTGTAGGGGCGCAAGGCTTGCGCCCGCTCATTAGATAACCTCTGCTTATCACCATAGATACAGGAGAGCCATGATCTTCATGGAAGATTTATATAAAGGATATCAGACTATGGTTTTTGTTCGTGCTCATGCTTTAGTTATTGGAGTCGGCTCGTACTCAAACGAACCAAAGCTCAATGTGCCACTTACAGCAGAAGATGCTCAGGAAGTAGCGGCGGTACTGGGTGACCCAAGATATTGTGGTTATCCTGAGCAGCAGGTTACTCTATTACATGATGCTAGGGCAACTCGTGAGGCTATTCTTCAGGCACTGGATGACCTAGCTCAGATTAAAGAAAGTGATACTCTGCTGTTGTTCTATAGCGGTCATGGCGAGTATGGAGAAGATGGCTACTACCTGACCACCCATGAAACTAAGTTGCAAGAGAGAAGAGTCGTAGCTGGTAGTGGGGTGCGCGAGGGAGAATTACTGGAGAAAATTAAGGCAATTAGAGCCAAGCGTGTATTTCTGATTTTCAATGCTTGTCATTCTGGTGAGGTTTCCCCTGCGTCTCTTGGAGTTGATGATACTGAGGATATACCCAGTCAAAGCCTTCCTAATAAGACGGCTGAGGCTCTGTTAGGCACAGGGGAAGGACGAGTCATCATTACTGCTTGTCGTGAAACCCAAAAGTCCTACTATGTACGTGATGCGGTGATGACAATTTTTGCTAAGGCGTTTACCGATGGTCTGCGTGGCGGAAATATTCTCAATCGGCGGGGTTATATTAGTATTTTTGACCTCTACGAATATGTGTTTAATAGCGTTAAAACGGAAGTAAATCAGCGTTTTGGGCAATTTGGTAAGGTTCAAGAGCCAGAGTTAACCATTCAAAAAGGGATTGGAGCAATGGCTGTTGCGCTTCATCGAGGAAAAACTCCAGAAGGTGAACTGGGCAAGGAAGAGCGTCCAGAATCTCTTGGTGGGGCAGTACGCGAGGTTGAGCTAGCCGATAGCCGAAAGGCTTTGCAGCAGATTCTAAGCGGGGAGGTTAATCTGGCAGCAGCTAGAGATATTAGGGATGTCACGATTGTTCAAGGGGATAAAAATGAAGGTGATACCATTAATGCCAGAGGCTCAAAGGGCTTTATCAATAAACCATCAGGGACTGTTAGGCAACACTTTGGAAGCCAAACCACTATTCATACGGGTGGGGGTGATTATGCTGGGCGCGATATGTATAAGTCAACGGTGAGGTCTTCTCCTAGTCCAAGTCCCACTGTAACCTTAAAAGAGGTCTATGAGCAGGTACAGCAAAGGGTAAGGGAAGCCGAAGAGCAGGAGCAAGATGAGCTGGCTGAAGATTTACAGCAGGTTGAAGTATCCTTGAGAGCAGCAGTGATGGCAGAGGAGAAGGGGAAAAGCAGTAGAAGGACATCAAAGTTAAGGGAAGCACAGCAAGCACTTCAGAAAATGACTGGAGCTAATCCAGAGTTGAAATATTTAGCTTCTCTACTGCAAAAAGTACAATAGGAGTAGCGATTGTCATGAAATTAAGCATACCTATTGAGCGTCGCCAAGGGAGATGATGTTACAGTTTTAGTTCGAGTATCTCAAGTCCCCTATTGAGATTGGCATCAATATCAGACTCGTCTAAAACACCAATATCAAATTCCTCGGCTCCAAGTGCTCCTAATCCTACAGCAACAGCATAGAGTTCTTTCATTTCCGTAACATATTTGTTGGTCAAACTTCTAGCCTGTGGTGGAGTTAAATCGGGGCTGAGGATTAAATTTTGGTATAAGGTAAACATATTTGCCCTTGCTCTTTTCCAACTGTCTTGGGCTGGTATTGTGGCTGCTTCTTTCACCTTTTCATAGAGAGGATAAAAGGGTAGAGTTGTTTCATCCTGACGTTCAGAGGTTTGTAAAAGGCTGTAGAGTACATAGCCAGCTTCTCGAAAGGGTTTTGCCTCTGTTAGACTTGCTCCATAGACAAGCTGATTATCACGAACCCAAAGTTGATTGACATCCAGTTCAGATTCCGGTTTGTCAATTAAGGCAAAGAAACTGGGTTTTAATTCATCTCCTGCACCTGGATCAAATTCTTGGCGAATTCCAATTAACGGTTGGGTATTGTCTAGACTAAACAAGGTTTCAAAACCGTCTAGGATAACATCAGCTACTTTGATGTAGGTACTTAGGGCAGTGGAGAAGTCAATAACCGAGGCGGTACTTTCTACAATTCGTAGTAATTCTCGTACATAATTGGCACGCTGTACCTGACAGAGAATAACTGAAAATGCTAATTTACCCCCTCGGTAAGGGTGTAATCCGGCAACACGGGTGTTGGAAAAGAGCATTCCCTTGGGTACTTTTTGACCGTATTTTTCTACCAGCGAGGGACCAACGATAAATGGAACTGTCTCGACTTGCTTATCGTAGGTAAATTCGGATACGAAACAGACTAAGGGGTCATATTTGCTGAACCATTGTCTGCTATCAGTCAAGTACATTTCGTTAACCCGCACCTGGAAGTAGTGAGTATTGGGCTGAAATGTAGTTTCCATTTGAGTTCCGATGTCTATGCGACTGGCGGGAATGTTGATTCGAGTTGGTATTTGTGTGGGAGTACGCTGGATGCGTGTCCAAATGGTTTGAAAGCGATCGCTCAATGAAGCCATTATCTTTTGAATAAAATCAGATGTATATCAATTGCTCAATTTATATGGTATCTCTGCTGGGAAATTTTGCTCCTAGGTCTATTGCTGTTTTTATTGTTCCGAACTTATTTTAAATAGCATTTACTCAAAGATTTCTTGTATTTCTAGATTGCGAATAATTAAATAATTGATTTTAATTATATTATTTTTATTTATTTTTTTGAGTCGTTTTCTTAAATGGATTAACTTGGTAGTTCTTAAATCAGGAGCATTAACTTTGCTGGTAACAATTCTCACATAAACGGTAAATCCTTTCAAATGTTTGAGAATTTGATTGAGTGAACTTTCTATTTGTTCTACTGCTTTGAGTAAATCGCTTCCTTTGAGTTCTACAAATATGGCTAAGTTATTGTCACAGTTTAAAATTAAATAATCACATTTCTTTCCTTTGGTAATTAAACAGCCATCTACTCGAACTTTACAAAAAACACTTCCTGCTTTATTAATTACAATATATTTTCGCTTTTCTCCTTTATCTCTAGCGACGATGGTTTTGCGCCGATCGCAGAACTCAGTACAGTCATTTTGGACAAAAAAATCATCACACATCGGTTAATTAATTATCCAAATCAAATAATTTATCAAAGGTTTCATTAATGATTTGAGAAGCACTATCTATTTTTTCTGCTTGAATGAGATTGAGTTCGGAATCAATAATAGATTCATAACTGTCTCCTCTAATAAAATAAGCTGAAGTTCGCTTTACATCTAGCCACATTTTAGGGTTAACAATATGGGCGATATCAGGATTATTTTGCCCAAGTTGATGAGCATATAATAGATTATTAAAAGCGGAAATAATATAGGGACTATGGGTGGTAATAATAATTTGATTTTGAGTTATGTTAGCCAGTAAACTCATTAATTGGACAATTTCATTTTGTGCTTCGGGATATAGATGGGCTTCTGGTTCTTCAAAGACAATGAAAATTTGTTCTTTATCTAGGATATATTTGAAGATGAGTAACAATATCCAAAGGGCTTCTTGTTGTCCTGACGAAGCGTAGTTTAATTTAATATAGTCTTGTTCATTGAAGTACAATCTTTCATCTTTAGTGGTAAAGCGATACTGCCCTTTGAGGATATTTTTGATAATGTTAACAGCCTTTAAAATTTCTGTTAGATTGTTTTCGGGATTATTGAGTTGTCTTTTAGATTCAATTTGCGTTTCTAATTCTTCTCGAAAGGCAGGTTTTAGTAATTGAATAGTTTTTAAGAAGGATTGGGTGAAAAAATCAAGAGAACGAGATTCTATATTTTGTATTTGTTCGATTAAGGTGGATAATAAACTTCTAGCAGCCGGAATAAATACAGAGGTTCTGTTATTTTCAAAGAGGGTATTGATGTAGTCTTCAATGACGGTGAGATAAGCTTGTTTTTCAGAGGCGGTTCTCAGTCTATCACTCAAGCTTGTATAGGTTTGTTGATGTTCTAATATTTTACTGTTGTATTTATTGACTTCATTAAATATGTTTTTTAATTCAGTTAAAATGGTATCGCTAAAGGTGATTTTTAACTGACTTTCAGGTTTGGGCAAGGAGATTTGGATAGATTTGTCGGAAGTGTAATAATATTGCAGGTTAAGGGGATGGTTGGGAATGCCAAAGCAGGATAAAAATTTTTTAACTAAATTAGCAGAAAAATGATGAATGGGGGTGTTTAAGTCTTCGGGTGTTGCTTCGGAAATAAAGGTAATGAGGTCATCTTTAATGGATTTGAAGAAGAATATTGATTTACTGATGGTACTTTTTCCACTGGCTTGAGTACCAATGAATAGCATGATATCGGTAATTTCTGCTTCAAAGTTGGAGACGGGTTTAAAGTTGTTGATGATGATTTTTTGGGACATTTTATATCAGTAGGTTGGGTTGAGGCACGTACTGCGTAGCAGCGACGATGGCGAAGCGCGTCGAAGACTAGTCTAACCCAACAAAAAGGCTTAAAACTACTCTATACCAATTATAGCATCAAAATTTTATTGGTTATGTGTTGTGTTGGGTTTCCTTGCGTCAACCCAACCTACTTACTCAAACCCTATTAACTTCCTACCCCCCCCTGAACCTTTACTCAGAATAAGGACGTAATGCTGCTAATTGATTATCAATCCATTGTTGATTAAAAACCTCTCGATAAATCTGATTATAAATTTGTAACTGATTATTTCTTTTCACCACTAAACCCGATAACTGTAACTTTCCTTCTTCTATAGTATTTTGACTAACTAATTCTCCTTGTTGATAAATTTTTTGATAAATATCTAATAATTCACCAGCGAGTTGTTTATCAATTAAAATTAGCCTTTCAATGGTGCGTAAATGTTCTGGTTTATCCTGTGCTTGCCAATTTTCAATAATATTACTTCTAATTAAATTTTCGAGCCATTCTTGTGCTGGGATACTCCCCTTACCTCCGTTACCAAGGGAGGAGTTATAGGATTCTGACTCATTAAAAAGAGAAGAGTTAGAAGATGCCAAAACTAAATTACATATTTTTTGCGTTAAAAAAGGTTGTCCTCCAGTCCAATTTAAAATTAATTCTAATAACCTTTGAGGTTGATTTGTCTTAACACTTAATTTCGATGCTAAGGGTAAAGCTTCTTCAAGGGTAAAACCAGTTAATTCCACCCCATAACCAATATTAAAAGGAGTATGTGTTTTATCTTGAATTAAATCAGCGGGAGTAGCTACACCTAATAAGACGAAATCTAATCTTGTATAAGCATCATTATCAACTCGGCGATTATAAAAAGAGCGAATTAAAGCAAAAAAATCATCAGCCTTAAAATTTAAACTCAGGGTACTATCAATTTCATCAATAAAAATAACAATATTTTGCTGAATTTCTCTCAATAAAATCTCATCAATAAATTTCCCCAACCACTTAACCGGAGAAAGGTTTTCATATTTCTCTAAAAAAACACCTAAATCTACCGTATCTTCAAGCTTAAATCCATAAATTAAATCATCAAGAATGTTTGCATACCAAATCTCAGGAGTGACATCTAAACTACCAATATTGGTTAAATCAATGGCAACACAAGCAAAATTATCTTCTTCCTGTAAACGTTTCATTACCCTTACTCTCAGAGAAGACTTACCCATTTGGCGGGAATTTAAAACATAGCAAAATTTCCCTGCTTTTAAAAACTGATAAAGTTGCTCATCTGCTTCCCTAGTAATATAAGTTAGAGCATCTGTCGCCAGACTACCACCATATTGATATTGATAAGTTTGATTGAGGCGATCGCCAAAATAAAGACGATATAGATCACACAAGGGAATTACTTCATTCCCTCTTAATTTTACCAATCCCATACTTTTTAACTTAAAAGTTTCTATCGGGTTTAACTTAATTGGTTTCTGACTTTGAACTACCTTTGACATGGCAGTTTTTAAATTCTGGTTTTCCTCCAAAATTAATAAGTGGCGGTATAAATGGTCTCCATATAAGCCTTCTTCTGTGGGGGCAATAGCTAGGAATTGGTCTAAAGTTAATTGATGGGTAGCAATATTATATAAAGCAGCACGCAATAAGTAGGGATGACCATCAACCATAGCCATTAACTTTTTAATCTCAGTATCAGACCAATTTAATCCATGTCTTTGGACTAAATCTCTAACTTGTTCGGGAGAAAACTCGCCTAATTCAATAATGGGTGAACCTACATTAAAGGGTGATTTAAAGTGTAATTTATTCACATTTAGAGGAATGTCAAGCTCTTGAGAATGAAAAATAACCAATCTTAATTTTTGCCAGACTCGATCATTTTTACTACGCTCATGCCAAGAACGTAAAAGTGCTAAAAATTCATGAGCAATTTGAGGATAGGCAAAGATTCTATCCACTTCATCTAACCCCAAGGCTAATGGATTCTCTAGGGTTGATAACAAGTATCGGTGAAAGTAATTAGTACATTTATTCTTGCTCCCTAAAATTACTTTCCAGTAATCAGCGAGCCGTTCGGGTAAATTTAATTCAGCACTCAGGCTAGCACAAAACCACTGCAAAAATTGGTCAAGATTCGCCAGAAACTCATCATCAACTAACTGAAAATTCAAGGAAGCGATGCGATAACCAGATTGAGCGGCGTGGTGCAGAATCCGTGCCATCAACGAACTTTTTCCCATCTGTCGGGGAGCTTTAATCCGAATTAATGCTCCAGTTTTTAAGATAGCGTTATAACAATTTTTTTCAATGGGAGGACGTTCAATATAAAATGGAGAATCTAGAGGGACTTGACCGTCTAAGTTTTCAAAAGGAATATTAATATCTGTTGGTTGGTCAGGGATATTTTCCATATTATTTGACTTTTCTAACTCCTCAGCAAACTCTGCATACTCCCCACCCAAACGTCTCAACACCTGAGCCGTAACCATTGCAAAAGGTCGTACTTGTAGCGAAATCTTACTATCTGTGATTTGTCGCGGATTCTTCAGTACAGCAGCAAACTCCTCCAGTGACAAACCAGCTCTTTTTGCTACAAACTTCGACACTTCATCCACTACATTCAGTACATAAGTTGAGGGAACTGAATCAACCAGTAACTCTCGCACTCCATCCATAAAATCGTACTGAACATAATCTGGATTGGTATCAACATTAATCTCTGATAAAGGCTTTAACAATCCACCCAAAAATACTTCAGCCACATGAACTTGTTGAGATTCTTTTAAGAGTGTCTCTCGGATGAGTCGAACGATGGGCAAACTGATTACCGGTGCAGATGCCAATAATCCCGCCAGTTTTCGTGCCATAGGTGAAGCAGTTACTCGGAAAGCCTGAACGCGCTGCTCGGCAGTAAGTTCACTATTAGAGATATTGAGTAGCCCACTTCTCTCTACTAAAGTCTTTGAATCTAATTTGAAAACAAAGCCGGATGCCCAAATACTGCCCTTACCTGAGAGCATTTGTGCCCAAGTTGAACTCTTATCCGGTTCTAAAGTGAAAACGGGTACTTTAATCCCAGTTTCCTCATCAATTTCATCCCACAATGATACTTCCTTTGCCATTAATTGTTGGTTGGGAACGCCTGGAGTCAGTCCACGCAACCGGACTTCTGACGCTCTTCCCAGGGCTGTTCTTGGCCAGAGCCACTTAGGAAGCATCTGCACTATTGCCGTTGGACCACTATTTGCCCATATTTTCAGTGCAGAGGTGACAACACCATTTCGCCAGATGGGTGAGACACAATCACTGACGACTAGCACCAAGCGACGACCACTTGGATCTATTAATTCTCCTGGACTACGAGGGCATTGATTTTGGGCTGCTAAACCGATGCCCCTAAGAATCTGAAGGTGTTGCTCATTATCGCTAATCATTCCCCATACACGCACATCTCGAAAAATACCATAGTTTTTCAGCAATCGTTCCAACTCGGTAATGGTACGCCTCCAGATTTGCATGGAGATTCCCTCATCAACCACCAATTCAAGGTCTAACCAAGGTTCTAGAGTTGGTCTTAAGATTGGTATCCAAATCCCCTCGTCAGCAATTCGTTGTATCGTCGCTGCTTTATCTAAGACTAATTCTTTGCTAGATGGGACACGGCGCATTAGAGGTTTTAACGCCCGTGCCAGAGTCAGTGGTTCTCGAAGTGAAGGAGCATCTGGTACTTTAAATGAAAGTTCTAGGTGTTTAGTTCTGTTCTGTGGATAAATACCTGCTTTTTTTTCTTTTTGTTGATTATCGGTTGATTTTTCTGAGGTCTTTTTTTGTGGCTCTTTAGATTTTTCCCGATCTAACTTTTCTGAAGACTTGGTTTCGGCGTTCTCAGGATTGATGTTTGAAGTCTGATCCTCCTGACTAGAGGGAGTAGAGACTGGCTCTGCCTGCTGCATCTGAAGTGCAAGCCAGATTGTGTCAGCAATTTCCTTGGCTGACAGTTCTAACTCAATACCCAAAGCAGCAATTAACTGGTCAATCATCTGTCCTCCGCACTGGTTAAGTATTTCATCAGCACTTCAGTTAGGTTATCTTCGTCAGCTTTTTCTGGTTTAAATTCACGAGTTACCATGTAAATAGCATTGAGCAGTTGATCCGTTGCGATATCACCACCTTCTCTTAATTCTACAAAGTCTGTGATTAATTTATCTATTTTTGACCCATCTTGTGTCAAAACATCACTCCCTAAATGTGCTTTAACAATTTCTTTCAAAGCTGCTGCATCAGAATCATAAGGCATAGTTAAGCGCAAACAGCGTCTCAGAAAAGGTGGGGGGAAATCCCGCTCACCGTTGTTAGTCAGCACAATCAAGGGGAAAGTATGACAGCGCACTCGACCAGCTTTTACAGGAACATCCATGCCATCATAAGTACGAACCTCTACCCTGTTAACATCTTTAGAGAGGCGAGCTAATTCTGGTATCTCAAATTCTCCCTCTTCAAACAAGTTCAGTAAGTCATTGGGTAAATTGATATCGCTCTTATCTATTTCGTCAATCAGCAGAACACGGGGACGACGGGAAGGGAGAATTGCTGTACCGAGAGGACCAAGTTGAATGTAGCGACCAATATCTTGATTGTTGTTACTCATTTGTACATCTTGCAGTCGGGCGATCGCATCATAGCGGTAAAGCCCTTCCTGCAACGTCGAACGTGCCGTAATGGGCCAAAGTAGCACTGGTCCTAGTTTCAGTTCATAAGCCACAGCATAAGCCAGAGAAGTTTTACCAGTACCGGGTTTACCTGTAACTAACAAAGGTCGTCTTAAGTAAAGTGCAGCGTTGACCAAATTGACCACATTATTCCTCTGCTCATTCTCATTAGAATAAATGCGGAAACTTTTGCCTCTTTGGCGATCTCTTGTATCCTCATCTAACGACTCACAGAATTTCTGCCAGCGTTTTTCAATTTCTTTAACTATCTCATCATCTGCACCAATAAACCTGCGCCAACTTGGTGGTTGAGGAAGGCGGTCAATTTCATCGTGAGGTTCACTATTTCCTGTAAAAATTCTCCAGTCGTTCATATTTTAATCTTAAACTCCATTCTTATTGTCCTGGTGGTATTAGTTGAACCATTAAATCGGGGGTTAAGCGATAGGTATTTTCCCAAAGAACAGCTAAGTGAAACCCCAAGTGTTCCCCAGTTTGAGCATCAGCTTTCTCCCGCATTTCCCTGACAGATTCACACAAGTGACATAATGGCCTACAACTCAATAATGTATCTATTTCAGTAACCTGATTCAGATTGGGTATGTTACATCTTGTCCAGATGGCAATTGGTGTCGCTGCTGTTAGGATAGCTTTAAATAGATCCTTTCTTTTTGCTTTAGGTGGAGCGCAGGTTAACTTAAGTCCAATTTTTTGCTTCAAATTACTCCTCAACAACTTCCAATTGAAACTCTCCATCCGCTTGAGATGCTCGAATAGTTCTTTTATAGGTTTTTCATTTAAAACTTGCTTAACTTTGTCCCAATGTTCATACCATTGATAAAGATATGAATCTAAGTAATCGATGTTGAGACGTTCAATGGAACGCAGACGAATCGGATACTTAATGCCAAGAGTTATTTCATCATCTATCGGGTCGGAAATTTTCCAGCGGTCAACCTCAGTACAGATAAGAGCACTAGGCAGGAAAAACTCAATTGTGAGGTGATATTTTTTACCTCTAAGACGCTTTAGACTCTTTTTCAAAAACTTATTGAGTAGTGTTGGTATTTCATGTAATAGACATAACTCTCCCTGCTGCTGTTCATCTTGGTCAAGAAGAGATTCAAACTTAGATAAACCTTCCACTGAATCATCAATAATTAACCAAGCATTCAGAAAAAATTGCTCACTATCATCATCAGAGTGGACAAGTGTAGCGAGTATATACGACTCAAGTTTTCCTTTATTATTGGGAAAAGGATTGTTTGAAGATTTATTTATTGGGTGTCCTGGAGAATTTTTGCTTGGCAATTTTCCTGTCAAATATTTCAATTTTTGGCGAATTTTCCGAGATAAATTTACATCTTGACTTAAGCGTTCAAAGAACTCAAACAATTGTCGAAATTCTTCAAGCTCCTTTAATATTTCGCCTATATTAGTTGCCTCCGAACTCCATAAGCCTGCGTCGGGATGCCGGGAGTCTTGGTATGCTTGTTGGATGCTCTCTTGATCTATGAGGGAAAGAATACGAGAAATATCTACATCTTTAAGCAATTCTTGGAAAACATTGTCAGAACTAGCCTCTGGCAAGATAAGGTTAATAATGGTACGTTTATCAATATCCCGTTCTGCTACATCTCCACCACCAGTGTCGTAGTTAGTCTTATCACCGAAATCCTGCTCAACATTTCCCTTTGAATCGTTAATGAATCCTTGTGATTGATGAGCATGAATACTGTCTTCACTCATATAACTCTTTCCGAACTGTGAGCGATTTTCTTACTTCACCGCTTCCAATTTGACTATACTAATAGTCTATCCCAACAAAACATTCTCAATAAGCCTGTCTATTTCCTTGATTTTTTCTTCAACTCAACAGGGCGCTCGCCTCCGGCGCAGCGAAGCTGACCGCAAAGCCCAACCTTGGTGTTGACGGAGTTGTCACCCCGTCAGAGGAGATCGCCAAGCCCTGTCAGGGGTTTGACAGGATTGTCACCCCGTCAGCAATTTGGCCAATAGTGCGTTCAGGTGAATGTTGACATGACCTAGAAGCCATCAACCACCCCCTGGTCAACATCCTGATGGCAACTATCTCCGGCTGGCAGGATGCTGAGTAAATCGGGAGAGCGATCGCACCTTTATCAGTTATCAGTTATCAGTTACCAGTTACCAGTTAAGAGCAGATACTAACTGATAACTGGTCACTGGTCACTGATAACTGAAAGGAGTGTCACAAAAGTTGGTGTTATGTCTCACTCGCACTTGAGTAGGGGAGCGATCGCCTGGTCAAATAGATAGCGATCGCCTGTTACATCTTCCAGCTAAATACTAAGCGGGTAGGGTCATGTACTCCTTGACATTGCGGTTTTGAGAACGCAGAGTAGTCACTACCGTCAGCATCCTCGCGACAAAAATACTTCCAGCTTGACTTTGAGCAGCCAAAGCTAGTCCTTATTTGTGATGGGAATATCTCTACGAATCTGCTCAAGGTAACCAACTTTCATCTAAAATTTGCTCCAAATCGGCAATCGCCTTTTCTGGAAACACCTCTAAACTAAGCCCCGATCTGGCTGCCGCGATTTCCCGCCCATCTTGATAACACTCATCCAATATTTCCAGCAGATAACGCCTAAGACTAGGACTATCTTCTAGTTCATCTTTGATTTGTTTGCGGAAATTAGCAATTTCTCCCTGCCAATGCCCGCGATTATTATTCTGTTCAGCCTGCCAATACTTCAACTTCAATAAATGCTCA
>JBFRWF010000363.1:0-59013 GCA_051439465.1 Xenococcaceae cyanobacterium | reverse complement strand
GTCCATTAATAAAAGTTGACAAATTGAGGAACGAAAAATAACCACTTTCAGCTCTCCCCCGCTCCCTGCTCCCTGCTCCCTTGCTTGCCTCAACCAGAATTTCCCGATTACTGGACCGACGCTCTAGAGAGTCAGTTGCCATCAAAATTGAACGTCCAGGATTTAGCCTCTACATTCCGATTACAATTATGTTACTGCTCAGTTTCAGTTTAAGTTCCGTGATGTGGCTGATTGGCAAATTGATTCGATAGATGTTTTGAATAACCATTGTCAAAAGAATTGTTTAACAAAAACACTGCTTGCTCTGGGTCTATCGCCCTAAAAGTCAAGCTAACACAAGAAGAGAGAAGGCACGAAACAGTCTCACAGCAGAATATCAAAGTCAATATTAAGCTCCCCTCGAAGGTCGATGAAGACAAAATGCTTTATTGCGACTGTTCAAATCAATCGCAAGACTTCCTAAAGACGATTGATTGACGAGTAAATGCTTGGCTGACAATTGACCCGTAAATTCTTGTTTTTGCTTGTCAGATTCTTTCTCTGAAGGACAACAATTGTGTTGGAAACAAACTGAAACTGCCAGTCATCAGCCCAAGAAGGCGTCGCTTCATTTAGACTGGGCTTTGCCTCAGTCGGCTTAACCGGAACTCCTAGGGAACAAATTGTTCCTCTCTAGCCATAACGAATGCCGTTCGTTGGAAGCTCAGGTTAATTACCCCAGTACTGAATCAATCCAACTCTCGTTGCTTAAGCAGTCCCATGAGTTTATACTTGCGGGCATGAATTTGCATGAGTTGAGTACGGTAAGCTGACCACTCCGCTTGTTTTCCTGTTTGACAGTAAGCTGCCTTTGCCTTTTGCAGCCATTGTGCGGCATGGTGGTAATGCTCTGCTTTCTTAGCATCCATAATAGATTCGGCGCGACGTTTGGCATTTTCGATGACCCAATCAGGATGTTTTAAGATGGCTGCTTCCATAACTCGATGGATTATCTCTGAATTATATGAACTGAGCTCATTGACCACAGCGATCGCATCATCAACTAACCCTTCATGGAGAAAGATATCGACTTTCGTTTTCTCTATTCCTATCCCCCAATCGCTATAACTGCGGAGATATTCGAGCAAATCTTCTTTGAGGATTGCCCAATCTTCTCCTGCTAACGTCTCGATCTTACGGTAGTCAGTGAAAGTGGGTTTGGCTTGGAATGCTTTAATTTTCGCAGCTAAAGCTGTCTGAGCTTCCTCTAACTCTTCTGCTAGGTTACTCGTCCAAGTGGCTAATTCATACTCACAGTTTCCGGATAAAATCAATCCCCTTTGGGCAATCTGAAGGGCTTCATGAGTTGCGCCTTGTCCTAACATTACTTGTACTAAGGCAAAGGCTTGTTCCATTGATGCCAATTGCTTGTCGGCAGCTTCCATCACTGCGTCGATGCGATCCAATCGCGCCAACATAGTTAGGAATTGTTCTGTTTGCCCTTCTGCTTGGGCTAAGTAGAGATACTCTGGATATCTTTTCTGACTTTCTAGAATTTTCAGGCGAATTAAGGCTAAATCACTAGCATAATAGGGTGATTCTCCTTCCCATGCTCCTGATTGAGTAGTTTCTCCTTGTAAAACCTGCTTGAGTGGAGGATAGTCCCAACCTTGACGCAGTGCCTCTAAACTCATAGCAAAATCGGCATTCCATTCATTCTGCCAGCTTTCCAGATTGGTTTGAAGATCGACCTTTTCTGGGGGAGTGAGTTCAGTTATTAGGATGGCTTCTGTCCAGATTTCATTGAGGGTTTGGGCTACCTCATCATTCTCTGCACCATATTCCTCTACGTCATCCCAGTTTTCCACACAAGCCTGTGTAATGGCTTCTAAAATCGCAATCGCAGTGTTCCCTTCTCCTCTTTCGGTGAACATTTGTGCTTCATGGATAAGATCGAAGAGTTCTTCAGGAATGGGATCGTCTTCCCAGCCTTCTTCTAAATAGCGGATGGCATCTCGTAAAATTCGGCGTACTTGGCTACGGTAGGGAGTCACATCAATGGGAGGACGTTGCGACGACTGTGAGGATTGAGATTGAATACTAGATGGTGCAAGGCGATTGGTAAGGCGTTCGATTCTGTCGAGTAGTTCAGGGTGGTCTGCAACTAATTCCTGGATCAGTTGTTGGGTTTGCACTTCATTGAGGCGGTCTAAAAGTTGTTCTAGGATGGGACGTTCCTCAATTTTGGCTGGCTGGCGCAGGCAAGTGAGCAGGGTAGCGACGATGTGCTTGCACCAACCCTCAAAAGAATAAGGACAGGTGCAGTCAGCCGAGGCGATTTCATCTCCCTCAAATTGGATGGTGACGTGATAGGGATGGAATTGGCTACCTTCGACGGTAGCTAGGAGGAGTTGCCCACGCTGTGTCAAGGACAGGACTGCCCCTTCGTGGTAGTAAGCTTCGCCTCGCTGGTAAGATTTGGGATTGGCGTAGCGTTGTAAGGTAGTTTCGCTGAGTTGGGGAATGGACATGGAGGGAGTTGATTCTGGGCGTGTCCCAATTCTATCTTTACCAGTCTGGAAGTGACTTCTGATAGATTCCCCATTTAGAAACAGGGTCAGTTCGACCCCATCCTTTAACTTAATCCCATTTGTTCCAGTGCTTTCCAGAGATTGCGCCGTCGCTTGTGTTGCACCCGCCATTGAGCTAAGAGACCCTTGTAAGCAGTTGGAGAAAGTTCGCGCAAGGCTGTCACCCATTTTGCCTGCTCCGTGTAGTCTGACTTGCGAGCCGTTTCTGGTTGCGGAATCCAATGGTCTAGGTGACTCTGCCAATATGACATAACCCCATTCCAGAGGTCTTTCGGGGCTAGTTGCTTCAAGGATGACTGTCGGGACTGGGCATCGGGGGTTTTGAGGCTTCCAGGCACCAGGACGACCGCTTGAAAGTTAGGATAGGGATTCCAATTTTCTCGGCGAATTTCTGCCAAATCGTGAGTTAGCAGCCGTAAGGCAGCAAAATCTTGGCGGGAAGGACTCTTATCTCCCTGCAAATCCACCAGCCACTGTTTAATCTGGCTTGAAAATTCTGCAGTTCCCTGTTGGGAGTCAGCAACGCTGTCCAACAGCCAAGGCAGCCACCAGGAACTATCAGCTTTCCTCTCTCTCCATTCCCAGAACCGTCCTTCGGTGAGGCGAAGGACGGTAATCGCGCCAAGATTGGCACAGGTTTCTACGGGTTGCCTCGGAAACCTCCGCCTGCCTGAAAGCTGCCAACATGACTGACCAATTGGTAAAACCCTTCGTTGACCGATTGTATCCACTCTGGCAGGGCAGCGGCAATCTCTTGTGCCATCTCCTCAATAGCTCGGGTAAAGTCAGCCTTGGGCGAGAATTCGTGTTTGTAAGCGATTGGCAACAAGGGCAGCATCTGCTCGGCGAGAGCTTCTAAGTCTTCGACTAAGGCATCATCGTTGAAGTAGGGAGGCTCCCAGTGTTCTTCTTGCTCAATATATTTTCCTTCTTCGTCGGTGGCTTCAGAGACGATATCATCCCATTGCCCCCACAACTGGGACCAAGTTTGTTCTAACTTGGCTAGAGAGGCAGGTTTTTCTGTCTGGACTACTGTGGAAGGAGAAGGAGTTAAGATCTGCTGTAGCGTCTGTCGGGTATCGGTTGGCAGCCGATTGAGGGCTGTTTCTAATGAGGCAGAAGGAACGCTCTCGAATAGGGCATCCAACAGAAGGGCAACTTCTGGTTGGGTGAGTGCTCTCAGAATAGATTTTCCCATATTTTCTGGGGAATTCTCGGATTTTCCTGGACTTTCTCGGGACATCTAGCTGAATCCTCTTGGTTTCTTTCGATCAGTCAGGCAAGATTTAGGAGCAGTCGGAGCGGGAGTCCACTAACAACAACTCCACTGTTTACTGATAATATGCGATCGCTAGTTTAGGGTCTAGAAAATTCTGGAGTAGCTCAATTACTTTGAGTCAATCCTGCTTCTCGCAACCTGCGCTTCAAACCCGAACGGGTACTGTACTGTTCGTAAATCTGGTTCAATCGCTGCCCGAAAGTAGGAAACTGATTTTGATATTCGGCTAAGTCTCTTAATTTGACTAACAATCCCACAGCCTCATCGTAAGGTTTAGATTGGAATCTCTGAATTAGGGACTCAACTTCCGACCAAACTTGCGCTTCTCGTTTGGCTAAGGCTTGCAGTTCTTGGATTCGTTTGGCTTCGGTTTCTTGTTTTTGCCGTTTTTCTGCTCGTTCGCTTTCTTGGGTGGCAGCATCAAGAAGTTGTTGAATTGTGCGTCAAGGTTGGCTGGAAGTAGGAGAATTAGCTATTAATTTGGACAGCTTTTGTTGGAATTTAGCAGACAAATTCGGTTCTCCTTTTGCCAGCCGCAATAGGAAAGCTTCGCCCTGTGAAAGAGACAATTGCGCGATCGCCTCCTGTAACATTCGACACAGTAAGGTGCGATCGCTTCTTGGTCAATGACCCTAATAATCTTCCGCTCATGGGAATCACAACAGGGGCCAGTGTTATATATATCTACAGGCGTCCGCTGTGATGACTAGGATTGAGACTCAGAACCAAGTTGAGTCCATTTCTGTGTCAGGGACTCCACCACGGCAATTCGGTGAGAGTCGTTAAGCATTACTGCCGTTGTCGAAGATTTGTAAGGCGACGGTTTTGAGAGTGGCGATCGCTCTTAACAAGCGTGCCATTCCCGTATGTAGAAGTGAGGGAATTGAGGACATCTGTACCGCCATAGCAATCAGGTCTAAATTTCTCAACCAGTTTGATAACCAGATTTCTATGGCAAAATGGTCTTTGTTCTTTCCACTCACCTGTTTCCTGCCATCGCTTCTTAGTTTCGTCTATGCCACTATGCTCCCAACAGAGTAAAGTTATATCTTCTTTGGGATCTAAATTGGACAGCCATGTCTTGATTGCCTTAAGATTGGCTCTAATTTGTTCTCGGTAACGGTTGATGTATTCTTCCTCGCCAATGCGCTTTTTCTTCCAATCCCGAAGTAAATCGGCGCTGGGTACGAAGAATTCTAGACGGCCATCAACCCGAAACCCTTGAGGAATGCTGCGGGAAATCGAGAGCAGTTTGCCATGATGCCGATTGGATTCAAAATAGGATGCTGTGTAAATCACTGGTTGTCTCCTTGGATGCGGTAGTTGACAACAGGCGTGTTAACGCTCTTAGTGCGGTTAACTATCGAGGACAATCAACCCCCGTTTCTTGTAGACAAAAAACAGTTTTGCTAAGCCAAGAAACGAGGGGCTAGTTAACAGGAGGAAGATTAGTAGAAGAAGGAGCGAATAACATTCCGAACGGCTTCGTTATCGGGGTAGCAATAGACTTCCCGCAATGTTCCGTTAACCAGACGCTTCTCTGTGACAGCTAATTGACCAACTTGAGAGCTTTTGACGAAACGACCAAGTTGGCAACGGTTTTGAGCGTTGACAGGCAAACTCATCTGTTCAGCGATTTCCACAACCCCCCTCAATGTCTCGGTTGTCTCTGGCAAGGCAGCTTGTTCAAGGACTTCGGAAATGGTATGGTCAATGAGATACTGAGCCAAGCGGGGTGAGATTTGGGCGACTAATTGATTGATCTCATTGATAGCCTGTGCGGCGATTAGAGCTTTTGGCTGTTTTTGGCTTTGGTTGATGGTGTAGCTTCCCGTGCGTCGGATGGAAGGAAGAACCTCGTGAAAGAGCCAGCGTTGAAATCGCTTAGCTACGGCTTTGCGAGATTTGAAAATCAAGCGATAGAGTCCGGGTTCGGTCACGGTGAGCAATTCTTGAAGACCACCAAGGGTATAGATACTAGCTATACCCTTTTCATCCTCGTCAAATTTGGCCAAGGTATCCGAGACATTCTTGATTTCGAGCACTGCACAGACATCTTGGGCTACCCATTCTGGTTTGTCGAAAGTACCGACGAAACGAACTTCTTGGTTCTCAAATCCGAAAATGATAATATCTGACATAAACTGATTTTTAACTCGCCGCTAACAACGGGCGATAGCACGGAAAAGCCTCGGCAGCGAGCAGGATTTCTCAGGCTCCCAATTGTCAGAAAGCTTTAAAATAAGCTAAAGGTGTCTAATTTCAGGTGCGCCGCCAAAGGGTATAGCTAATACATACACCCTTTGATTTTCGTTAATTTGCAACAGGTCTAATGGCGGCTACCACCCCTAAATCCCCATTAAACACCTGGCGATCTTAGTCGTTCTTGAGTTGAATGACGCGATCGCCCACTCGAAAAATCATCCCACCCCTGGAAATTTCTGGTTTGTCATGCCAGTTGGTAGGGGTTGTCGGTGACGGTGGCGATCGCTTTGTTTCCGTACTGTTTGAATATCTTTACTGCGTAGGTAGTAGAAACGCCATGCCCCTGCAAGAAAACCATCACTTCTTTGATGGCTTTACCTATTTCAATTCTCTATTCATTCGTTTGAGTGCTGCTGGCGATGGAGATTTATTTTTAGAAATGAGAAGTTGACGCTCTAACAAACGGGGTTGATCGTTAAATCCTAAAATTTTAGCGGTTACTTCTCCAATATTAGTGATGGGTTGAATGAAATAATCTTCAAGTTTAAAATGCTCTCCCCAATTATCCCAACTGGGATAATAAAATAAGGCTGAAATTCAATGAGGCTTTTGGGTGTGGTTCCCGCAGCCAGGAAATCAATTATCTCTTCGTAGGCTCTTGTCATTGTTATTGGAGTTTTCATTGTCAAAATATCCTCGATATAAAGATTCTGATGGCCAATCAACTCCCTTGACTATTTTATAGTACACCAGAAGAAACAATGACTTTAATAAAATCCTACTCCTGTGTTCACAGAAAAAAAGAGCAGTAGGCTGCGTTTGGCAACCCACCGCTCAATAGTGCTCGGTTAAGGATTTTTGGTTTTTTCCCACGAAAGCAGGGGAGCAGGGAGAACGGAGCAGGGAGAGAGGTTTTCCGGTTTCTCCCCCGCACCCAAAAAGAAGCAGGGGAGCAGGGAGTAGGGAGAAAAGGAGAGGATTTATTGGAACAAACCATTTAATTAATCTCCTCTGCACCCCGCTCCCTGCTCCGAAGCTCAATATCTGCTCCCCCGCAGTCTTAACCGACAAATTTTTGTTAACCGAGCAGTATTGACCCACCGCTCAATTAACTCGGACTATCACCCGGCAGTTAGAGCCTGATAGTGAGAGTTATCCTCTAGCTCTTGCGCTTTGGCAGAGGACATAATCAGTTCGATCTCTTCAGGAGATAGCCCATCGAGCCCGATGAGGTTCACCGACAGATCGACGAGCTTAGGATTGGTCGCCATGAACTCGGAAATCTGAGCGAGCTGCTCAATTTCTTCTTCGGTCTCGCGCTCGCGCCAATCCCAGACGACAGAATAGTAGTCGCCTTTATCGCCACTGTGCTTGATGAAAGAGCCTTTGAAGATGCCCAGCCCTGGCTCGCCAGTCTCCATCAGTTCTGTGACTTTCTGGGAGAATTGGGCGATGCTCCGCGTCTTCAAGTAGGTTAGGCACACAGTATTCTTGGGCAGTACCGCGCAATCAGGAGCAGCAACGAACCACAATTGTAAGAAAAACGCATTAGTCGTCTTGCCGAGATTGCCAAAGAATTGAGCTACCTTGATGATGGAAACCTCAATTTCTTTGCCGCGATAGTCATCTTCTCCTACTTTCCACTGACCGACTTTTCCGTCATTCCTCAAATTAAATGGGACTTGAGGTAAGAAGATCGCATTCTCTGGACGAGTGCCAAAGACCTTGAATTGTGCCAGATTACTCATGAGATTACCTTCCTTTTCTTTGATTTGCGTTTAAGTTGATTTCCTGTGGGTAAAGGATGCGTGACCCCCAACTTCCATACACAGTTGTGAGGTTCTCCACTTTCAAAAGGCGCTAGCGGTTCTCCAGCCCGGCCAGTACTTGTCGATGGCTCGGTTGAGCTTGCTAATCTGTAAGCGGATCAAGTGTCGGGCTTGGGGCTTGACTTGACCGGAGCGCAAAAGCTGGACGTAATGTTCGCGGTGAATTAGCAATTCCTGGTAACTGTGAGGTATTCTCATCGTCCGTCTCCGACAAATTCACTGGTTTCAAGGATTTCTCTAGCTCCCGCATCGGCAGGGGCATGAATGGCCAGGACTGCCAGTGCCTTGAGGTGTTCTTCGAGAAGCCTCTGGTATGCCCGTCGATTCCCCTTGATGGGCAACAGAAGCCACTCAAGGATTTTTTGGTGGGGTCCCGGACATGCAATCGAGTTTTTCATGGATTGTTCCTCACTTTCTGTTTGTCAGCGAGTTGGCGCTAGCCACTAGGGAGTTGATTCAGTATTCATAAATTCCTGGTTGGGAGAGAGGGGGAAGAGGGGGAAGAGGGGGAAGAGAGGGAAATAGGAAGGACAGGGAAGAGAGGGAGGATAGGGAAGATTGACTAATTCCTTCAAAACTCCCCACACTCCCCACACTCCCCACACTCCCCCCTCTCTGAAATAAATCGGTGTTCTAAAATCCGCTAAAACTCGGAGTTGGGCTCCGGTTTCCAGAAGCGTCCGACTGTCCATTCCGCTGAGTCGAACGAGTCGGGAAGGGCAGCTTCCACCGCTTCTTGTGTGAGTTCAAGGACTGTCACTGAAAGCATTCGAGAGTCTACTGGCACGGGGTGGCCAAAGCCATCGTCCTCAATTGCCTTGGTGTGAAGCTCGACCATGACGGTATGGTCCTGGATGACTAGCTCGCACTCGGGGGTTTTGAGGTGATGCCGCCGGGCGGATTTGTCGAAGGCGCGGCACCATCCTCGACCCTTTTGGTCGTGATAGTCGTCAAAGAACGGACAGGACTGACAGGTGAGTTGTGATTGTGTATTTGGGTGCGTCATAATCACTTCAGGGAATAACTTGTCTTCTGAAGAGAGCTGCTTGTTTTTCGAGCAGCAGCTCTCTCCTCAAAAGGGCGTTAGCCCCCAGTCGCCTCACAGTTCACAAGAGCGTAACCCCTTCACGGTGGAGAGAGTGCTTGGTAGTAGCCAGGGAAGAGCTGCCAGAAGGAATCTTTGACCCAGACCTTGATGACCGCCCAGAGACATTGCTTCGCCTGGGGAACTAGCTTGAGGTAACTGATGGCTTTCTCAAGGATGTCCTTGAGTTCCTCCGGTGTTTCGTGAGAATATTGAGCCACCCACTCGCATATATCTTGCCAGCTTTCCTGCTTGTTTTCAGGGATAGCATCGAGTCCGATGAGGTGGATTTTGGTTAAGTCGCTCTCTTGAGTGGGCATTTCTGTGCCTGTCACCTGAAGGCGTAGAGTCTCTCCTTCAACCTGCGTCACCAGTGCGTCCACCCATTCGCCATTCTCCCCCGACTGGTATTGGACGGGGATGACTGCCTGCCTGGCTATGAGAGCTTTGATTTCTTCGATGGGGGGAAGGTTTTGCCACTCAGGGAGAAACTGGGCTTGGTCTATTTCACCCAATTGGCTCGTTGTGGGCATGGATGCTGGAGCTAGATCTCAACAGCGGGCGGTATTGTATATATCTACAGGGCGACGCTGTGAGTCCCACAATTCATTCTCAGAGACGAATTGCGGCGATTTTGACGTGGATGACTCCCCTACAGAAATTTCGCGATTAGGAATGCCCTGCTGGTCAGTTTCCAGACCAGATGCCAACCGAGCCTCGTTCTGTTCATTCGGTTTGTCCGTTGGAGTAATTGATTCTGGGTCAGGCTCACAACAGCGGGCGGTATTATCTATATTTACAGGGCGACGCTGTGAGGACCCTGATTCCCTCTGGGAGCCTAATTGCGGCGATTTCTGCATCAAAGACTCCTGCACGGGAATTTCACTATTAGGAATGCCCTGCTGGTCAGTTTCCAGACTAGATGTCAACCGAGCCTCGTCATTATCTATATCTATAGAGTTGGGCTGTGAGCCGCAAAATTCACTCTGGGAGCCTAATTGAGCCCATTTTTCGCTTAAGGACTCCAGTACGGCAATTCGGTCGGGGTCGTTCAGCTTTTCTGGGTCCATCCGATAGAGCCGCACTCCTTTGTCAGTTTGCTTGTAAAACTTGAGGTGCAAGCCGACGCGCCCCAGTAGGTGGTTGATAAACTGGATCGGTTTAGTCTGCTTGGTCACCCTCAAGTTAAAGGCAGTGAGGATGTCCTTTGAGAGTCCTCTGGCTCTCTTGAGTAGTCCCTTGATAGCTTCGCTATCGGTGGAATATTCCTTCTGGGGGCTATGGAGGTCGATGGCCTCAAAAAGTCCGAGGTCAAGGAGCACTTTCACTTGGAGGGAGTAGGTGCGGATATCGGGGAGGTAGACAGCTCCATTGGTAAACTTCCACAGGTGGTCAATCCACGAGCGCCGATCCATGACTTTCACCTTCTCTGGATTCTGGCAATACCAGAAGAGTTTGACAGCGTTGAGCCACTTGCGCTTATTCTCGGTGATTGCCTTGTAGACAAACTCTGGGGTCAAGTCTACGCCGGGAAGTTCAGCTTGGAGCAGAGCCTTGGAAACTTGGTAGCGCTGCGCTTTGGTCGTACCGGGTTTCTGTTTGAGGAGTAGAGCAAGCTCGAGGGGAATGTCTGAGGCATTAGCAATCCCTTGGGCTTCTTCTCGGGGCAGTTGCTTTTTCATCTGGGCCACCCTCAAGCCATCTGAGGTCTTCTCGCCGCTGTCACAGTCGATGACAGCATGACCTTCTTCGATTAACTGTCAGCGCAGTTCCGATGCCAAGTAGTACAGCCCGTAGTTCTTCCGCGCCACCAAGTTGCAGTAGAGGTCGAGGTGGGGATTGTCCCAAGCCTGTGTTTCCTGATTCCAGATGGCATCGTAAGCCTGCCGAATTTGGAGATCGGTGGGGTCGTCTCCAGCGATGGCCTGCATCACGTCGATGAGAATGCTGGACTGTTGGTGGAAGCTGAAGAGGCGGGATTTGAGTTCTTCAGGCAAAAAAGAAGTGCAGCCGTCAACCCGACCCCGATTGCGGCACCAGATTGTTCGTGCAATCGCTGCTCTCACCCGAGAGAGCATCTGGCGGCACTGGCTCGGCTCAACCACGCCATTGAAGAAGGCGTACATCTGGTCAAACCAGGGCACGTCAATGGAGACTCCCGCACCCATGGAGGGGGTGTAGATGAGGACATCCGGCTGAAGTTCTAAAATCTTTTGGTTGGGACGCTCCACAAATGCCCGCCCCTCATCGGTTTCTGTGGTCGTGCTGTCAATGCGGAGGTTGAGCAGGTGGGGGTAGCTTTCTTTGATGTACCTTTCTAACGCTTCTGCCTGGTCTCTCGAGTCAGTGGGGATGGCAATGCGCCGCTGTCTCTCTATGGCTTCCCCTTGCTCGTTCCGCTCGATGACGGGCGTGGCCAGCTCAGTCATCAGACTGGCGAGGATCCTATCTTTCTTGCCCGTATAGAATTCCACCTGCCACTGGGTTTCGGCTGACTGGTAATCGTTAGTAATAATAAAGGTGGGTGCTTCAGTCGCCAAGGATTGGAAGTAGTTGACTGACAGGTCACTCATGTCTGCATCCGCAATCAGGAGCATCCCGCCATTGGTCAGGCACTCACCGAGTTTGACTTCCAGCGTCCTCAAGATGGATGGTCGCTTCTTAAAGCAAGTGGAACTGAGGAGCAGGTGTATCAGTGCCAGCTCCGACTCATCAATTACGACCAGGGTGTGGCTCCAGTCTCGCGACAATAGCTTCCAGAGGCTGTCCCAGCAGATGCCGACGGTTTCCAGCTTCTCCAGCCGGGTCAGGGGGTGGATGCCAGAAACTTCACCATCGCCTCCCCACTCAATGTCCCACTTGAGGCTCTGTTCTCGACCCAGCGCCCGCCTGGGGGTCAGGGAAATGACTTTCATCCCCCTACTCCGTGCTCTCTCGACGATCTTTTTAATCTGGACGCTCTTGCCGCTGCCCTTGGGTGACTTGAGAGCGACAATCCCCTCCATGGGCATTATACTTGCCAGCTCGGGGAGGTATCGTTGGTTGAAGCGGACGTTTGGCTTGTAGGTGAGACTTTGCAGCTGTCGCTGGATGCCTTCCACCTGCCGGTCGCGCTGGTTTTTTTTAACCAGCCAGAGGAAGTCCCGGTAGGTGAGTAACTCAATGGAAGCCAGGACTGTATCATTGATTTGGTCGATGTCTGTGGCACTCTTGTCCCCCTGTCCCCACCAGGCAATTTTCGTCTGGAACCCGAACTCCCTGAGCTGGTTGACTGTGTTGCTATAAACCTTCAGGATGGAGTTGTTGGCAAGGCAGCCAGCATCGGCAAAGAGGATGGGTTGAATTTTAACTGCGTTTTGTTTGTTATCTGCGTAGGCAGCTTGAATGTGTTCCAGGTAAACCTTGAGGGTTGCGGGACTGGAGGCAAAGTTACCCCCGGAAGCGCCAATGGCAGGGATACCAAGTCGATTGGCAGTGATGGTGGGTTTGAAGGCAATTCCCTCGGTTAGAGCCACTGGAATGACGTTGGTGTTGTTGTCTTTGAACCACTGGCTGACGACCTCGTGCTTTTCGTTGGAAGGAGCAATGAAAGCCAGAGGCAGTTCTCCATTTCTCAGGTGGACTGACGGGCCGTTTTTCCTGCGCTTACTTTCTGGCGATGCCCAGAGGTATTTGGGTAACTCCCCAGGTTCGTCGAGTCGTAACTGCCAGCCAACGAATTCGCCCTTGTGGTTGGGAATAGGGCAGAGAATACCTGAAGCTGGCACTTGCAGGCCCTTGCCGCCGTGCCGAACTCCTGCCAGATTATCATTGGCGCGGAATCGGAGGCGCTGCCACTTCTGGACACTACGGTACATCCCCGACTCGATTTGCTCTTCGGTCATGCCGCGAAGCCTCAGTTGGGCGCGGTGTTGTTCGCCCAGTTCGAGTTGGACGAGAATTTGGCGGATGGCGGTGTCTCGCTCACAAGCAGAGAGGAGGCGATGGCACCGAGCTTTTTCTCGCTCTCGCTCTACTCTCCTGGTCTCCTGCCATTCCCGGTGTTTTTCTTCTGTCCAGGCTTCGGCTTCTGCTTTGTCTGTCCACATGCCGAAACCGATGCTATCGTAGCCTCGGAAGATGTAGCCATTGGGTGCGGCATTAATATCCCGGCAGTGGATAAGTCCTGTTGTGGTACTCTGGCGGCAGTCCTTTCTCGTACCACCGCAGACTGGGCATTCTCCTCTGTGAAATCGCTTCCAGCTCATGAGGCCACCTCCCAATACTGGTCGGTTAAGAATTTTTGGTTTTTTCCCAAAAAAGCAGAGGAGCAGGGAGAACGGAGCAGGGAGAGGGGTTTCAGGTTTCTCCCCCGCACCCTGCTCCCTGCTCCCTTGCATCCTTCACCGAATAATTTTTGCCTAACCGAGCAGTAATGGGCCACCTCCTCGTTTTCAGAGGTGCTCTCCCAGAGCTGCTCCAGATACTCAGGCGGAATGATTTGGATTGAAAGGGGATAGGGAAAACCATCAATAGGTAATGGTTTGAGTTTGACCTTTTTAACGAACATGGCTGTTCCTCCAAATGAGTGACTGTGGAGGAACTCCTCGAGCATCTGAGAACTACACTTCACCTATGCCCGACAAAAGCCTGCAACAGAATATATGTACAGGTCTCTTTGATTTGTTAGGCTGGAAATGATGTGTTATATAAGTAGCGATAGGGACTTCTTGTGAGTCTATGAAAACTTACCGCTACAGATGTGTGGCAAAGGTAGTTGAGCAAAGCCCAGGGAGTTCCTTTGTTTTCTTGAGTGCAAGATTGGAAAAAATAGCAAATGAAGAATTGAGGGACTCCTACCACTGTTAGCAGTAGGTAGGCTATAGGCTCTCAATTGCGACAGCCGCTAGGCTGTAAACCGACGCAGCCGCTTCACTTCCAGCATTAGCTCGTAGCGTTCCCAACACATTCCCAGGAATCGCTGGTAGGTGGCTGGCATCTTGTTAAAGTCCAATCCGGCACCCCAGTTGAGGACTGACTGGCGCTTGACTCCTAAGGCTTTGCTCAACAGCCCAATACACCTCTTCCGGTAGCTTGGTTCCATCTCAGCTCGCAGGATCTCAACTTCCGGCAAACTGCTTAAACCGTTCATCTTCCGGCAAAATTCTCGCGGTGTCAGTCGGGGCGGTTCGATTTTGAGAGGATACTTGAGTGAAAGGGAAGTTGAGCCAGAAGAGTTTTCTCTTTTCGGCAATTGGGTTGACCCATTACTTGATAACATATGTTTTGCTTTCCATTTCTGGTGTGTACAGATTTGGGGGGAAATCGTCGGGGTAGGTGTGAGCGCACCAAGCCCGGCGTTAATATTTTTCTTTTCTTTAACGGCAATCCTACTTCATGGCGATTGCTGATGCAACGTCGGTGCGATCGCACTTTCTTCGCTCATGACTAAATTTATATTTACCCCAATGTGGCTGATTGCTCTAAAATTGCTTTCCATCCTAGTGAGATAGATTCTGGGATGTCAGTCCCAAAGAAAGTAGAATTTTTACATTCCATCAGACAGGAAAATTTTCCTGGAAATAGAAAAAAAGAGAAAATAATGGAAATAAATCTATATCTATTCAACAATCAACATACGAATTGCACTCAACATACGGATTGTACTGTTCCTGTGAGCGGAAGCGTGCGCTTGCTAGCTGCAATCCCTTGACTTACCCTGCTGGAGATTCTGTTCCCGTGAGCGGAAGCGTGCGCTTGCTAGCTGCAATCGCCTGACTTACCCTGCGGTCGATCCTATTTCCGGTCACCTGACTTACCCTGCGGTCGATCTTGTTTTCGCACCGCCGGAGGCGGATCTCTTCGAGATCGCTTTTTCGATCGCCCCCCTGAACGGTTACGATTTTTTGTCCCGTACAGAAGGTTTTTACCGACAAAATGGAAAAACCCGCCTCAGATTTTTCCAAGGCGGATAGGGAGGCTGGTTGACTGACAAAACTCCTAAACTTCATACTTCCGAGACGGGGAGACGGGGAGACTCGGTCGACGGGGAGATGGAGCGATGGAAAAGAGGAAGAAGGCAAAAACTCACTCAGATTTGTTGGTCTATCAGATATCATTTGAGGCTGCCAGACTGTGAGGTAGAAGCCGCAGAAGTTCAAGTTTGGTTGAAGAAAAGCCTCCAGGAGTCCCCCCGTCAGGCTTTCAAAGTTGATCAAAAGATTTGTCAGTCAATCAGGATAGGGGGGCAGAAAATATGTTATTTTCTGCAAAGATGACCAAGATTTTGATTCCTTAAAAACTGCACCAGCTACACCTGACGCAGTGGGCAATTCCGTTCTCATCAATGGAGAGTGAGCCACCACATTTTGGGCATTTCCGAACTGACTCTGCACGGTCAAATAACAGGGGAGTTATCAGGGGAATGAGGCCCTTAAGACCTTTTTCTTTCTGTTGTTTATCTGTCATAATTCTCCTTGGGTTTAGTTGGTTGTTTCGTTCATGGGTTGTCTGTGTAGCTGTTTGATGAAAGGGAGGAGGCATAGCGGGATCATTAATAGGACGTTTGTCCTATTATCAAGGCATCAGCTTGCCTCTTGCTCAGAGAAAGATTGCGGTAGCAATTCAGGCAGATGATCGCGAATAACGTTGATAACGCGCTCTGGGCTTTCTTTGAATTGGCGGCGGATTTCTGCCTTGATAAGTTCTAAACTTTTCTCGATGCCATTGCGTTTTTGTTGAATCCCTAAAGGTTTACACAAACGGCGGCTAGACCTCTTATTGAGGCTCTCAAGTATTGCCGCAGCTTGGGTATGAAGATCGGTATTAGGGACAGGAAATTCAGGCTCCGGTTCTGGGCCAAAATCCGATGACAAGGCATCCTTAATGTTGCAATCTGTTTCCTCTGTGCGCTGTGGTTGCGATTGTGCGGGTTTGGGTTTGTAGAGAAGTAGGGAAACAGAGCAGAGATAGAGAATAAACAGCAAAGGCGGTAAAAGAATGTCGTTGATGGCTGTGACGGTGGTGAATTCCATAATTGTTTCTTTTGATAGTCCTGGTTGTAGCGGGTGCCAGGGTGAGCAAGAGAGTGCTTATTTGTAGAGAGACACACTCTCATTATAGAACATTGCGGTAGTAATTTACTCTGGCGATCGCATGATCTCGTAATGCGCTCGCACTGCCGACATTATGTTAAAATGAGCGAGGGTACTGTTAGAGCCAAAATTGATGCAAATTCAGATTGCTTTGCCAGATGAAGTAGCCGATTCGCTCTTGAATAAATGGGGTAGCCTAGAACGTAAGGTAATGGAAATGATTGTGATTGAAGCCTATGGTGAAGGGTCAATCAGTGTAGGGTAATTTCGGGAGTTATTAGGAATGAAAACTCGCTTATAAGTAGATACTT
This sequence comes from Xenococcaceae cyanobacterium, assembly GCA_051439465.1. Taxonomy (GTDB): domain Bacteria; phylum Cyanobacteriota; class Cyanobacteriia; order Cyanobacteriales; family JBFRWF01; genus JBFRWF01. Next base: position 42,662 of record JBFRWF010000363.1, on the reverse strand, counting down.
TTCTCAAAGCTAAAGAGGTTGATTTGGCTTATAACGAAGCTGATTTTGAAGCAGATCGGCAAACTAATGAACAACTCCGAAAAGGAGGGGAAACTTAACACTCCATGATTGTTGTCTCTGATACATACCCAATTTGTTATCTGTTATTTATCATCGTGATTTAGAGGTTCTTGATTCCGGTGAAAGAGCTGCTATTGTTTTAGCATAACAGCAAGAAGCCAATTTAATGATCGTTGACGATGCTTTGGGAAGAAAGATTGCTCGCTCTCGCGGTTTGAGAGTAACTGGTTTGCTAGGTGTATTAGATGAAGCTGCCAAGGGAAATTTAGTCGATTTTCCCACAGCAATTAACCGCCTTCAGAAGACAACATTTCGAGTCTCAGCGACGTTGATTGAGTCACTCTTGAACCGATATCAAAATCAACCGTAAGTGAAGATAGAAGTCGTTGTCTCGAAAGTGGCTTTCGATCTACTGACTGTTAGCAGTAGGTAGACTTTTAGTCCTCAATCACCACAGCCGCTAGGCTGTAAACCGACGCAGCCGCTTCACTTCCAGCATTAGCTCGTAGCGTTCCCAACACATTCCCAGGAATCGCTGGTAGGTGGCTGGCATCTTGTTAAAGTCCAATCCGGCACCTCAGTTGAGGACTGACTGGCGCTTGACTCCTAAGGCTTTGCTCAACAGCCCAATACACCTCTTCCGGTAGCTTGGTTCCATCTCAGCTCGCAGGATCTCAACTTCCGGCAAACTGGCTAAACCGTTCATCTTCCGGCAAAATTCTCGCGGCGTCAGTGGGGGCGGTTCGATTTTGAGAGAATAGTGGATTCTGTCCTATGTCAATACGGACTTGTTTAGCCGGGTCTTAAAGGATTTTTCCCAGCATTTTGGACTTGGCTCTCAGAAACGCATTGTCCTGCCCTTAGATCGAGCCGGATGGCACATGGCGTGACAACTTGGAAGTGCCCGAAGGGATCCACTTAGTTTTGATGCCTCCTTACTCTCCAGAGTTACAACCGGCTGAGCGATTATGGCCACTGGTGAATGAGCCCCTAGTCAACGTTGCTACTAATCTTCATAAGCTAGCGATCGAGCAATGGGAAAAGCTGCAACAGAACTCCAAAAATAGCTCTCGCCCCCCATCTTCAGACAATCCTTACAACAAAGCAGATTTAAAAGACAAAGACTTGACAGACCAAGAATCAATTGAGCCAGAGGCTCAGCTCTCAGGGAAAGAAATCTCAGCCCCAGATGAAGAGAGCAGCCAAGATGTAGCTTCCAGCGGCCAACCTCATCAGAACGACTCAAACCAGAAGAGAGCCCCCGGCCATCAGCCAGGGACTCCGAGTCAATTAGGACTTACGCACTGAAACGAGATTTCAAGGTTTTGAGCACCTCCAAGTCACTTGACCGCAAGCTGGAAATACCATTCTACCGTGGCTTATCTAGCTGAGTGCGTAAGTCCTATCAATGGCGAAGTACTTCCCTCGTGGCCTCCCTCATCGTTCCTCACTATCCCACGAGCGTGTGCCGCCTGTGGTCAGAACCTGAGCAGTGGTGCCCCCAAGCTTTACATGGGTCATTACGTCCTGGAGCTAGAAACTGGAGTTTAGACTAGTATCCGGTGCGAAACTCAACCTCCATTCGGAGCTTCAAGTTGTAGTATAAGGAGAATACGCGACTAGCGAGCGCTTAAAAGTAATAGTTCTTGAGTAAAAATACTCACTTGATTATTAATAAAGTTTTAGAGCTGATTTATTCTACCGTTTTGCACCGGGAACTAGACTAAAATCCTATAATATTCGTCCAAACCGCAGCGATCGCGCTGTTCTGAGAAACTTTTCGATCTACTGAGATTAATTCCACATTTCATTGCTATCGTGGAAAAAAGTTCGTTCAAGGAAGTTTACCATGTTAGTTTTCTAACTGGTGCCACATCTCGCCATGGGACTTTGTAACTTTTTGTTACAACATTCTTGACAAATGGGACAGAACCTTAAATTGTCACCAATGTATAGGTGTAGGGAGTAGGGAGTAGGGAGTAGGGGGGGGGGAAACCGGGAGCCTACGTCATTGGCTGGGAATTCGTCACCGATAACATAAGTTGCAATGGCTTTGGTCATTGCTATATGATCAACTAGCTTCTCTGCCGTTGGGTGAGGAATACGTCAAATTTTTAATTAAGATATTAGTATGAACTTCGAGCAGAGAACTGTAAATGCTATTCAACCAATTCGGTTTCATGTCCTAGCAGCAGCAATTTATCATCTTTTAAATGAAGGGATTTATGACAGATTGCTAGAATCTCCTGTCTCTTTCTTAGAGCTTGTATCAATTTTTGGCTTAGATTATTATAAATCTGAGGGATTTTTTCGGTATCTAGCTAATGAAAAGATTCTAAACTTTACCGAAGATAAGATTGAATTAACTCACCAAGGCCGACAATTGAATGAGGTTCGCGGATGGTATCACTTGATGATCGGTGGCTATATTCAGACATACATGCAGATTGGAGAGAAGCTTAGAAAGAATAGCGGATGGACGGATCGAGATAGTTGCCAAGTTGGAGTAGGCAGTTGTCAGATTAGCCATTATGACGCGATTCCTTTAACGCAAAGATTAATTGAAGAAATCCCCAAAACTATTAATTGTCTCTTAGATGTTGGATGTGGTAGCGCCGAATATCTCATTGAGTTTTGCAAGTTATTTCCCAAGATAAAAGCCATAGGTATAGAACAGGATTATGGCAGTTATAAAGCAGCTTTAGGACTAGTGAGAAAAGAAAATTTAGGTGAGCGTATAGCACTTTTTAATACCTCTGCTCTTGACTGTCCTCAGATACCCTTTGAACAGGAACCTGATCTGGCAATTGTCAACTACGTTTTACAGGAGATCCTATCACAGGATGGGGAAAAAGGGGTGGTTCAGTTTTTATCAGATATTATCAGTCGTTTCCCTAACATCTATTTTATTGTTATTGAGGTAGAGAATCAATTTGACAATAAAGACTTAATGTCTCAAGGATTAGCTTTGGCAGGCTATAATCCTTATTTCCTCATTCATCACTTTACAAATCAACGTCTGGAAAAGAAGGAATACTGGGAAAATTTATTTTCCCGTTGCCGGCTTGAAGTTCTTGCCCAGAAAACCACTGATCCTCAGGTTGATTCAACAGGACTAGAAATTGGTTATTTACTCAAAGTAAAATCATGAAAAATCTATCAATAAAATTAGGCTAGTGTTTGAAATCAAGTCTTTGTCTTTTAGCTATGAATATACAGAATCAATTGAAATTGCAAGATAAAACTGATATTACTTGTGCGAAAATTCAGCAGCATCTTAGCACAAGGGGTTATTCCCTTCATGCTACAAGAGAGTTTCAACCAGGACAGGTAATTACTTATTTCGGAGCGAGAGCATTCTTAGATTCTCCTACTTACTTAACCGTTCAATTCAATGACAAACATGTTCTATTTAAGCCTAAACTATTGCAGTATATAAACCATAGTTGCAACCCCAATGTATTTTTGGACATGGAAGGTATTGAATTTCACAGAGGTAGAGTTTTAGCTATAAAACAGATTAAAGAAGGAGATGAACTAACATTTTTTTATCCATCTACAGAGTATTCAATGATTCAACCATTTAAGTGCTTGTGCGCATCTGAAAACTGTTTAAATGAGATTAAAGGAGCCAAATATATACCATTAGATATTATCCGTAACTATAGCTTATCAAGTCACATTAAATTAAAATTAATTTGAGATAATGAAAGTATATACCTAGCATTTTCGCGAACCTTAAAAACACTATGGTTAGTAAAAATTCAAATTTCAATAAACTATTTCCAGGTAAAACTTTTGCAAGAATTTGCTCTGAGAAAATAATCAATAAAGTAAAAAGTTACCGATGTCGCCATCCAGACCGTCCTATTTTCATGATGACCTATGGGAATACAAGCCATCCTATTCCTCACATAGTTACACAATCTATCATCGAGGCATCTAATAGTTTAGGACATTGGGAAAGTTATAGTGGCTACGGTGAGGTCACAGGAAATCTCGAGTTAAAAAAAGCGATTAGCTATAGCTATTATAAAGAAAATCTTGGTGTTAACATTGAACCTGCTGATATTTTTGTAAGTGATGGTGCTCAATCAGTATTAGTTAACCTCCTAGAGCTATTCTCTCAAGATAGCTTAGTTGCTCTTCCCAATCCCGGTTATCCCGCTTTTATAGAAGGTACCTTACTATCTGGGCGTAGATTTATTAATTTAAATTGTTTGGAGAAAAATAATTTTATTCCTCATATTCCTCAGGAAAAAGTTGATATAATCTATCTTCAATTTCCTGGCAATCCTACAGGAGCTGTAGCAACATTCGAGCAGCTTAAACAATTTGTAAACTATGCCAATGAAAACAACTCGGTCATCATTTTTGATGCAGCCTATAGTGCATTTATAGTTACAGATGGTATACCTAGGAGCATTTACGAGATAGATGGTTCTAAGGAATGTTCTATCGAAGTCAATAGCTTTTCCAAAATGGCAGGTTTTGCTGGATTAAGAGTAGGTTGGAGTGTTATTCCTCAAAATCTGACTATCGAAGATACAGTGATAGGAGAGTTAAATTCTCTCTGGGAAGTCCGTCATGAAGTAAAGTTCTGGGGAGCCTGTAATATTGCACAACATGGAGCAACAGCCGCCCTATCCAAGCCTGGATTCATAGAATGTCAGAAAGCGATCAAATATTATCTAGAAAATGCTTCTTTAGTGCGAAAAGGTATAGCCGCATTAGGTTGGTCATGCTTTGGAGGAATCAATAATCCTTTCATTTGGGTTAAAGCCCCTAAAGATATGACTTCTTGGCAATTATTTGACATGGTTTTAGGAAAAGTGGGCATTGTGGGAACTCCCGGCTCTATCTTTGGTTCTTGTGGAGAGGGATTCTTGAGAATAAGTGCACTAGGGCGGAGAGAAGAAATTGAGAGGGCTTTTTCTTGTTATTGGTAGTTTCTGGGATCGCTAATGAACTACCACCATCTCAGGGCAAACGCATCTAATCGCCAGAAATCAGATGAGAAAGGCATTTGGCTGACCCAAAAATTCTGGCTGATCCAAAAATAAAGAGTTAATTATATGGTATAATTATTGCGAGGGAGCAACTTGTTCAATAAATCTATATAGCTATTAAGCATTAACTGGATATCGACATCGGTAAAATATAATCGGTCATATTCTATGCTCGTGTTAACTTCCCGCTCGTCGAATGGAGAGCTGACAATAGTTAAGTTGAGAGGAAAGTGATACCGGTCATGACCTTTGAAGTCAATTAGCTTAAGATTATGTTTGCTTATCAATGTTTTAGCATGATGGAATTGGATAAAATTAAAAGTAGCCCAAAATAATTCCGTTTTTTGCTCCCGATCTAAAATTTTTGTCAAGGGATAGTTGCTATATTCATCCACATTATTAAGAATTTTATGGACGGATTTAATCTGCTGAAGTTTGTTATCTATGAGAGGATGACAAAATGGAATCATATTCCAGAATAAACCCAAAGATGTTAAAGGCTCGGATAATTTTTCAGATCTGCCATTAGAGACAACTCCTACTGTCATAGTTTCTGATAAGCTAGAATTTTTTAACAAATCAAGATAAGCACTTAGAAAAATAGCTTTTTGGGAAACTTTTAACTGCTTAGCTAAACTCTGAAGTCCAGAATTTGTTTCCTCGTCAAGTTTAAGTGTCTCTTTTGTAGAAATACTAAAATCATTTGAGTTAACGGTTGATTTTTGCCCTTTCGGTTTCAGTTCTTGAATCCCTGGATGTTTGCTCAAGTAAAAATGCCAAAAATCAGCAGCTTCTAGAGAGTTAATTATTTCTCTTTCTAAATAAACGAATTCTTTATAAACATTTTTAGCAGGCTGTAAAATAAGATTACTATCATTTTTACAAGCTTCATAGAGGTCAAATAACTGCTTCAAAAATTCAATATAACTCCAGCCGTCAATAATGGTATGATGCAGAGAAATTATCAAATTAAAGGTTGTGGGAGTACGAAGGATAATCCAAAATCGAACCAAGAGTCGGTCTTGATTATTAGTTGTGAAGGGATTTTGCAGCTCTTCTTGGTAAATTTTGTTAATATGGGATTCTTGTTCTGACCTACTGAGATGAGTTAGATCGAGCTGTTTGATTAAAGGAGTAATATTTTTTTGGACAATTTGTAGGGGTAGATCTAATTGTTCGGTAACAAAAACAGTTCTGAAAATAGGGTGTTTTTGTACAATCAGATTTAAGGCTGTTTTAAAAGCAGTAAGAGAAAAACTGGAATCTTCTAAATGAAGCGAGTCTTGAACATGATAAACTCCAATTTTCCCAGTTATGTTATTAGAAATAGACCACATCAATTGTTGCATTTGAGTCATGGGATAAATATCTTCAATCTCATAAAGTTTGAGTAACTTGTCTATTTCTGTTTGAGTTAACTTAGCCAAGGGAAAATCTGAGGGAGTATAACCCCCTGCTGATGGAGATAAACAATGCTCAATTAATTGCTCTAAAGCCTTGATGTATTCAGAGGATAACCATTCAATGGTGGCCCGTTGATGAATAGAACTGCTGTAAGTCCAAGTAACTTGAAATTGTCCTTCTATGACCAATGCATTGATATCAATTAAATGAGTACGCACTCCTGTTGGGCTAGAATTTTCTCCTGTGGATTCAGGGGCTAATAATTTCCAACAGTTTCCACTTGATTGACTCTGGTCAAATTGTCCTAAGTAGTTGAAACTGATTTGTGCTCTTGGCAGTATTTCTAATTGATGCCGAATTTCTTCAGAATTACTCAAGTAACGTAAAATCCCATAACCTATTCCTTTGGCGGGAATGGCTCTTAATTGTTCTTTAATCGATTTAATCGCTACTCCTAGCTCATTACCTTGTGGTTTTTGTAACAATACCGGGAAAAGACTGGTAAACCAACCTACTGTCCTGGATAAATCTAGATCTGACCATAATTGTTCTCGTCCGTGTCCTTCTAAATCTATAAGGATGGTTGAATTACCCGTCCACCGATTCAAAGTTATTACTAAAGCAGTGAGGAGGAGATCGTTAATTTGGCTGTTGTAAGCAGAGGGAACTTCCTTTAATAGAGCACGGGTTTGTTTCACAGACAGAGTAGCGGAAATATGTCTTTGGCTGGCTACGGTATTACAGGCAGGTTCAACTTCTTTGTCCCCAGGGTATTGAGTTACTTCTGCCCAAGGTAGATTCTGCCAATAATCTAGTTCTTGTTTGAGTTGTGTCGAGCGGGCATATTCTTGCAGCGGGATAGCCCAATCTCGAAATGCTGTGGTTTTGGGCGGTAATTTAATGGTTTCCCCTCGAGCTAATTGTTGATAAGCACTCTGGATATCTGACAGTAAAATCCTCCAGGAGACTCCATCTACTGCTAGGTGATGGATGATAATTAATAAGCGATTATTTTGCTGAGGTTTTAAGTGGAATAGTGCTGCGACCATTAACGGTCCTTGAGATAAGTTTAAACTAGCTTGTTGAGTATTTGCTATTTGTTCGATAGTTGCGATCTGCTCTGGCGGTGCTAAATGAGATAAGTCGAATACTTGCAAGGGTACTGTCTCATCCAAACCTTGATTAACCTGTTGCCAACCAGTATCAGTAGGAATAAACCTGAGACGCAGGGCATCGTGATGTGAGAATAATTTCCCGATTACTTGGGATAATAAGTCTGGTTGAAGATTATTGGGGAGTTCGAGCATTACTGACTGATTGAAGTGATGAAATTCTGACCAATTTTGCTCGAAGAACCACTGTTGAATCGGTGTCAGGGGTACTTCTCCTGTTACTATCCCTTGGTCTGCTAATACAGAGGTAGAGGTTTGGGCTACCATCGCTAATTGGGCAATGGTTTGATGTTGAAATATTTGTTTGGGAGTAATTTTAACTCCTGCTTGTTGAGCGCGGGAAACTACTTGAATGCTGAGGATAGAGTCTCCGCCTACTTCAAAGAAGTTGTCATTAATGCTTATTTTTTCAACTCCTAGAACATTTTGCCAGATAGTAGCTAGTGTTTGTTCTACAGGGGTTTGAGGGGTAACATATTCCTCGCTTCGGGTTAGCTCTATTTTTCGTACTGATAATGCTTTTCGGTCTATCTTGCCATTGGTGGTTAAAGGGAGTGTTTCGAGAAAAACGAAGGCAGAAGGCACCATGTATTCAGGTAGTTTAGCAAGTAGGTAGTTTCTTAATTCCCTGCTGTTCAACGATTGGTCTTGAGAGCCTACATAAGCTACTAAGCTTTTGTTACCTTGGTTGTCAACTCTGGCAATGACTGCGGTTTGTTGTACTTGGGAGTGGGTAGCTAAGACTGATTCAATTTCTCCTAATTCTATGCGGAAACCTCTAATCTTAACCTGATTATCTATTCGACCGAGGAACTCAATATTGCCATCGGGCAAATACCTGGCTAAATCCCCTGTTTTATATAATTTTCCCTTACCAAAAGGATTCCGAATAAATTTCTCTGCTGTTAATTCAGGTCGATTGAGGTAGCCTCGTGCTAGTCCTGCGCCCGCGATGTGGAGTTCTCCCGGTACGCCGATGGGTACTGGTTGATGATTATTATCGAGTATATAGGTTTGGACATTAGCAATTGGGGAGCCGATGGATATATCTAATAATGGCAGAACTGCTGAAGTTGATTCGGCAAATTTGTACATTGTTGTTTCTACCGTCCCTTCGCTCGGACCATATGCGTTTATTAACTGAGGGTAACTCCCCACATACTTTTGCCATATTTTTACTGCTGACGGTTCCACTTTTTCTCCGCCAATACTTACCAGTCTCAATGACTCGGGCAGTACTATTTCTGTGGCTGCTAATTCTAATGTTAGCTGATGCCAATATGCTGTGGTCAAACCCAACATTGTTAGCTGAAAATCCCGGCACTTTTGCACAAACCCAGACACCGAACTCCACATCTCATCGTTTGGTATTACCAGTGTCCCCCCGCAAAGCAAAGAAGAATATATTTCTTCTACGGCTCCATCGAAACTAATTGAAGCAAATTGGAGTAAGCGATCGCGCTCACTTAGCTCGTATTCAACAATCATTGTCAAGGCTAAATTCACTAATGACTGATGTTGAATCATCACTCCTTTAGGTTTTCCTGTAGAACCAGAAGTGTAGATTGCATAAGCTAAATTCTCTGACCCTACCCCACTTGCGGTATTTTCCTGACTGAGCTCGGAAATTACTCCCCAGTCTGTATCCAAACAGATAACACGCCCTTCTATGGACGGCAACCCTTCTACCAACCTCTTCTGTGTCAACAGCACCCTCACAGAAGAATCTTCCAGCATATAAGCCAAACGGTCAGTTGGATAAGCTGGGTCTAACGGCACATAAGCCCCCCCTGCTTTCAGAATACCCAACAATCCTACTACCATTTCCAGGGAACGCTCTACACATATTCCCACCAGCACTTCCGGTTCCACTCCCATCGATTGTAAATAGCGAGCCAATTGATTGGCACTACTATTCAACTGGCTATAAGTCAGTTGCTCCCCTTCAAATACTACAGCTACTGCATCGGGAGTTCTTTCTACTCGCTCTTCAAATAATTGATGGATGCATTTATCCTTCGGATATTCGCGCTCAGTATCATTCCATTCTACTAACAACTGATGACTCTCTGCTGGCGTTAACAAAGGCAATTGACCTACTTTCTGGTCGGGATTAGCCACAATCCCTTCTAACAAAGTCTGGAAATGTCCTGTCATGCGAGCAATGGTTTCCCCTGCAAACAAATCGGTTGCATATTCCCAGGAACCCGCCAATCCCGAATCTGTCTGCTCCATGGAAAGGGTTAAATCGAACTGAGTTGGAATATTTTCTTGGGGGAATGGAGTTAAAGTTACTCCTGATAATTCCACTGGTTGCTGGGGAGCATTCTGCAAGACAAACATGACTTGAAACAGGGGAGAATGACTCAAATTTCTTTCTGGTTGCAGTGCTTCTACTACCTGCTCAAATGGTACATCTTGATGGGCATATGCTTGTAAACTTACTTCTCTCACTTGAGATAGTAATTCCCTAAAAGTCCGATCGGACTTAAATTTTGTTCTCAATACCAACGTGTTGACAAAGAAGCCGATTAACGGTTCTATTTCGGCTCTGGTTCGATTGGCGATGGGGGTGCCGATGAGAATATCTTTTTCAGAGCTGTAGCGATAGAGTAAGATTGCAAAAGTAGCCAGTAAAGTCATAAACAGGGTAGTCCCCATCTTTTGGCTCAGTTGTTGCAATTGGTCTGTTAACTCTGGATTGATGGTAAAGGTTTGAATTTTTCCGAAATAAGTTGGTACTGGCGGTCGAGGTTTGTCGGTAGGTAACTGTAATAGTTCTGGGGCATCTGCTAATTGTTTTTGCCAGTAATCTAGCTGATGAAGGCGTACTTCCCCGCTAAACCAGTTTCGTTGCCATTGGCTATAGTCTGCATATTGGATGGATAATTCTGGTAAGGGAGAGGGTTCTCCTTGACTATAGGCTTGATAGAGACTTGATAATTCTTGCAAGAATATTCCTATGGACCAACCATCGAAAATGATATGGTGCATGGTCATCAGCAAGATTGATTCGGTAGTTGATAGTTCTAGGAGACTGATTCGCCATACCGGACCAGTCGCTAAATTAAATGGTATTTCTAATTGAAGCTTTCTGTATTCTCGGAGTTTAATTTCTTGTTGAGATGGGGATAGGTGTTGCCAGTCTTCTCTCTTCAGACAGAAGAAGTCAACAGATTCAATTACTTGTCGGGGAGTACCGTTTACTGAGGGGAAACGGGTGCGGAACACTTCATGACGGCGGATAATTTCTCGGACGGCATTTTCCAGGGCATTTGGGTTCAGATGGCCTGTAATTCTCACCGCCCCCGGTATATTGTAGGTAGCCGATTCTCCTTCGAGTTGGTAGAGGAACCACAGTCTTTCTTGTGCCCAAGATAGGGGTAAGGGCTGTCCATCCCGGGGAATTGCTTCCAGGGACGGGATCGTTAGTTGGTTGTCTTTTTGCCTTAATTGGCTCAATGCTCGGTCTAATTCAGCTACAGTAGGAAATTCAAACAAAGTCCGCAAGGGTACTTCTAGCTCAAAGGTTTGCCTGACACGAGAAATTAGTTGAGTAGCTAGGAGGGAATGACCCCCTAATTCAAAGAAGTTATCTTGAATGCCTACTCCCCCTACTCCTAGTACTTCTGAAAAGATATTAGCTAAGAGCTGTTGAGTTGGAGTTTGCGGTGGTATATATTCTCCTGAATGAATCAATTTTAGCTGACTGCTTGCTAATTGTTCTCGGTCAACATCTCCAGTTTCAGTTAAAGACATTTCTTCCAGTTGGATCCCATCGCAATGAGTAGGAGTACCAAAGCAATCGCTCACAACTAAATCGGACCATCCGCTGATGTCTAAATCTGGAGTACTCGCCGTGAAATATGCCGTTAACTGTTGTTTACTCTGACAAGCTCCCATCAATTGTTGCATCAGAGATTTACTTTCATCCAAACCTATTAGCAGATGGTGATGGGTAGAACATAAGACACCTAATAAAGAATAAATCCCTTGGGTGGGTGTTATGGCATAGTAGCCTTTTTGCCGGGATAGCTCTTTCATCTGGTAACCTCGACTCATCCCAGTTTCATTCCACATACTCCAATTTAAGCAATAGCTTTTCCGGTTGGTTTGATAGGTTTGATAGTTACTAAAAGCTTGTTGAAAACTATTTGCTGCTGCATATGCTCCGACATTAATTCCCCCCAAGAAACCATTCACCGATGCAAAGTGGATGAATAAACCATCGGCATTATTTTGTAGTAGTCGCTCTAACACCCAAGTTCCCGATACTTTAGCTTTCAGCTGTGTTGCTATACTTTCTTGGGTTTCTGACAACAGTTCTTGCTCGTGTAACATACCTGCTAGATGAATTACCCCATCCAATTGACCGCCCCATTGGGATACTGTCTGATTCACTAACTGTTGTAACTGCTCTAAATCGCAGATATCTACAGCATGGTAGATTACTTCTCCTGGCAGTGAGTGTAACTGTTGCAAAGCCTGCATTTTTGCCAAGAGCATCTCGTCTCCTTCAACGGATTCTGAGTTGGTTGTTAGCTCTGGTAGAGGCGTTATACCTACCAAAATCAGTCTAGCTTTTTGATGCTCTAAAAGATACTTGGCAATCTCTAACCCTATTCCTCCCAGTCCGCCACTGAGCAAGTATATCCCCTCTGGTTGGAACGGAAGTCCTTGCTTTGGTTCTTCTGCTAGATTCACTGCTTCTAATCCAGAAACCAAGCGTTTTCCATCTCTGTAGGCTATTTCCAGTTCTGGGGAAAGGGTGCATAACTCTTGCCAAATATAATTTCCATTCACCTTAACATCAGCTATGGGTAGATCGATATGGCGACAGCTAATCCAAGGCATTTCTTGGGGAATAGTTTTGAGTAAACCCAATGCTGTAGCTTTTTCATAAGCAATTATATCCGTTTCTTGTACCAATTGACTGTGACTGGCTACAAACAGCAACTGCACCGGATTTCGCGTACCTTGAACTTGCGCTAATGCTTGAACTAAGTGGAGCAAACTATATAGTCCAAGTTCCTGCGATCGCTCCAGCGTTTCTAAGTCCGAAATCTCTCCTGCATACTCCTGGTAGTGACCTAGGTGTATAATCTGGCTAATTTGTTTTTCCGCGACTGTTAAAGACTCTAATAACTGTCGATAATGCTGTGGGTTTCCCGGAACAATGGTGTAGTGTTTGGCACTGGTTTGAGCGAAATCTGACCCTAGGTCAACTCGGATACATGGTTGATGGTATTTCTCTAATCGAGCCGACAATAAATTTCCCAATCCCAAGCGATCGACAAATATTAAAGTCAAACCTTTTTGATTAGCATTATTAAAACTAACAGCTTCTTTAGATCGCCAAACTTGGCTGTAAAACCAGTTGGGAATCGTTTTGTTGTTTTCTAGCAAAATATCCACCCGCTTCAGGAGTTTATCGAACTCACCCCCTTCAAAACGTTGTTTCAGTTGCGGGCGTTGGATTTTCCCGATCGCCGTTTTGGGAATAATTGTCTTATCTACAGGAATTAAATAATCTGGATTAATACCTATATGGTTAACTACAACCGAACGAATTTCTTTCAGCAGACTTCCCCACCCATGCTCATCTTTTTTTTCTGGGGTAAAAAATATTGCTAATCTGTCTGTATCTTCTCCATGGTCGCGAATTGCACAAGCTGCCGTATAAGAAACTTCTATTCCTTCTAATTCTTCTACTACAGCTTCTATTTCATGGCTATAATAGTTGACCCCGTTGATAATAATGACATCTTTCTGTCGTCCAGTAATTGTTAAACGTCCAGCTTTGATAAATCCTAAATCCCCTGTATTAAACCAACCATCTTCTGTAAAAGCTTCTTGGGTGGCGACTGGATTTTGATAATAACCAGATGCGAGGGATACTCCTTGTATTTGTATGCTTCCAATTTTTCCTTCCGCTACAAGTTTGTTTTGATTGTCTGCAATTCGGATTTTCGTACCTGGTATAGGGTCACCTACTTCTACAAACTGTTGCTCATTTGTTGTTAACTCCAACAAGAACTTATCCGAAAATGTTACTGCTGAAGAAGTTTCAGACATCCCCCATGCTGGGTGCATTGCTTGAGCTGGTAGCTGATGGGGAATCAGTAACTCTAAGAATCTTCTGGCAGTTTTGGCAACGATCGCTTCCCCTGCATTGAGAATAAATTTCAGGGAAGATAAATTCCATTTAGACCCTGCTTTTTCTCCTAGTTTTAAGAGTCGTTCAATTTGCTCGATGACTAATCCATAAGCAAAGTTGGGAGCCCAAGTTATGGTAACTCCATACTGGGAAATCCAATCTAACCACTTAGTGGGTGCTTGCAAAACCATTTCTGTAGGAGCATGGATTTGCTGGCATCCTAAATAGACATCCCTCAAATGAAACATGACTATTCCTCCAACATGGTCTAGGGGAAACCAGTTTAAGGAAATATCTTCAAAAGTAAAGCCGTTCATCTGTGCTGTGGCAGCGCAGCGGCTTAACAAACTGCGATGGGTTTGCTTGACAGCTTTGGGCATTCCCGTGCTACCGGAAGTCAGCAGCAATATTGCTAAATCTTCTGGCTTACTGTCGTGCCACTCCCTGTCTGGGGAGCACTTTTGTAACCTTTCCAGAGTTTCTACCTCAAAGTTTTCTAAATTCAATCCCCGAGACCATTTCTGAATTTTTGCTGCTAACTGACTATCTGTAAGTACCAATGGCCGTCCCAACATCTGCCAGCTATTTTGTAGTTGGCCGATAGTGTTGTTGGGTTGGTCATAGCTACGGGCAATAGAAACTGGTACGGGGATAAATCCTCCTAACATGCAGCCCCAGAATGCACTGATAAAATCTTGATTTTGATTGAATTGAAAAATTACCTTATCCTGAGGTTTGAGACCTAATTTCCTCAGCCCTGCTAAAATTTTTTGTGCTTCTTGGAGTAATTCTGAATAGGATTGATTTAACTCAGAACCATCAGCATTAATGTAAATTAAGCCTTTATCTGGATATTTTTCCGCTGCTTTTTGCAAGGCATCGGTTAGCGTTTGGGGTGCATCTTCTGACATAATTAATGGACCCCCATCACTTAGAGCCGGAACCATTGAGGCTAAATTCTCTGGAGTTAAACCTAAATTCTCTGGTTCTGTTCTAATTCCCGTGCTAGAAGAGGCAACCATTTGAACCAAAGCTAGAGATAAATTTTCAGCTACACTCTCCTGTGGGACTAGATCGGATAAATGAACTCTTGATGGTGGTTGGGCTTCTTTCGGTTCCACAACTACTGCTAATTGTTCTATTTCTGAATGAGAGATTAGTTTCTCTTCCCATGCTGTAATTAAGTCTGAATCAATTACTTCTAAATGACCTAAGGCTTTCTCGTCTATTTCTCCTAATTCTGTTAAAGGTAAAGCAGATACTGGTACATAAGCAGATGGCTGCATGTAGCTCGGTAACTGGGATTTAATCCGAGCATGTATCGATTGTCCAGACAAAGCTTTCGAGACTACCAGATAGGCTACTAGCTGGTTCTGGCGCACCAATACATGACAATCCTCTACTCCTTGAGTCGAGCGCAAGGCTCGTTCCACTTCCTGAAGATTTACCCGTTGTCCTGTAATCCAAGCTAGCCGATTCACAAATCCCAGTCGCTCTAGAGAACCATCTCCCTGCCGACGTCCCCACTCTCCGGTTTTCCATAAACAACCTAGTTTGGGATGCCAGAGCAATTCCTTCGAGTCGTCTTCTCTTAGATGGCTTGCATTCAGATAAATTTCTCCCTCCACACCGAGAGGAACTAGTTGTCTATGGGTATCTAAGACATAAACTTCTGAATTATCCAACCCCTGTCGTTCTACTTCTGTCAGCAGAGGTAATTGTTGAATATGCTGTTTGGGATTAGCCACAATCCCCTCTAACAGCACTTGGAAATGGCGCGCCATTCG
This sequence comes from Xenococcaceae cyanobacterium, assembly GCA_051439465.1. Taxonomy (GTDB): domain Bacteria; phylum Cyanobacteriota; class Cyanobacteriia; order Cyanobacteriales; family JBFRWF01; genus JBFRWF01. Next base: position 27,073 of record JBFRWF010000363.1, on the reverse strand, counting down.
CCCTATAGTAGAATCATCAAACAAATCTGTATTGTAATTGAAAGCACCCACCAGTTGCCCAGAAGTCTCGAACACGTGCAATGTTAAATCAAACTGACCACCTTCCTGGATTGCTCTGGTAAATGGCTCTACAGATAAGCCTCCCCAGTCTATGGGAGTAACATTTCCCTCTGGGTTTAACAACTCTACAAATTCTGCAAATTGCCGCTGCGGTTTTTGTACAGCAAAGCCAACTTGAAATATGGGAGAGTAACTGGGGTCGCGCTGCGGCTGCAATTTCTCTACCAGTAAAGCAAAGGGATAATCTTGGCGATCCATCGCCCCCAACACTATCTGACGCACTTGCTGAAGAAACTCTTTAAACTCGGGATTCCCTGACAGATTACCTCGCAATACCACTGAATTGGCAAAATAGCCAAAAATTCCGCCCCATTCTGACTTGCTTCTTCCTGAAGTTGGAGAACCTATGCAAATATCTGACTGACCCGAGTAGCGGTGAAGCAGGACAAAAAAGGCTGCCAACAGTACCATATAAAGGGTTGCTCCCTCTGCCAAAGCTAGTTCTCTTAGCTTTTTACTCAGCTCTTCCCTCACTGGAAAGAAATGGAAGTTGCCATTAAAAGTTTGTACTGGCGGACGGGGACGGTCGGTTGGTAAATTGATAACTGGCAATTTCCCTGCTAACTGTTTTTGCCAGTAGTTCCATAATTCCTCCCCTTTGGAACTCTCAAGCAATTGCAACTGCCAATTTATATAATCTGGATATTGAGTTTTTGACAGTGGCAGTTCTGGGGCGGTGTTGGTAATTTCCCCTCGGTACAACAATCCTAATTCTGATAACAGCATCCATATGGACCAACCATCACCTGCAATGTGATGTATATTTATCAATAAAATATGTTCTTTTGGACTGCGAGTAAAGATAATTACTCTGCTTACCCCCATCCCTAAATCAAAAGGCCGATTATAAGCTTCTCTTACCCTCTTTTTCAGTTCATCGTTAGTCCAATTTGCAGCGTCTATTTGTTCGAAGTCCACCGCTGCTAACCCATGAATTTTTTGCCTTGGCGTACCTTCTATCTTGGTGAAGGTCGTTCTTAACATGGGATGAGCGGCAACTAGCGCCAGCCAAGCCCGTTTGAGAGCTACAACATCCAAGTGGGAGCAAATGCGTAAACTCATTCCCATATTGTAAGCCGAACTGGACGGTTCCAATTCGGACAAAAACCACAATGCTTTTTGTCCAATTGATAGAGGATAACTTTTACTGATGTCAGCCCCTTGACGAAGTAACTGAATAATTTCAGCTTTGTGCTGCTTAATTCTGTTTAATAATTCAGGTGTCAATACTCCCGACATAGTGCCATAGCGCAATGAATCCCCATCTAACCACAGCGCTACTCCCTGCATGGATAAATCTTGTAAAAACTCTACCAAATCATTCATATTTCCCCCTCCATCCAATTTCTTTTCTTGGTTGCCTCTGGAATTAACTTTTCTCCCTTGTCCCCAGGTAAATCCAACTTTGCTTTAGCAATTGATGTTTCAAGTTCATCTGCACGAACTTCTGCCGACAAAGCTTTCTCTTCCACCAACAAATCCGGTAATACATCCCGGTACAGATAATTAACCAGCTTCTCCACCGTGGGATAGTCAAAAGGCAAAGTTGCACGCAAGCTGCATCCTAAACTTGTTTGCAGGCGATTTCGCAACTCCACCGATGTCAGGGAATCCATCCCCAAATCAAAAAATCCTTGCTTTATGTCTAGCTCTTTAGAGAGATTCAATCCCAGAACCTTGGCTACCTGAGCTCGGACATGGGCTGTCAAATAACCACGGCGCTCTTCAATTGGCAGCTCCTGCAATTGCTGAATGAATTCTACTACAGCATCGGACTCGGATTCTTTTATCCGTTTCAAGTCGGCTAAGAAGGGGGTAGAGAGGGAGCGCCAGTCATCCTTTGACCAATCCATTGGGATTACTCCCACTTGAGTCGCCCGAGAGGATAGCAACTCTTCCACCACCGCTAATCCCTGGGAAGGAGTTATGGTTCCCATGGCTTTATTTTTCAAGCGATCGCCCATCTCTTTTGAAGCTCCTGCTCCTACCTCGGAAACTACTCCCCAGTTAATACTCAATCCCGGCAGTCCCAAAGAACGGCGATGATGAGCCAAGGCATCCAGAAAAGCATTTGCGGCTGCATGGTTTGCTTGACCTGGATTTCCTAGCAGTCCCGCTATGGAAGAGAAGACCACAAAGAAGTCCAAAGGCATATCGAGAGTCAAAGTATGGAGATGCCACCCCCCCATCACTTTTGGTGCCAATACTTTGGCAAAACCTGACTGGGTTTGGTTTAAAAGCAGCCCATCGGACAATACCCCTGCTGCATGCATTATCCCGCGCAATGGCTCTGAAGTTTTGGTTATTTCATCTATTACCCTGGCTATTTGTTCGAGATCCGACACGTCGGCTGTAGCTACTACTACATCAGCCCCCAACTTTTCCAACTCTTTTAACGTATCCCTCACGGCATCTTTGGGTTGACTGCGGGAAACGAGCACTAAATGCCTTGCTCCCTTCTGCACCATCCAACGTGCTACGAGTAAACCCAAACCTCCCAGACCCCCAGTAATCAGGTAGGTCCCATTCTCGTGGAAGGTTAGCTGGCTTTCAGTTTGCGATGGCACTTCCAGTCGCTCCGTTGCGGGTGGTTGATGACGCACCAGACGAGGTACGTAGCGATGTGGACCCCTCAATGCTACTTGGTCTTCACTATCATCAGCGCCAAGAACCTCAAACAACGCCTTCCCTGCTTCATCTACCCCCACCTCCGGGTCTAAATCTATTCTGGTACAATTCAGTTCCGGGTGTTCCAAGGCAATAACTTTCCCCATTCCCCATAGAGTTGAGAATGCTATTCCCGGTAATAATTCTTCCTTCTCAACCGATACCGCACCCCGAGTTACCAACCACAGGCGGGGCGGCTTAAATGACCTTTTTACTAGAGCTTGCACTAGATGCAAGGTAGCGGTGCATCCCATCAGGCTATTCACTTCTAGGTTTTCCTCTTGCGATGCATCCAGCCACTCACAGGATACCACATGGGAGACCTCGCCAATAATTTTCAATAGCTGCTGAAATTGCTCCGGCGAACCATAATTGATGGAGAATTCATTATCAGCTATTTGCGCGTATGAATCCCCATAGAACGCCAAGCTGCATTTTTCTCCTCCCTTTTCTAGTCTGGATGCTAATTGTCGAGCTACTCCCCCCTCCATAGCTAATATCAGCCATTTTTTTCCCTCGCTGCTTTCAGTAATGTTGCCCGGAGCTTTAGCGATTATGACTGCTTGCATTTCTATCTTGAAGACGCCGACATCAAAAAATCCTACTTGCGGTAATAATTCCTGCCATTGGGACTGATCGAGCAAGGGATAGTTGGGACGCAAGTCGTCAATATCTGCAAATCGCCACCATCCATCCAGCAATCCGAAGGTTATATCTACCCCGCGCAGAGGAGTAGTTGCCTCTACCAGGACTAACATTCCCCCCGGTGCTAATAATTGTTTTACATTTTGCAGGGTGGTGCGCAAGTCGCTCGTAGTATGTAGTGCGTTAGCTGCTATCACTATGTCATACTTATTTGGCTCAAATCCTTGGTCTGCTGGATTTTTTTCGATGTCCAAGGTTGGATACCGGAGAAAGGGATATTCTCGAAATTTTTCCGCTGCTTTGCTGGTAAACAGAACCCCTATATCTGTAAATACATATTCTGTCCGATCCCGATTGAGATGGGGCAGCACATAGCTGGTGGTTCCTCCCGTTCCCGCTCCTATTTCCAGGATGCGCACTCCTCGTCGCCGAGGCAATTTTTCCAGTGCCAAGTTGATGGTTTTTGCCACCATGGCGTTATATATTTTTGCCTCTGGGGAAGTTTGATATATGTGAGTGGCAGTAGAGAGGTCATTTTCCGGGAATATCAATTGTAATGGATCTACTTTCCCTTGTAGCATCCCTGCTAGTTGGGAGCCACAACGCTCTAATAGGGTTAATTCTGCTACTGCATCCGGATATTTCTCCAGTAAAGTACTTTTTAGCTCTGCTGGTTCTTCTGGTGTTAAGATAATTTTGCTTGCTACCCAATAACCGTCTCTTTCTCGAATAATTCCTTCTTTAGCCAGGCTTGACAGCAGGCGATTTAGCAGGGGTCGATATTGATTTATTATCCCCAATTGTCGAGCCATATCTGAGGTAGTAAAGCTTTCTCCTACTTGGGGAGACCAACCCATTTCTTTGAAAGCTTTGAGGACATAGCTTAAACTCAAAGAATCTTCGATTTGAGTAACAACTTCTTTGTAGGTATCTAGGTTTGATTCGGCAATTAATGAAGCTAATTTGGTTTGCAGGGGCAAGCTCATCTCGCCCATATCGGGTAAGTAGTCTGGGGGTAGTTGTGGAGTCCCAAAAAGAACCCCCTCGCGCCACTGTACTTCGTATAGCCAATTCTTCCAGATATCTTGTTTGAAGCCCTGTAGTGCTTCCCGACTGGCTCGTTTTATCTGAAGCCCTTCTATTACTGCGATTAATTCTCCATCTGGTGCATATATACTCAAGTCGGCAGTCAAGATTTGTCCATCCACATCCTCCCTTCCCCGCAGATTAGCTACACTCCACAGTCGCTCCACCGGAAGTTTTTGATAGACCTCCATTCGTTCTATGCCTGTTTCTAGATAGGTTTGAAGCTGCTGTTCTTCCATAAATGTTGCTGCAACAATTTGCAGGCAACCATCTAATAATGCTGGGTGAAAGTGGTATTCTTTTACTTCATCAATTAAGCTGGCTGGTAACTTCAATTTTCCATACGCTTTCCCCTCGCTCCGCCATATTTTTTCTATGACTTGGAAACTATTTCCATATTCTATTTCTCGCTCTTGATATTGTTGATAGCATTCTTTTTCCGACAGTTCTTCTGTCACTTCTGTCTGCCATCTGGTTAATTCTGTTTTTGCTGGTTTCCCCTTTTTCTCCCCTGGGATAACTTTCCCTGTAGCGTGCAGTCTCCAGTCTGGGTTTTCCGATGAGTATTTTGACTCTGGCAGACTATAAATTTCAAATTCATAGCTGCGGTTTTGGTCTGGGCTTAAGATTAATTGTACTATTGTGTTTTCATCTTCTGACAGGATTAATGCTTGTGGGATTGATATTGATTCTAATACCAATAATTTTGTCTTTAGGACTTCCGCTCCTGCTGCGAGCGCCATTTCTATGTATCCCGCCCCTGGGAAAACCGTTCTTTGAAAGACACGATAGTCTTTCATATATTTTAGTTTCTCTTCGCTTATAATACACTCGAATTGAATTTCTTTGTGTCGAATAGCCGATTGCAGCCTTTTACCCAGTAGGGGATGTAGCTCCTGGCTGGGGCTTGACAAAAACCTATTCTTGTGGCGGTAATTTTCCGTTTCCACCCAATAGCGCTCTCGCTGCCAAGGATAAGTAGGTAAAACAACTTTGCTACGCCGATAATCTCCATAGAAGCCAGACCAATCTATTTTTCCTCCCCCCACATATAATTCGGCTAAACTGGCGAGTATTTGCTGCCAATCATTCGATTTTGGATTATTTTTCTCGATTAATTCTGCTGGTAATTGTTGAGATTTTTTTTGTAAAGAAGGCAACCATAATCCTACATCAGCAGGCCAACACTGTCGTCCCATGCCTAATAAAATTGGTTTTGGTCCTATTTCTAAAAATCCTTCATAACCAAGAGAGTGCAAAGTTTCCATACTTTGGGAAAATCTAATCGGTTGGCAGACATGATTTACCCAATAGTTGGCCTCTGCAATGCTATCGTCTGCTCTAGTTCCTGTAACATTAGATATGAGGGGAATTTGAGGTTGATGATAGTTAATGTCATTGGCTATGGTTTCAAACTCTGCCAGTATTGGTGACATCAAGGGGGAATGGAAAGCATGGGATACATTGAGTTTTTTTGTTTTTATTCCCTCTGTTTCGAGGGAGGCGAGCGCTTTTTCTATTCCTGCTTTTTTTCCCGAGATGACGATATTCTCCGGTCCGTTGTATGCTGCTATTACGACTTCAGAGTTTAAGACTTCTCTGACCTTTTTTTCTGTAGCTAAAACTGCTACCATCGAGCCATCTGCGGGCAATTCCTGCATCAAACGCCCCCGAGCAGCAATTAGTTTCAACCCATCTTCCAGACTAAATACACCCGCCACACAGGCTGCCACATATTCTCCCACACTATGCCCCATGACTGCATCTGGTTTTATTCCCCAGGAAATCCATAACTGATAAAGGGCGTATTCCAGGGCAAATAAGGCTGGTTGAGTGTAAGCTGTTTCATTTATTGGCGAAACATCTCCCTCTTCTGGATATAAGACAGACAGGAGGGGTGTTTCTAAATAGGGACTCACAAGGCGATGGCATTCTTCTAAAGTTTCCCTGAAGATAGGTTGAGTTTCGTATAATGAGCGTCCCATCCCTACATACTGGGAACCTTGTCCTGTAAATAAAAATGCTATTTGGGTTTGATTTGTGTCGGGAACTTCTCCGGCAAATACTCCTATTGTTTCCTTGACTGCTTTCACTTCCCCTAGCTTTTCTAATAATTCTGTCAAAGAAGAGGCTAAGATACACAGTCGCTGGTTAAAGTGCGATCGCCCTGTAGCAGCTGTAAAGCAGATATCTTCTATAGTTAATTCTCGATGTGTTGTTATATAATTATAATATCTTGTTACTAATTCCGACAGCGAAGCGGCAGTTTTAGCCGAGAGGGTAAGTAGATGCAGTTCTGGGGGTTTCGATTTTGAATTTGAGATTGTTTTGAATTCTTCCGGTGATTCTTCTAGTATTATGTGGGCGTTAGTGCCGCTCATGCCAAAAGAACTGACTCCTGCTATACGCGGTGTTTCCGTGGGATTCCAGGGCCCAAGCGAGGTGGGAACTGTCAGGGGTAGTTCATCCCAAGCGATATAGGGATTTGGTTGGGAAAAATGCAAATGAGGTGGTATTTGCCGATGCTGTAGAGACAGTACTACTTTGATCAAACCTACCATGCCCGCAGCAGCTTCTAGGTGTCCGAGGTTAGTTTTTGCCGAACCAATGACTAAGGGGTTGTCAAAGGAGCGATTTTTACACAACACCTCAGCCAAAGCCCCTACTTCTATGGGGTCTCCCAGGGACGTTCCGGTGCCGTGGGCTTCTATATAGCTGACTCGAGTTGGCTCTACCTTAGCATTTTTGAGAGCTTGGCGAATTAATTCTTCTTGAGACATTTGGTTGGGAACGGTGAGACCGCTACTCGGTCCATCGTGGTTGATGGCGGAACCTCGGATGGTGGCTAAAATGCGATCGCCGTTGGCTATTGCGTCGGAAAGTCGCTTGAGTACCACTATTGCGCATCCCTCACTCCGACTAAAGCCATCTGCTGCAGCATCGAATGTTTTGCAGTGACCGTCTGGAGAAAGGGCTTTACCCTGAGAAAAAGCGATCGTACTTTCGGGCAACAAAATCAGGTTTACCCCTCCGGCGAGGGCTGCATTGCACTCTCTCGCACGCAGACTCTGTATTGCGAGATGAACCGCCACCAATGAAGAGGAACAGGCGGTATCTATTGCCATAGAAGGACCTTGCAAGCCTAAAATATAGGACAAGCGACCGGAGGCAAAACACAAGCCATTCCCCGTAGCATCGTAGATACTAATATGTTTATCTTGACTGGGATTTTCCAGTCTCAATCTATTATAATCATTTTGGCTAATGCCGACAAAAACTCCCGTCGGGCTACCTTTTAACTTAGAGGGATCTGCTCCTGCATTTTCCAAAGCTTCCCAACTCACTTCTAGCAGTAAACGATGTTGGGGGTCCATACTTGTTGCTTCCCGGGGAGAAATGCCGAAAAATTCCGGCTCGAACTGGTCGATATTTGGTAAAAATCCCCCACAGGGGGTGTATATTTTGCCTGGAGCATCCTCATCTGAGTCGTAGTAAGCATCTATTTCCCAGCGTTGTGCGGGAACTTCAGTTATAGCATCCACCCCATCACACAAAAGCTGCCAGAATGTTTCCGGATCATTTGCATTACCTGGAAATCTGCAACCCATGCCAATAATTGCGATCAGTTCGTTTTTTGCACTTTCTATTGCTTCGAGTTTGGCGCGAGCTTCTTTTAGCGCTAGCAGCGCTCTTTGTGCTGGCGATAGCTGGTTTTTTCCTTGAGTATTTTCATTCATATACTTCTGGCAATCCCTAATGAATTTGTTTTACCTCTGAGAACCGACTTTGCCTATAAGCGGTGGAATTCCCCACCAGGGCGGGGAGCGAGCAAAAGTAGGTTAACCTTAAAGCTAAAGCTAAAAAGTAAAGATCTAGGGAAGAATCTGCTCGCCGATCCAATTCAACCACATTCACTAGATCGACAATCGGGCGATCGCTGCCTGTTTATACTATTTTATACTACACAGTAGTAAGTTAATTGACCATAATATAGCAGCTATGGTAGAATATTACCAGTTAATTGCTGTTGATTACAATATCTATAAGAAGTGATGCTTGTAACTGATTTACTCCCCAAGCTGCAAGTTATTGTTTATTCTGGCTAATTAACCGGATTGATATTAATCGAGTAGGTTTTCTAGGGCTTCTATCTCTTTCAGAATCGAGGCATTAGTTTCTGCTTCTGAAAGTCGTGCTACTTCAGACTGCATCTCTTTCTGTTTCTCTCCTTTCTTTGGCGTATTAAAGTCAAGTACTTCATTGGCTAAATAATCTACTAAAGTCTCTAAGGTGGGATATTTAAATGTTAAGGTTGGCGGTAAACTGCACCCCAAACTGGCTTGCAAGCGGTTTCTCAATTCTACTGAGGTTAGGGAATCCATCCCTAAGTCAAAAAATCCTTGTTTTTGGTTGATGATTTTGTCTTGATTAAAACCTAACACTCCTGCCAATTGCTTGCTAACAAATGCAGTTAAAAGCTTGCCTCTCTCGGAAATCGGTACTGACTCTAACTGTTGGAGAAAGTCCGCTTCTTGAGCTTGCGATGACGAGACAGTTGCTCTAAAATCGTCAAAGAATGGCTCGACTGACTGTGGGAGAAATTCCGACCAGCGAATTGGCACTACCCCTACTTCTACAGCAGTACCGTTCAGCAACTGTTCTAAGACTTCTAACACCTGTTGGGGTTCAATTGGCAGTATCCCTCTCTGTTTCATTCTCTCATCTGCTTTTCGTTTGGCAGCTGCTCCCACTCTCGCTACTGTCCCCCAATTAATACTTAAACCGGGCAGTCCCCTCGACTGACGATAATATGCTAAAGCATCGAGAAAGGCGTTTGCTGCTGCATGGTTTGCTTGTCCGGGACTTCCTAGTAAAGATGCAGCAGAAGAGAACAAAATGAAGAAGTCTAAAGGTTTATTATAAGTTAACTGATGCAGATTCCAGCTACCCATGACTTTGGGAGCCATTACTTTAGCAAATCGTTCCCAGTTCATCTGCTGTAACACTCCATCATCCAGCACTCCCGCACAATGAATTACTCCTCGTAATGGCGGTAGGGAATTTTCTATTTCTGAGAAAACTCTCCCTAGTTGCTCCCTATCCGATACGTCAGCTTGGGCGATGATTATTTCAGCACCTGCTCGTTCTAATTCTTGTAATTGAGTATTATCTTTAACCGGAGTTCGTCCTACCAGGACAAGATGTCTTGCTCCGGAATCTACCATCCAGCGGGCTACCAGTAAACCTAAACCTCCCATCCCTCCTGTTATTAAGTAGGTGCTGTCTCCACGAAAGGTTGGGGTGGATGAATAATTTACTACAATTTTGCCGATATGTTTCCCTTGCTGCATGTAACGAAAAGCATTTGCTACTTCGAGAAGGGGAAATACTTTCAGCGGTAGCGGTTGTAGGGATCCAGACTGAAACTTTTGCATCAAAGACAGCAGATGCGATCGCATCTCATCCCGGCTTTGCTGACACGCCTCGACTAGATCCACTTTGAAGTAAGAAACATCCGGTCTTACTTTAGCTACCTCATCTGCGTCTAATATATCGAGCTTGGCAATTTCGACAAAACGCCCTCCCTCACTGACAACTGAAAGACTTTTAGCAACAAATTCTCCTGAAGTGAGAGAATTGAGTACAACATCTACTCCCCTTCCTTGGGTAATTTTGATTACTTCGGAAGTAAAATCGTAGGTGCGGGAGTTCATGATATGTTTGACTCCCATAGCTTTTAAGACTTCCCATTTAGGCGGACTGGCGGTAGCAAATACTTCTGCTCCTACTTGTAAAGCGATTTGAACTGCTGCCATTCCCGTCCCGGATGCAGCTGCATGAATTAATACTCGCTCTCCTGCTTGCAGTTGAGCCACCTGATGGAGAGCATGGTAAGCTGTTAAGAAATTGACCGGTATTGATGCTGCTTCCTCCCAACTGAGGTTTTCTAGTTTTGGTACTGCGAGAGTGGCATTGACGGTGACGTACTGGCTGAAACTTCCAGGCGCGTACGCCATGACTGCATCGCCAATTTCCCAACCTTCTACTCCCGCGCCAATGGCGACTATTTCTCCTGCACATTCTACTCCCAACCCATCTCGTTCAAAGGGGAGCAAACCTAAAGCATCCAATACATCCAGAAAATTCAACCCTATAGAGTAGGTTTTTATTTCTATTTCTCCTACTCCTGGGGGAAGGCGCTTGAGAGGCGAAAGAGTCAAATTCTCTAAAGTTCCCCGAGAGGAGATGGTTAGTTGACAGGGTTCTGCTGGTAGAGTTTTAGTATAAGAAGCAGGAACTAAGCGCGCTACCAGACGCATTCCTTGGCGAAATGCTACTCGGTTTTCTTTATTTTCTGAGAGGAGCTCCTCCGCGAGAGCATTAACTTGTTCTTCTTTGCTTCCATCCGGATCTAAATCTAGGAGCGTGCAGTGTAATTCTGGGCGTTCGACGGCGATCGCTTTCCCCATTCCCCACAAGGATGCTACTCCCACTCCCGGTACTTTATCTTCTTTTTGGGCTGCTACTGCTCCCTTTGTTACTAACCAGAGACGGGGTTGTTGAGGTAATTCTGCTATTGTTTGTACCAGCTGCAGGGTGCTGCCACAGGCTAGTTGAGATGCTGAAACTATATTTTCTGCTGCTGCATCTAAACTCCAGAGGGATATTACTCCTTTGGCATTCCCTATTTCATTTGCGCCTACTTCCTCGTCTGGGAATACTAAAGTAGATGTTTCTCCTTCCGAATGCAGCAACTCTGCCAATTTTTTCCCTACTCCTCCCTCATCTGCCAAGATTACCCATTGAGTTGCTTCGGAGTAAATCCTGTCTGCTGAAGCTAATATTACTGCTTGCTTTTCTACTTCATGGGTAACTACTCCATTAAATCCTACTTCTGAGAGCAAAGACTGCCATTGTGTTGATTTTAGCAAGGGACATTTCCGGCGCAGTTCCGTATCGGTAAAGCGCCACCATCCCGGAAGCAAGCCAAAGATTAAATCTGCCCAAGACTGGGGGGCGGTTGCCTCTATCAATACTAGCATTCCAGAGGGAGTTAATAACTGTCGAACGTGGTGTAGGGTTGTGCGCAAGTCTGCAGTTGCGTGCAATACGTTCGCTGCTACTATTATATCGTATCCCTCAAGCTCAAATCCTTGTTCTTCCGGTTCCCTTTCGATGTCTAAAACTCGATACTCCACAAAAGGATACGAGCGGAATTTCTCTGCTGCTTTGGCGGTAAATAAGTTGCCGATGTCCGTAAATACATATTCCGTTCTTTCCGGCTCTAACTGTGGCAGTATATAAGATGTAGTCCCTCCGGTTCCCCCTCCGATTTCTAGTATTCTTATTCCCCGTCGTTGGGGGATTTTTTCTAGAGCAAAACTAATTGCTCTCTCTGTTAGCATATTGAGCAGTTTTGCTAGGGGAGAATTTTGATACAGTTGAGTTGCCGTGTTGAGGTCATTTTCGGGAAATACCAACTGTACTGGTTCTACTTTTCCTTGCAGTACTTCCCCTAGGCGCTCACCGCAACGCTGCAATAAGGTTAGTTCTGCTTCTGCTGCTGGATATTTCTGCTTTAATGCGAGAGAAATCTCATCGGGATTTTCCGTTGCCGGTATTTTACTTACTATCCACTCGTCATTTATTTCTTGGATTATTTCTGCTGCTGCGAGTATTTCTTGAAGACGATTGAATAACCTTTCATATCCCGATTCTATTTCTAGATGAGGGAAGCCCTGTCCTAGTTTGGGCGACCATCCCATTTCCTGAAATGCTCGGACAATGTATGATACGCTCAAATCTTCCAGTTTTGTTAATATTTCTGGGTAGTTTTCCAGGTCATATTCTGCTATTATACTTTGCAGTCGGCTGCTTATTTCTGCTGTCGTTGCTAATTTTAGTCCTCCAAACAAAACCTGCTGACGCCATTCTACTTCGTACAGCCAGTTCCGCCATGCTTCTGACTTTCCTAACAATACTTCCCTGCTGACTTTATTGAACCGCAGTCCTTCTATCTCTGCTACTAATTCTCCCTCTGGGGCATATAGTTTCAAGTCTGCTATTATCGGTTCTTGTTGGCGCAGTTCTACTTTACTCCACAGTTCCCCGGTGGCGATCGCAGTTCGGTAAACTGCCAATCTTTCTATTCCTACTGGCAAATAAGTTCCTTCATCTTCTAACAGAACTCCAATTACTTGCAGACAGCCATCTAATAATACCGCCTGTAGATAACTTGTCTCTAGTTCTGGCAGGTTCAACTTACCTAGGGCTATTCCCCCACTCTTTTCTATTTTTTCTATTACCTGGAAACTGCTGCCATATTCAATCCCTCTTTGTTTTGCTTGCCGATAAAATTCCGCCACCGATACTTCTACCGGATAATGTACCGCCTCACCTGATGTGCGGTGCGTTAGCGATAGCGTAACGCACCCTACGGGGTTATCATTTTGCTTTTGCTTGCTTATCTTACCTGATGCGTGCAGTATCCACTCTGTTTCTTCTGACGACTCTGCCGTGCTATAAATTTCAAAAGTATATTTCCCGGGGTCATCTTGGAGCAAAATTAATTGCAATATCTTGCTTTCTGCTTCTGCCAGAATTAGGGCTTTTTGTAATTCTACTGCTTCTAAAACTAACTTCCTCGTTTTGAAGACTTTTTCTCCCGCTGCTATGGCCATTTCCAAGTACCCCGTTCCCGGAAAAATAGCTGTTTTGAAGACGCGATGCTCTGCCAGATATGCTGGGGATTCCAGACCGATAATAGACTCAAATTGAATTTGTTTGCTTAGAGGTGATCGCACTCTTTTCCCCAGCAGTGTCCCGCTACCTGATTTCTCAAATACCCCCCGTTTCTCCCTCTCTGTTTTAGCACTTTCTATCCAATACTTTTGTCGCTGCCAAGGATAATTGGGCAAGACTATCTTCCGTCTTTCCTCCCCAGCATAAAATACCGACCAATCTATTTTTCCTCCCCCAATATATAATTGTGCTAGACTTGTTAATATCTGCTCGTCTTTTTCCGGGCGGAGACTAGGAAGCCAAATTGCCCGCGACTCAGGCAAACATTGCCTTCCCATTCCCAATAAAATCTGCTTGGCACCTATTTCTATTAACGCTGGGCAATTTTCAAGCTGCTTCATACTCTCGGCAAACCTCACTGGCTGCATAATATGATTGCACCAGTAATCTGCCGTAGCTATCTCGGCAGCAATCTCCTTACCAGTAACATTAGAAATTATCTTAATTTTGGGGAGAGAGTAGGTAATTTTTCGGGCTATTGCCGCAAATTCATCCAGCATAGAAGACATTAAAGGAGAATGGAAAGCATGGGAGACTGCCAGGGTTGTTGTCTTTATTCCCCGGGTTTCCAGAGCAGCGCAAACACGACTCACCGCCTCTTTATTCCCGGATATTACCGTACTTTCCGCTCCGTTAATAGCGGCGATCGCCACTTCCTTATAATCTTTTATTACTTCAGCTACTAACCGTTCCGATGCCATTACTGCTACCATTTCCCCTGGCGGTAGTTGCTGCATCAACCTGCCTCGAAGAGCAATTAATTTTAACCCATCTTCGAGACTAAACACTCCTGCACCGCAAGCTGCTACGTATTCTCCCACGCTATGTCCGAGCACCACATCGGGTTTGATTCCCCAAGACTTCCATAGTTGATAAAGGGCATATTCTAGAGCAAAGATAGCAGGTTGAGTATAGGCTGTTTCATTTATGGGGGAAGTTTCTCCATCTTCAGGATAGAGAACTTTGAGGAGGGAGTTTTCTAGATAGGGAGTCAGAAGGCGATCGCATTCATCTAAAACTTGTTTAAAGATAGGTTGAGTTTCATATAATGAGCGCCCCATTCCTACATACTGGGAACCTTGTCCGGTAAACAAAAAGGCTATATTAGGTTTATTTGTGTCGGGAACTTCTCTAACAAAGACTTCTGTTGTTTCATTTCCCCCGTTAAAGTCTCCTAGCTTTTGTAATAATTCTGTCAGAGAAGATGCCAGGATACACAGGCGATGGTTAAAGTGCGATCGCCCGGTATTAGCAGTAAAGCAGATATCTGCTAGAGTTAATTCTGGATTTGTTGTTATATAATCGTAATACCTCGTTCCTAATTCCGATAAGGCGGCGGCAGTTTTAGCAGAGAGGGTAAACAGATGCAGTTTTGGATTAGAGGCGGGTATGAAGCTCGAATTTGTCGGTTTTGACCCAGAAGTTATCCCCGCAGAGGTCTCTGCTTCTGCTAGTATTACATGGGCGTTAGTGCCGGTAAAGCCAAAGGAACTCACTCCTGCCATTCGGGGTGTTTCTGCTTGTTTCAGCCAAGGAAGCGCCGTAGAGGGTACTCGAACTGGTAGTATAGACCAATTTATTTGCTCGCTGGGATGGTTGAAATGGAGATGGGGGGGAATCTCTGCATGTTGTAGTGCCAATACTACCTTGATTAACCCGGCTATGCCAGCAGCTGCTTCTAGATGTCCGATGTTAGTTTTAACCGAACCGACGGTTAAGGGGTTATTTGGGGAACGTCCTGCACCAAACACCCCAGCTAAAGCTCCTACTTCAATGGGATCTCCCAGGGAAGTGCCGGTTCCGTGTGCTTCTACATAGCTTATCCGAGATGGCTCTACTTTGCCATTGGCTAAAGCTTGACGAATTACAGCTTGCTGGGAAAGTCCATTGGGTACTGTTAAGCCGCTCGATCGCCCGTCTTGATTGACTGCAGAACCTCTAATTATAGCCAGGATGCGATCGCCTTGTGCTAGAGCATCACAGAGACGCTTTAGTACAATTATCCCGCATCCTTCACTGCGGACGAAACCATTTGCCGAGGAGTCAAAAGTCTTGCAACGACCATGTGGAGACAGCATCCCGGCTTTGGAGAAATTAATACTATATGCCGGGGATATCAGGCGGTTTACCCCTCCTGCTAGTGCTAGATCGCATTCGGCATTGCGCAAAGATAAGCAAGCTAAATGAACTGACACTAAAGAAGAAGAGCAAGCCGTATCCACCGACATACTCGGTCCAGTTAATCCTAAAATATAGGACAAGCGACCGGATGCCGCGCTATGGGCATTCCCCGTACCCAAGTAAGCATCAATTTCCCTTTCATCTCTGGTTAGCAAGCGTTGGGAATAGTCACTGGTACAGATGCCGATAAACACTCCAGTCAAACTACCTGCTAGACTTTCTGGTGCTATCCCCCCATTCTCCAAAGCTTCCCAGCTTACTTCTAGCAGCAGGCGCTGTTGCGGATCCATACTTGCAGCTTCCCTGGGGGAGATGCCAAAAAACTGTGGGTCGAATTCGTCTAAGTGCTGGACAAATCCGCCATAGCGAGTATTGCACTTTCCGGGAGTTTCCGGGTTGGGATCGTAGTAGTAATTGATGTCCCATCTTTCTCCGGGCACCTCGGTTATGGCATCTACTCCCTGGTGTAATAACTGCCAGAAAGCAGCTGGGTTGTCTGCTCCTCCGGGAAAGCGACAACCCATCCCCACAATGGCGATCGGTTCTGTTTTTGCCCGTTCCAAGGTTTCTAGCTTGGAACGCATTTTCTTTAACGCCTGAAGAGCTCTTTGTAATCTTTCATAATTTTGAATGTCTGTAGTTCCTTTCATTCCCTTTTTCTATAATTAATCCAACAATTTTTCAATATCGGCCAGCTCTTCATCCAGTAATTCTTCTATGTTAGCTACTGATATTTGTTCTCCCGTTGCTACATCCGCAATTTTCTCCCTGTCTTCTTCTTTGTCTAATTCTAAACCAAGTACCTCAACAGCTAAATAATCTACCAGCGTCTCCACCGTTGGATAGTCAAAAACAAGGGTTGAAGACAAAGTGCATCCCAAACTGGTAGCAAGGCGATTTCTCAATTCTACCGAAGTTAACGAGTCCATCCCCAAAGCGAAAAATCCTTGCTTCCTGTCGATCTGCTTTGCTCCATTGAACCCCAAAACTTTGGCTACCTGAGCTTCTACGTAAGCGGAGAAATAACTGCGACGGGAAGAGACTGCCATTGCTTCTAGCTGTTGAATTAAGTCATCAACTGGCGCTGCTGCTAATAAATCTTGTTTTCTAGCTTGTAAGTCTGTTAAAAAGGTGGTGGTGGGATAATACTTTAAATACTCCGCCCAATCCACTGGCAATACTCCTACCCTAGTACAAGAGGTGGGGAGCAAATATTCAAATACTGACAGCACCTGTTGAGGAGTTATAGCCAGCATTCCTTTTTCCTTCATCCCATCGATAACTTCCGGTTTGGCTGCTGCTCCTATTTGGGCTACTGCTGACCAATTAATACTCAAACCCGGTAGCCCCATTGCCCGACGATGATATACCAAGGCATCGAGAAAAGCATTTGCGGCTGCATGATTTGCTTGACCTGGATTTCCTAGCAGTCCCGCTACAGAAGAGAAGACCACAAAGAAGTCCAAAGGCATATCCAGAGTCAAAGTATGGAGATGCCACCCCCCCATCGCTTTCGGTGCCAATACTTTGGCAAAACCGGACTGGGTTTGGTTTTTCAGCAGCCCATCGGACAATACCCCTGCTGCATGGATTATCCCCCGCAATGGGGGTGAATTTTTGGTTATTTCTTCTATTATCCGGGCTATTTGTTCCCTATCCGATACGTCTGCTGTAGCTACTACTACATCAGCCCCTAACTGTTCCAACTCTTTTAACTTATCCGGTGCGGCATCTTTGGGTTGACTGCGCGAAACCAGCACCAAATGTCTTGCTCCCTTCTCCACCATCCAGCGTGCTATGAGTAAACCCAAACCTCCCAAACCGCCAGCAACCAGGTAAGTACCATCCTCGTTGAAGGTTAGCTGGCTTTCGGAAACTGACTTTTGCCCATCCAGGGAGATGACAATTTTACCAATATGCTTGGCTTGCTGCATTAGGCGGAATGCTTTTGCAGCATCCGTCAGAGAAAAAACTGTTTTTGGTAAAGGCGCGAGGGTCCCTGCTGCAAACTGCCGTAAAAGTTGACGCAGCATGGATTGGATTAATTCGGGTCGATCTAAGCTCGTTTTTACTAGATCTACTATAGAGTAGGATACATCCGGTCTAACGGCAGCTACTTCGGACGACGACCAAATATCCCCCTTGCCTATTTCTACAAAGCGCCCTCCAGTTTTGAGAACCGATAGACTTTTGGGAATGAATTCTCCAGAGAGGGAGTTGAGGACAATATCCACTCCGGTTCCTTGAGTTATTGCCATTATTTCATCAGCAAAATCCAAGGTGCGGGAATTCGCAATATGTTTTACACCCAAGGACTTGAGGAATTCCCATTTACTCTCAGAAGCTGTGGCAAATACTTCAGCTCCTGCCTGTTGAGCTATTTTCACCGCTGCCATCCCAGTTCCCCCTGCGGCAGCATGAATCAAGATCCTGTCACCGGCTGCAATTTTGGCGATGTGGTGCAGAGTATAGTAAGCCGTTAAGAAATTGACTGGAATGGTTGCCGCCTCTTCAAAACTAAGATTCTCTGGCTTATGACTCGCCAAAGCTGCATTTACCGTGACATACTGGCTAAAACTTCCAGCCGCCATTGCGATCGCCGAGTCTCCTACCTTAAAATCTGTCACTCCTTCCCCGATCGCCACTATTTCTCCGGCACATTCAACCCCAAAGCCATCTCGTTTGAAGGGGAGAGCATCCAAAGCATCTAAAACATCGAGGAAATTCAATCCTGTAGCCATAACTCGGATCTCTACCTCAAATGCACCCGGAATGCGACGTTTCGTTGGCTGTAATTTTAAGTTTTCCAGGCTTCCCCTCGGAGAAGCCATCAGACGGAATGACTCTGCTTGCGGCACAACGAGTCCCTCTGTTGTGGGTGGTTGATGGCGCACCAGACGAGGTACATAGCGATTTTCCCCCCTCAATGCTACTTCCCCTTCACTATCTGATGCGCCAAGAACCTCAAACAGCGCCTTCCCTGCTTCGGGAACTCCCATTTTTGGGTCTAAATCTATTCTGCTACAATTCAGTTCCGGGTGTTCGAGGACAATAACTTTCTCCATTCCCCATAGAGTTGAGAATGCTATTCCCGGTAATAATTCTTCTTCCTCAACTGATACGGCACCCCGAGTTACCAACCACAGACGAGGCGGCTTAAATGACGCTGCTACTAAAGCTTGGACTAGATGCATGGTAGCGGTGCATCCCATCAGGCTAAGGGTTTCTGGGTTTTCCTCTTGTGACGCATCCAGCGAATAACAGGATACTATGCAATCCACCTCGCCAATAATTTTTAATAGCTGCTGAAATTCCTCAGGTGTTGCATAATTGATGGAGAATTCATTATCGGCTATTTGCTCGTATGAATCCCCATAGAACGCCAAGCTACATTCTTCTCCTCCCTCTTGTAGCCTGGATGCTAATTGTCGAGCTACTCCCATTTCGTCTGCTAATATCAGCCATTTTCTTCCCTCACTGCTTTCAGCAATATTGCTCAGAGCTTTAGCGATGATGACTGCTTGGGTTTCTATCTCGAAGATACCGACATCAAAAAATCCTACTTCTGGTAATAATTTCTGCCATTGAGACTCATTCAGCAAGGGATAGTTGGGGCGCAATTCAATATCCGCAAATCGCCACCATCCATACAGCAATCCGAAGATTAAATCTACCCAACCCAGAGGTGCAGTTCCCTCTAGCAGGACTAACATTCCCCCCGGCGCTAATAATTGTTTGATATTGTGCAATGCGGTACGCAAGTCTTTTGTGGCGTGTACTGCATTTGCTGCTACTACTATGTCATAATTATGGTTCTCAAAACCTTGCTCTGCTGGATTTTTTTCCATGTCCAAGGTTCGATACTCCACAAAGGGATAATCCCGAAACTTCTGTGCTGCTTTGGTGGTAAACAAAGCTCCTATATCTGTAAATACATATTCTGTCCGCTCTGGATTGAGATGGGGTAGTAAATAGCTGGTGGTTCCTCCGGTTCCCGCTCCGATTTCTACTATGCGTACCCCACGTCCTAATGGTAACTTTTCCAGGGCCAAACTTATAGCTTTTTCCATGAGGACGTTACCTATTTTTGCCTCATCGGATTTCTGATATAATTCGGACGCTGCGGTTAGGTCATTTTCCGGGAATACTAATTGTACTGGATCTACTTTTCCTTGTAGTACTTCTGCTAGTTGCGAGCCACAACGCTCTAACAATGTTAGTTCTGCTAACCCGGCTGGATATTTGGCTCTGATTGTGTTTTTAAACTCTTCTAATTCTATTTGCGCGCCATTAGATGCGATTGTCCACTCCCTATCTTTTTGTCGCAGAATTCCTTCATTGCCTAGGATTTCTAACAGGCGAGCGAGAAGTCGCCGATACTTGTTTATTACCCCTAGTTGTTGAGCTAGGGAGTCGGCGGTGAAGCTTTGCCCTACTTGGGGATTCCACCCTAAAGTTTTGAAGGCTTTGATTATATATCCCAGACTGAGCTTCTCTAAGTCTTGAACGGCTTCTTTATATGTATCTAAGTCTGAATTTGCTATTAATTCTTTTAATTCTGATTGAAGGCTCCTGTTATATTCCTTGATGGCGGGCAAGTAGTCTGGTACTCGTTGTGGAGAAGCAAAAAGAATTTGCTGCTGCCATTTTACTTCATAGAGCCAATTAGTCCATGTCTGGGTTGATAAGTCGGAAATGACTGCTCGTTTTAGCTGCATTCCTTCTAGAGTAGCCACCAAGAATCCATCTGGTGTTTCCAGGGTAAGATCTGCTGTGATTATTTCTCCCTCTGGTGAAATTTCAGCTATGGTAGCCATACTCCACAGTTCTTTGCCCGGACGCTGATATATTTTTATTTTTTCACATCCAATTGGCAAATAGGTTTTCAACTTACTTTCTTCTGGAAGGGTTGCCAGGATAATTTGCAGGCATCCATCTAAGATTACTGGGTGGAAGTAGTACTCCGATTCCTCGCCCCTTAAGCTTTCTGGCAATTTTACCTTACCCAGAGCCTTTGAATTATCTAGCCGCCATATTTTTTCTATTACTTGGAAACTTTGACCGTATTCTAGTTTTCGCTCTTGAAGTTTCCGGTAATAATCAACTAGGTCTATTTCTGACGCGATTCCCTCGAAAGCTGATGCTAACTTTGCCGCCTCCCCTTGGTTAGGGGGTAATATTTCTTGTACATTTTGCGACAATAGTTTCCCCGTGACATGAAGCGTCCAGTCTGTAGCTGCGAGACTATAAATTTGGAATGTATAGCCTTGGTTATTCTCTGGAGTTAGGATTAATTGAACTATCTTTGTTTCTGATTCGGACAGAACTAATGCTCGTTGGATTGATACTGATTCTAATCCTAATTGTTCGGTTTTGCTTACTTCCGCTCCTGCGGCGAGCGCCATTTCTATGTATCCCGCCCCTGGGAAAACAATTTTTCCGCCGACACGATGGTCTTTCAAATATGCAAGCTGCTCCCGAGCTATTTCCCCCTCAAATTGAATTATTGCTGAGTTTAGTCGGGAACCTAGTAGCGGATGCACTCCCTTTGTTCCGGTCAAAAATTGCTTTTTGCGGTAATTCTCTTGGGGGGTTTCTACCCAATATCTTTCTCGTTGAAATGGATAAGTTGGCAGCACCATCTTGCTACGTTTATAGTCTCCATCAAACCCCAACCAATCTACTTTCACCCCCCGCACGTATAATTGAGCTAAACTCATCAGGATTTGCTGCCAGTCATTCGATTTTGGATTTTGTCTTTTGGATTTTGGATTATTTTCCTCGATTAATTCTGGTTTATTAGTTAGACGTAAAGAAGGCAACCATAATCCTACATCAGCAGGTAAACACTGTCGCCCCATGCCCAATAAAACTGGTTTTGGTCCGATTTCCAAAAATACTTCATAACCCAGGGAGTGCAAAGTTTCCATACTTTGGGAAAATCTAACCGGTTGGCAGACATGATTTACCCAATATTGAGGTGTCGCAATGCTATCATATGCCCGGTTTCCTGTAACATTAGAGATGATGGGGATTTGAGGTTGATGATAGTTAATGCCATTGGCTATGGTTTCAAACTCTGCCAGCATTGGTTCCATCAAGGGGGAGTGGAAAGCATGGGATACATTGAGTTTTTTGGTTTTTATCCCCTCTGCTTCTAAAGAGGCGATCGCTTTTTCTACTCCTGCTTTTTTTTCCGAGATTACGATATTGTCCGGTCCGTTGTATGCTGCGATTACGACTTCTGAGTTTAAGATTTTTCTGACCTTTTTTTCTGTAGCTAAAACTGCTACCATCGAGCCATCTGCGGGCAATTTTTGCATTAAACGCCCCCTAGTAGCAATTAATCTTAACCCATCTTCTAAACTAAATACCCCTGCCACACAGGCTGCCACATATTCTCCCACACTATGACCCATGACAGCATTTGGTTTTATTCCCCAGGAAATCCATAACTGATACAGGGCGTATTCCAGGGCAAATAAGGCAGGTTGAGTGTAAGCTGTTTCATTTATTGGCGAAAAAACTCCCTCTTCTGGATATAGTATAGAGAGCAAGGGTTTTTCTAAATAGGGACTCACAAGGTGATCGCATTCGGATAAAATTTCCCTGAACAGCGGCTGGGTTTCGTAAAGTTCCCGTCCCATCCCTACATACTGAGAACCTTGCCCAGTGAAGAGAAATGCTATTTTCGGGGAAATAGTCTTGGTTACTTCTGATAAAAATACTCCTACTGAAACGCTATTATTGTTGTATTGCTTTAGTTTTTCTAATACTTCTTCGGTGCTTGATGCTACTACGCCAAGTCTGTGGTTAAAGTGGTTCCGCCCGGTATTAGCCGTATAACAAATATCTGCTAATTCTAATTCCGGATGAGTTTCCAGATAAGTTTGATAGCTGCTAACTAATTCTGATAACGCATTTTCTGTTTTCGCCGACAAAGTCAATATATGTAAGGGACGTTCTTTTTTGAATTTTGAATTTAGACTGGGCTTCGCCCCTGCTGACGCAGCGCGTCGCTGCTGTCGCAGATGAATTTTGAATTTTAACGGTGCTTCTTCCAGGATAATATGAACGTTAGTTCCGCTCATCCCAAAAGAACTGACTCCCGCTAATAAAGGAGATGGTCTTTCTTCTATGGCAGTTAGCTGAGTGGGAACTGCTACTGGAAGTTGTTCAAAAGGTATGTAGGGATTGGGGGAGTTTAAATTGAGATGGGGCGGTATTTCTTTATGCTGCAATGCCAGCACTACTTTCATCAAACCCGCTACTCCAGCAGCTCCTTCGGTGTGTCCGAAGTTGGTTTTTACCGAACCGATATATAAGGGATTTTCCTTTGCCCGACTTTTCCCTAAAACCTCGGACAAAGCCAGAACTTCGATGGGATCTCCTAAAGATGTTCCCGTGCCGTGGGCTTCTACATATTGAATCTGAGTTGGCTCTACCCTAGCATTTAACAGTGCTTGAGAGATTACAGCTTCCTGAGCTTTACCATTGGGAGCTGTTAAACCATTACTTTTCCCGTCATGGTTTACAGCCGAACCTC
Source organism: Xenococcaceae cyanobacterium (assembly GCA_051439465.1). Classification (GTDB taxonomy): domain Bacteria; phylum Cyanobacteriota; class Cyanobacteriia; order Cyanobacteriales; family JBFRWF01; genus JBFRWF01. The sequence continues at coordinate 4,026 of JBFRWF010000363.1, read as the reverse complement.
GGATGGAAGCCAGAATATTATCCCCTGAAGCCAGAGCATCGGATAAACGTTTTAGCACTACTATGCCGCATCCTTCTCCTCTACCATAGCCATCTGCTGCTGCGTCAAAGGTTTTACAGCGACCATCAGCAGCAAGGGCTTTCAGTTTGCATAAGCCAATGGTTACTTCTGGCGACAAGATTAAATTGACTCCCCCTGCTAAGGCTAAATCGCTCTCGCCACTGCGGAGACTTTGACAAGCCAGATGAATTGCTAATAATGAAGAGGAGCAAGAGGTATCTAGCTGCATTGTCGGTCCGGTTACCCCTAATATATAAGATAATCTGCCGACGGCAATGCTTCTATTATTCCCCAGGCTAGTGTAAGCATCAATCCGTTCTAAGTCCCCCGACTTAATACTTAATGAAGCATAGTCATCAAAACATATCCCCACAAATATACCTGTCTTGCTTCCTGTTAACTTCTCTGGCGCTATTCCTGCGTTTTCTATAGCCGAGTAGCTTACTTCTAGTAATAGCCGTTGTTGCGGGTCCATCCGCGCTGCTTCCCGGGGGGAAATGCCAAAGAAAAGGGGGTCGAACTTATCGACTTTATCTATGAATCCACCTTTACGCACGTACATTTTTCCCGGTTTTTCCCGGTCTGGATCGTAATACTTATCTACCGGCCAGCGATTGGCTGGAATTTCTGCAATTCCATCTCTCCCATCCCTTAGCAAACGCCAGTATGCTTCTGGATTATTAGCTCCCCCTGGAAATCTACAATCCATCCCAATTATGGCAATTGGTTCATTTTTTTGCGCTTCTCTGGCAGAACTAAAATTTTTAGTCGAATAAGGGGAAGGTGAGAAATCTGAAAGTTTTTTTACCTCTGAGGATATGTCCGTCTCTGAAACCTCATTCCCTTCAGCAGAGGAAGTATATTTTCCCCGGCCTAAATATTCTGTCAAATCTTTAATGTTTGAAAAATTCCAGGCTATACTTGGTTCAATTGTCTGTGACAACCAGGATGACAAATCTTCAGCCAATTCTACTGCCATTATTGAATCCAAGCCATAATCGGCAAAAGATTTGCCATTATCTATGGATTCTTTGGCTATTTTCAATCTTCTTGCCAGCCAATCAAAGAGCCAATTTTGAATTTCTTCATCCCTATGTCTAGAGCCTTTTAATTCACTTTCTAATTTCTGGCTCTTGTCCAACTGTCGGCTAATATTTTTCCGACTCAATGGCTCGGGCTGTTGCGGCAATTTATCCAGTTCGCGGTCTTCACCGGCAAGAGTTTGTTGAATATCCCCGACAGTTTCAGTATAACTGGAAATCAATTCAGCGGTAACATCTGCCCCCGATAGAACGAATTCATCTGAATTATTGTTTGTGGCTTTTTCATCTGTTCCATAGATGGAAGGTTCTGAACCATTATTTTCTAATTGCCAAGAACCTACTATATTCAGAGTATTTTCCAGGAACCCAAGACGACAAGCATGGCGCTGAATTTTGCCGCTAGAAGTTTTGGGAATGCTGGCAGTCCTAAGTAACGCTATCGCATAAACTTGCAACTCATGCTGTAGTGAAATTGCTTTGCGAATGCTTCGAGCTACTGCTTCTATATCCAGCCCTTTTATAGCATGGCGTTCTACTTCCGCCACCACAACCAGCCTTTCTGAATCATCCACATCTATCGAAAACGCCGCACTACAACTCGCTCTCAGTGAGGGATGGCTCTGTTCTACTGTTAATTCTATATCTTGGGGATAATAGTTCCCTCCCCGGATGATAATCAAATCCTTGAGTCGTCCGGTAACAAACAACTCTCCATCCTTAATAAATCCCAAATCCCCCGTGCGCAAAAATGGTCCAGAACCAGTATCTGCTAGGTATGCCTTGAATGTTTCTTCTGTCTGCTCTGGTTTGAGCCAATAGCCTTTGGCTACACTAGAACCAGACACCCAAATCTCTCCTACCTCATCAGGAGCGCACTGTCGCTTATGTTCCGGGTTAACAATAACAATTTTGGCATCGAGCCAAGAGAGCCCGCAACTTACCAAATGCCTGACATTCTTGGTGTTTTCAGATGTCGCTACAATCCGATTTTTTGCCAGCGCCTCTGAGACAACCCTACAGAAAACTGGCTCATCTTTTACCAGTCCCCCCGAAACCATCAGGGTAGCTTCAGCCATACCGTAACAGGGATAGAAGAACTTGGGCTGGAAACCGCTATCAGCGAAATAGCTGCCAAACCGCTCTAAGGTTTCTCGGCGAACTGGCTCTGCACCGTTATAAGCACTACACCAACTACTTAGATCGAGGGAAACTCTTTCTTCTGTAGCAATCTTGTTTACACACAACTCGTAACCAAAATTCGGACCGCCGCAATGAGTTGCCTTGTACCGTGAAATTGCCTGTAGCCATCGAATCGGCTTTTGAAGGAAGGCAACAGGCGACATCAGAACCCCTAGAAATCCAGTATATAGAGGTTGAATAACTCCATCAATCAGCCCCATATCGTGAAAGCTGGGTAACCAAGATACAGATACACTGTCTGGTGTAAGTTCAAATGCTTGTTTAATATATTCCGAATTGTGGAGCAAATTCCCATGACTTACCATCACTCCTTTTGGCTTCCCTGTAGAACCCGAAGTGTACTGGAGAAAAGCCAGGATAGAAGGGCTTACTTCCACCTCCTCCCAGTCTGAACCTAAGTGGCTGGGGATTTTATCCGTAGCAATAACCCTCAACCGGGCTAATTCTGGATTTTCGGCAAAGCGACTCTCTATTTTGCTCAACTGAGATGCAGTGGTGAGAGTCACTGTAGCCCCAGCATCTGAGGCCATCGCCTTCCACCTGGTCATTTTTTGATTCTTTCTGGGTGGATAAGTGGGTACTGCTACCACACCTGCATACAAACACCCGAAAAAAGCAGCTATGAATTCTAACCCTGGCGGATACAGCAGTAATGCTCTTTCTCCTCTTCTGGTCTGCTTCTGGAGACTGCAGGCGATCGCCCTTGCCTGTTTGTCTAGTTCGGAGTAAGTTAATCGGTCTGTTTCTGTTTCTCCATCTGACAAAAATATATAAGCCAGCGACCCTGGTTGGACAACTGCCCTCTTTGCCAGCAGCTCTATTAATGTTTTAGCATTCTGTCTCACTCTCGTCATCGTTGCTTGTTTTCTTTTAGACCCCCTTCTAACTTACTTATGCAAGCAGGCAAAAGTAAAGACTCACCGTTCGCTCAAATTTCTGAGCCCTTCAGAATTATAACGGCGGAAAAGCTTACGACATAAGGATTTAAGAGGATGTAGAGAGGGGGAAGCCAGAGGAAATTGAGATGCATGCGATCGCTAACTAAAATTATTCAAATCCCAATCGCTTCGTTGACAGAGCGGTCGGATGAAATTTCCCCTCTGTCTCCTCTCAAATGGCTGAAAGCGTTGTAAAGAGAGTTGTTTGCCTCATTTATTAAGCCACTCAATTTAAAAATGAGCGAACGGTGAGTAAAGATGGCTCTCCCAGACTGGTTTCCCGCATTTCTCACAAAAAGAGTGGTCTCGCAGAGCGAGTGCCTACGGCAGCGCAAACTATGGAAGCCTTACAGCATCTGACCTGAGTTCGATATAAGGTGATCGCCTATAATTGAGTAACTGAAAACGTGAGTTCGATTTTGGATTTTGCCGTCTTTGCCAACTTTCTAACTATTTTTTTGAAGCTTACTGACAATTTCTTCATGTATGCTCTTTGTAATCGGATAAGAATAAACTAGGATCAAAGCTCCAATCAAAAAACTGGCAGGAATGGGTCCCATTAAAGCTCGAACTGCCCACAAGGCACTATCTGGTTGTAAGTTTGAAGCTGCTCCAGGAATATAACCCATCCAATCTAGAATTTTGCCAATTAAAAGGAGCGCAATCGCTATACTTAGCTTCAATAGGAACACCACAAAACCATAGAAAACACCTTCTCGCCGCTGGCCTGTACGTAACTGATCCAAGTCTATTACATCTGGCAACATTGCTGCTGGTACTAAATA
>JBFRWF010000362.1:0-7660 GCA_051439465.1 Xenococcaceae cyanobacterium | reverse complement strand
TGTGCAGACCTATAAAGCACTCGGTTAGGGCGAAGCATTCGGATAAAAAATCTTGGGCGATCGCCATAAATTACTCCCCGAATGCTTCGCCCCTACAGAATACATATTTTGCTTTTTTTGTCAAATAGTTCTACTGAACCGGCGCTCTAGAAGGTATCTATAAAGAAAATATTAAAACCTTGCGTAGGGTGGGTTAGACGGCGATAACTTCATCTTAACTAACTATCCACCGTAGCCCACCAAAACCAAGCAGTCTAGCTTGCTCCGAGAGCATTTTGGTATATAACTCCGCTATAGGGCGATCGCTGAATGGCACGCTCCTTAAGCTGAAAGCCCTATGGTGGCATCATTGTAGCATCATCCGGGTCGTTGCGCGATCAGCGCTTGGGCACCATTGCCCAAGGGAGGGGCGATGTCCTGCGGCGCTCAAGCACCAAAACTGGTAGGTTCCGAAGCATAAAAGACGCGCAAGGACGCACCCTACAGAAATCGCCTCAGACCAAGAAAATACTGGGCTTACGCTGGCTGATTGCCTCTTATTGAGCGTGCCATTCGGCGATCGCTAAGTAAAAACAAGCCTTAACATGGCTACGGGGTTGCCAAGAGTGTTGCGCTCACTTAAAATAAAAATGGATGGTAAGGGTGATCGCGTTGCCATCGACAAATCGCTACAATTCAGTTATAACAAGAGGTTCAGCCGTTTTAAAAAGGTTGGTATCTACTTGTCTCCTTGTTCCTGCTGAGCATATTTCCGCAAGATTCGGATGCACTCTGGCAAGACTGCCTGCGTCACTCGCTGCAATTAGGTGGTTTATTTCCGCTGACTTTTGACTGACGTTTGCGATACTAGTTATTGTGAAGAATTGGTGAATTTACAATTGCCTCAGCATCTAGAACCAGTACAACGGAAGTCTCTTGCAGAACACAACCCCGGAGGTAGGGAATTAAACCTGAAGCAACAGTTCCAATTGGTGACTGAATTGAATCTTCTACAGTTCGCATCACCCCTTTTACTTCCTTTACAAGCAATCCCAGAGGGGTGTTCCCAACCCGCACAATGGCGATGTTGTAGTTTTGAACATCTCTTTCGAGAGCCTGCAAATCTAACATTTGAGGCAGATCGACAACCCATAACACCCGACTGCGTTGGTTGAGCAATCCGAGAACGCAGGCAGGCATATTCGGCATAGACGTGATACGCTCAACTGCAACAACAAGAACCTCTTTAGCATGCTTCATAGGCAAAGCAGCCGATGTCCGTTGATCCAGTTGTAGCTTTAGATAAGGATCGCCGAGATTTTTCTGTAATTGGCTCGATTCAAGTGTATCTTTTGAAGTATTCATTGAGTTAAGAACCTGACTATTTTCAAGTAACGTCCGTGAAGAAAGCACGAGGGGGGTAGTTGAATATTGATTAATTAAGCCACAACAGATTTGACAGCTCGAATAATTTCCTCTTGAGTAAAGGGTTTGGTCAAATAAACATCAACCCCTTGTTTCATGCCCCAAAGACGATCTAGATCCTGATTTTTAGAAGTACAAACAACAACGGGGAGATTCTGGGTAGCTGGATTCTTCTTCAAGCTACGACACAACTCAAAGCCATTCATTCCTGGCATGACCACATCCGTAACCACCACATCTGGCTTTTCTTCTATGGTCTTGTTGAGAGCTTCTTTTCCATCATTAGCATTGATAACGTTATAGCCACCTTCGCGCAAATAACTACTAATTAACTCCTGTTCGGAAGGAACATCTTCTACAACTAAAACTTTAATCATGTTCTGGTTCCTCGTAAAAAACAAAAAGTGAACAATTCGAGCTCCTCAAGCAGCAACCTCAAGTTAAATACCTGAAGACTATTTTGAGCAACTCCGATTGGGTGAAAGGCTTTGTCAGATAGTCAGTGGATCCTACTAACTTGGCTTTCGCTCGATCTATGATGCCTTTATTCCCCGTCACCATCACAATCGGTGTCGTCTTAAATTGGGAATACTTTCTGAGCAGAGAGCAGAGATTGTAGCCATCGAGATTTGGCATTCCCACATCTAACAAAATTAAGTCAGGCTTAATTTGAATGATTTTCATCAGAGCTTTTAGTGAATCACTAATTGTGAAAACAGAAAAATTTTCATTTTCATCTAAAAATCGCTGAATCTCCTTCAGCATTGTCGGGCTATCATCAATACAAACTATTTTCCAATTTTTCTGTTCCCCTGGAATATTAGGTATACCAGTGCCAGCTAAATTCATATCTTCTTCTTTCTGAATATCAGTTGGCAAATTTGCTGTGGCACTGGAACTCTCTTCAAGAAAATCATTATAGATTTTAGGTAATCGATCAAAAGGTGGCTGAGGGTCGCGTAAGATAATAGTTTTATTCTTAATGAGAGGATACAATCTTTGAGCTAATATCAGCTCATCTTGATTTAAGATAACAGCAAGCTGACGAAAACTAAATCCTCTCAATAGCCTGCCTAGTTTCTTTCCTTGTTCTACTGAAATCCCCCGAGGCATGTGGGTTGTAACCGAAAAATAAGGGCGCTGATAAGGGGACCATATCTGTGGGCCTAAAGCTTGCCAAGATTGCAATTTATCCCGACATTTTTTAAGAAGATTTTGCAAGTCGAGACTACAGAATATAGGGGATTCATCATATCTTACTATAAAATTTTCCTCGCCATCTGATAATAGGTATGATTCAAATACCTCCTGAGTTAAGGTTTCTACTAATTTTGCCGCCTCGATATTGTTGATGTATTGCTGCTCAACTAGCCAACAAATAGCTTGATAATCAGAAGATTTTTGAGTCGAATCATTTTGGGATTCAGTTTCAAAGTTTAAACGCGCTTGGGTGAAAATTTCGTTAGTCAGAGTAGTAATCTCATAACTCAAACGACGTAGATGCCGTTCAAGTCGCTCAAAGGGGTCTACTGAATGAGTGGCATAGGTTAACTTTCCTTGATGAAAATAAATTAGCCAGTCAACTGAACCATTGGATGCTTGTAAGCAGCCATCAGCTTGAGATCTAGATAATTCCTTTAGTAAATCTGTTGGATGGAGATTTTTAGAAGCCACGGTACGAACAGGATGTACTTGTGAGTATAAGTGAATAGTCCTCAATATATTAAGTATAACTCTCAAATGTGGGCTCGTGATGTGAGCTGCAACAAAATGCGACGCTGGCTCCAAACAAGAAGGTGTTTGAAAAGTCCATAGATAAGCTGGAGGAGAGAGATATGGTCGACAGGGAGACACGATTCGACGGGGAGAGGTTTCCCCCAAACAACTTAACTCAACCTACTTTTCAAACATGCTCTAAGACCAAGATGTGCTTCTTGAGAGGTGTGTTTCTTAGGAGCCTATAGCTCCCTTAATTTCATTACTAAGGTAAATCACTACCTTTTGTCATCAGCAATTTAGCTGACATGTATAGTGATAAGTAGTCGGACATAAATAAAGGATGCTGTGTAAAGAATTGTAAATTAGCTGTAAATCCCTCCTCTGTCTCCTGCCTCCTGCCTCCTGCCCTTCTCAGCCAGCAATTTTTATTTTTGTCCAGGTACTGAGTAAGGTAGGAGGTTTAAGTAAGAATGTCCTGTTTTAGATGGTTAGCGATCGCACCTAGCAATGTCTCAGCATCCACTGGTTTCTTCATAAAATCTGAGCAACCCACCATTTTAGCTCTAACGCGGTCGATGATGCCCTCATTCTCAGTCAAAATTATGATGGGGGTATCACGAAAAATAGGAAGTTTGCGTAACTGGTCGCAAATTTCATAACCATTGGGATTGGGCATCATCATATCTATAAAGATCAAATCGGGCAAATGGGCTAAAAAAAGTGCGATCGCCTCCAGGGCATCATTCACGCCAAGAAACTGATAGCCTGCTGCTGTGAGGATCTTTTCCATAGTTTGGCAAATCAAAGGGTCGCGATCCACGCAGGCAATCAGCAATTTGGAAGACTCCGCAGGGGTCGGCATCTCCTGCTTTGGCGGTGCAACCGGAGCTGGTAGATCGGGAATTTCCACTAATTCCACTAACCCCAATTGAATGTAGGGCATTAGTAAGCGAGTTACTTGTACCATATCTCGTTTCATCTGCACCGCTAGGTCACGCAGACTGTGTTGCCCATCCAATAGTTTGCTCAGAGCTTGGTAAGTTTGATCTGATGAGCGCAATCTCAATTGTTCCGGCTTTCTGATCACTGGTGCAGTGTTGGGAGAACGATCAGCTACTTTAGCCGCCTGCCAAGCTTGCCAAAGCTTCCAAGCTTCTACAATCACCTGATCTGCATCAATCAAAAAGATTTTCGTAGATAAATATTTGTCTGGCTTGACGTAATATGTCACCTCCCCTGTCTGGGTGAGATCAAACAAGACTTCAGCAATCACAGCGCTAATCATTCTGGTTACTTGTTCGCGGGTGATTTTTTGCTGCTTTACCCATAAACACAACAAATCATATTCCCAACAGATATTGAAGTCCCCAGCAGCGGTAGCAGCCAGATCCGGTTGTAGTGTTGCAAGATCAGAAGCTATCTGAGGAAGGTGGACTGCTAAATTCCTTTTCCACCGTCTCACTGGATGAGTTCCTCCAGTGGCATACATGATACGACCCAGATAGAGATAAAAGATCGATTCTCTTCCCTTTGGATCTCTGAGCACCAGTTGACCACTAAATCGAGGCTGCTTCAAGGTTTGAAACAAGCTAGCCTGCTTCGAGGCTATAAATTCCCCGATCGGGATCGTATAAGGAGTATTTTCAGCAGTCATCCTTGCTACTTCTCCGCCTTACTGCCTTTGTCTATCTCTTTTGAATTATTGTGATAAAGGAAGTCTGAATGCTGAATTATGAAGTCTGAAAAATGGCATAATATTTTAGCTCCAAGACCCTGTTAGATGACAGGTCGAAAAAAAAGATTTGTGAAGGAAGAAGGAAGAAGGAAGAAGGAAGGCTCCCTTAAGCGCAGCTTCATAGAGAATTGTATCAAGGAGGCAGGAGGAGGAAGGTAGGGGGCAGGAGGAAAGAGTAAATGGTGGGTTAGATAACTTATCCAATTCACAATTCATACAACCTTCTGCCTACTGCCCGGGAGCCTCCTGCCTGAGAACTGCCCCCTGCCTTTGACCAAACTAGAAGTTAAATTCAAGGTGCAAGATCTCAGTTTAAGCCGCCAACGCACCGATAGCCACGTTTGGGCTCAAGAAAAACACAAGTGTTTTCTTAAGATAACCTCAGCCAGGAAAAATTGACAACTCGAAGTCATAACGACTATGATTTATAGAGAAAGGATAGGAAACGGAGGAAGCAAAGCAAAAGATGGTTGTGATTAAGGAAATTCCGGTGGCGCAGATCCGCCGTCCTCTGCCGCGACAGACCGATCCAGAAAAAGTGGCGATGCTGATGGAGTCCATTGCCCAAGAGGGTTTGAGAGAAGCGATTGACGTGCTAGAAGTAGATGGGCAATACTTCGGCTTTTCTGGTTGCCATCGTTACGAGGCTCACCAGCGCCTCGGAAAAGAGACAATCAAATGTCGAGTGCGCCGTGCACCACGCTCAGTTTTACATAAGCATTTAGCCTGATAAAGGCGAATAGTTCTGTTGAAAAATCAGGAGACAACCATGCAAGCTATCAACAAAAAAATTGCACCAGTTAACATTGGCATTGATGAAAAAGACCGCAAAGAGATTGCCGAGGGGCTTTGTCGCCTATTAGCAGACACCTACACCCTTTACCTGAAGACTCACTACTTCCACTGGAATGTTACTGGTCCAATGTTCAACTCTCTGCATCTGATGTTTGAGGAAGAGTACATAGAGTTAGCGACAGCAGTGGATCAGATTGCTGAGCGGATTCGCACCCTTGGCTATCCTGCTCCTGGTAGCTACAGCGAATATGCAGAATTAGCCTCAATTGAAGAAACTCGTGACGTTCCGTCTGCAGAAGAAATGGTTCGCCTGCTGGTAGAAGGCAATGAAGCTGTTGTGCGGACAGCACGATCTGTCTTCGAAGCTGCTGAGGGTGCTAACGACGAGTCCACTGCTGATTTATTGACTCAACGGATGAGTATCCACGAGAAGAATGCCTGGATGTTGCGGAGTATTCTGAACTAAGCTGCTTTGATTTGTGAAATCTGGGGCGGGCGATCGCTACACCGAATAGGCGATCGCTACCCTTCCATGTCAGACCAAATCCGGGTTAACTACCCCCTGTTCCAATACTGCTCGGATAAGCTCTAATTCCCTCTCTCCCCTTCCCCTGCTCCCTTGCTCCCCTGCTCCTCTGCTTGTCTGGACCGACAACTTTTCTTAACCGAGCAGTATTGCCCCCTGTTCCTTATTTCCTATTCCCTGTTGCCTGTTCCCTGTTGCCTGTTGCCTGCTCCCCTCCTTTTGCCTTTTGCCTTTTGCCTTTTGCCTTTGAGCGAAGCGAGTGCCTGTTCCCTCGCCGTCAGGCGCTGATAACTGATAACTGATAACTGATCCATGAGCCAGTCTTCCTACCGCAAAAACTCCCAACTGTTGCAACAACTGATGCAGCAGGTAGGTATTTCCAATTTGAGGCAGCTAAGTCGCATTTCTGGCGTTTCTGAACTGCAATTGATCCGGCTGCAATACGGCTTGATGCCCAAAATGCAGATAGAAACGCTGCTGAAACTCTCTGAGGCGTTGCAAGTGCCAGTGAGTAAGTTGCTGACTATGTTTTCGCCAGAATCTATTCTTCCCAGTACCCTTAAAAAAGAAAGCTCCGAATCAGCGGCACTTGCATCGTTAAAGCAGGAGTATCAACGTCTGCAACAGCAAATAGAAAAACAGCGAGAGTCTTTAAGTCAGGAGTTTCAGCAATCGAGCCTGCAAGTGCTGGAATCTTGGTTACTGCAATGGCCGACTGCTACTGCTGCTGCTCAGAAAAATCCCCAGTTACCAGCAGTCAGATTACTGCCCCTAGTTAAACCAGTAGAGCAGTTATTAAAACAGTGGGGGGTAGAGGCGATCGCCTCTGTCGGCGAAGAACTTCCTTACGATCCTCAGTGGCATCAGCTCATGGAAGGAACTGCCCAACCTGGAGATATGGTGAAAGTCCGTTATATTGGCTATCGGCAGGGAGAGAAGCTGCTCTATCGTGCCAAAGTCAGTCCTCTCAAGAATTTACCAGAGAATTCTGAAGTCTGAATTCTGAATTCGGAAAGGGAGTTATCTGTCGTTCGGGAGAGAGTTTCCGAACCTTAAATTTATTATTACCTATCTGCCATCCCTTTGTAGAAATGTCAATCTCTAAAACAAGCTAACAACTCGGAGCGGGATAGACTAGATAATTGCAGGAGTAAGGAGGTAAAATCTTCTGGCGGCAGAGCCAATAACGGTTCAATAATAGCACCAAGCTCCTCATCTAATGAACCAAAGCGAGTTTGCAGCAAATTTTCCACAACAAAACGCTTTCCCTGCTGGATTCCTCGTATCTCTCCTTCCTCCATCGCCTGTTCTCGATCTTGCTGATAAAGTGGTGCTAATCGCATAATTAACTCCCTTGAATTTGGGATTAATTTGACAAGAGAAATTCCCACAACTTTTCACTCCCTTTCGCGATTATGTAGGGGCGTATGGCATACGCCCAATCCTTTAATTATGGTATACTACAAAATGCTAAAAAATAC
>JBFRWF010000361.1:0-8314 GCA_051439465.1 Xenococcaceae cyanobacterium | reverse complement strand
TTTTTAAACGAGGGAGGAACACAACTCGCTTCGCTCAAAGGCAAAAGTCAAAAGTCAAAAGGCAAAAGGATCAATTCTACTTTTGCCTTTTGCATGCAAGCCTTTTGCCTTCCCCGAAGGGGCGTGTACCCTTGAAAGTGATATGCATAGCCATCTTTTCTTTGAACAGGCTTGCAGTATTTGTAGCTAATCCCTTGAACCAGCCCGCACTTAGTTGAAATATTAAAACTCCCAGTGGCACGGGTTGCTACTCGACCAACATACGTACCTATCTTTTTCCCTTTAGTGACAATCGCTTTCACTATGTCACCTGTTTGAAACCCTTTATGAATTTTGTGCCTAGAACAATGACGGATTGGGAACCCATATTTATTGGTACGACATGATTGACGAGTTCCATGCCCTTTAGCTAGGATGACATGGGTCAAGGGGTTTTTTGTTCCGATCCAGAACAAAGACTTTCCATAAGTTGGTTATCTCCTATTGCTAGGGTAAAGTTCGCTTCGCCAATATTTTTTGAGCTTGTAAGTTCAACAGCACTTCCTTAACCTAGATACAGATGTTTAACTGTTGACGACAGGGCTACAAATTAGCGTCGCATTTGTAGGTGTCTTGACTCAAAAAAGCGCAGTCAATGAAGACTTAGGCTGGTCAGGTATCGTGGTCTGCAAGCCCCCGAAATCAAACGGGATTCCCCCGATCTGTGATCGGGGGAAACATCCCACCTAGGTTCCTGACATTTGCTAGGTTCTAAGTGACCGTATATCTTAAGTATAGCAGCGTTTCTGTGCTGGAACATATACCGGAGTCAATCCATGATCACTTCAGACACTAAAATTAGAATCGAAAATCTGATCAAAATTTATGGAAAGCAACCTCGGGCTGCCCTGAAGCTATTTCGCGAAGGAAAAACCAGGGATGAGATATTAAAATTAACGGATCATATTTTAGGGATTGCCGATGTGTCTCTGACTATCAATCAGGGAGAAATCTTTGTGGTGATGGGGTTATCCGGTTCCGGCAAATCCACCCTAGTGCGCTGTATCAACCGATTGATTAATCCCACCAGTGGACAGATATATATCGATGAGGAAGATGTGGCCCATGTAGATGAAAAACGGATGCGGGAAATTCGGTTAACAAAAGTATCGATGGTTTTTCAGGGATTTGGGTTATTGCCTCATAAAACCGTTGCTGAGAATGTGGCCTATGGACTGAAAATCCGGGGAGTCAACAAAATTAAGCGTCGTCAAAAAGCCTGGGAAACACTCGAACGGGTCGGTTTAGGACAATGGGCCAATTATTTACCCTCTTCCCTGAGTGGCGGCATGCAACAACGGGTGGGGTTAGCCCGCGCTTTGGCTACAGATGCCGCTATTTTACTGATGGATGAACCCTTTAGCGCCCTCGATCCCCTGATTCGGCGGGGAATGCAGGATGAATTACTCCGACTGCAAACAGAACTGCACAAAACCATTGTGTTTATCAGCCACGATATTCACGAAGCCTTAAAACTAGGCGATCGCATTGCGGTGTTGAAAGATGGTTACATTGTCCAAGTCGGTAAACCCGAAGAATTGGTCACTCAACCGCAGGACAGCTACATCCGCGCCTTCCTTCAGGATGTCAACCGGGCTCAAGTGCTTAAAGCAGGCACCATTGCCCGTCAAACCATGCCATTGACTCTGGGTCAAAATTCTGCCAAAGTTGCACTGGAACAAATGTTATACCATGAACTGAAACAGATGTATGTGGTTGATGCTGATGGTAAACCCGTTGGTATTGTCAACAGACAAACCCTCGAAACAGCGATCGCACAAGGAAACGAGCACATTACCGACATCATGGAAAGGAACGTTCCCAAAGTCAAGGCTTCAACGACCCTAGAAAATATGTTTCACCTCTGCCAACAAAACCAGGCGATCGCTGTAGTCGATGAGCAAGAAAAATTTGCTGGGACGATTAAACAGTCGGATCTCTTAGTCAGTCTTAGCAAACTTAACAATATTAATGATCCTGTAGAAACCGAACGGGGAGTTTGAATGAAACTTTTAACCCTCCCTCAGAGATATTTGATTAATAGAAAAAAATGAGCGCACAACCATCCCGAAAACTTATATTAGTCACAGCCTTAGCTGCTTTGTTAACAGGTTTAATCGCCTGTCAACCCGCCCCCCAATCCACTGAAAATAACCGCTCACCGGGTCAAGGAGTCAGCATCCGTTCGGCCCATAGTAACTGGATCGAGGAGTATTTTCAAACCGAAATCGTGAATATAGGTCTAGAAAAACTTGGTTATCAAGTAGAGTCGCCTAAAGAACTTGACTACCCGGCTCTTTATATTTCGATCGCCAATGGAGATCTAGATTATAGCACCGTGTACTACGATCCTGGACACAAACAATTTTTTGACAATGCAGGCGGCGAAGAAAAACTACAGACCGTGGGAATTCTGACCCCCAAAGGAATACAAGGCTATCAAATTGATAAAAAAACAGCGGAGAAATATAATATTTCTAATCTAGAACAATTGCAAGATCCAGAAATTGCCAAACTCTTTGACTCTGATGGGGATGGGAAAGCAAATTTAGTGGGATGCAATCCCGGTTGGTCTTGTGAATTGGCGATCGACCATCAAATAGAAGTGTACGGACTTCAAGATACCGTTGAACATGCTCGAGGAAACTATACCGCACTCCTAGCCGATGCCATTACTCGCTACAACCAAGGACAATCCATTATTTTCTATGCCTATAATCCCCATTGGATATTTGCAGTATTAAAGTCCGATGAAGATGTGGTTTGGTTAGAAGTTCCCTTTACCTCTCTCCCAGAAACTATGGGCAATATCACGGAAAACGATACGGTGGTTAATGGAAAAAATTTTGGTTTACCGACAAGTCAACAGCGAATTGTCGCCAACCGGAAATTTTTGGCCAGCAATCCAGTAGCGAAACGCTGGTTTGAATTAGTGCAGATTCCCGTTGAAGATATGAATGCTGAAAGCTTACGCATTAAAAATGGTGAAAACCGTCTCAAAGATATTCGCGGCCATGCCCAAGAATGGGTGACTCAAAATCAAGCACAGTTTGATAGTTGGTTAGAACAAGCTAGAGAAGCATCTCAATGAATGTCTATGCTTATTCAAGATAGTTAAATTTAGTTCGCTCTTGTAAATATGCTCTCATGGCTCAGAATCAAGTAGGTTTGAATCAGATTTTAAATCCCTTCCAGGTTTATACCATCCCCCTTGATGATTGGATTACTGGAAGCATTAATTTCCTGGTCGATCATTTCCGTCCTCTGTTTCAAGCGATTGGCTTTCCGATTCGTTTGATATTAGAAAGTATAGAATCAGTGTTGGTTTCCATTCCTCCCTTAATCTTTCTGGTGATTATGGGCGCAATCGCGTGGCAAATCGCCGGAAGAAAAATTGCGATTTATAGCATCATCGCTTTAAGTTTAATTGGCTTCGTCGGTACGTGGAAAGAAGCAATGGTGTCCCTGTCCCTGGTGTTGACTGCTGTGGTATTTTGTCTGGTAGTAGGGATTCCTTTGGGGATTGCCTGTGCAAGGAGCGATCGCCTTGAGAGAATTATCCGTCCTTTACTGGATGTGATGCAAACGGTGCCCACTTTTGTTTATTTGGTGCCAGTGGTGATGCTGTTTGGTATCGGTGAAGTGCCTGGGGTGATTGCCACCATTGTGTTTGCCCTGCCGCCTCTGATTCGTCTGACAAATCTGGGAATTCGGCAAGTCCCCGAAGAGGTGGTGGAAGCGGCGATCGCCTTTGGTTCAACTCCCGTCCAAGTACTCTGGGAAGCACAAATTCCTCTGGCAATGCCGACCATTTTAGCTGGGGTCAACCAATCGATCTTAATGGCATTATCCATGTCCGTGATTACGTCTATGATTGCAGTCCCCGGACTGGGATTGATGGTGTTGCAAGGCGTGGGGCGTCTGGATGTAGGACTCGCTGCGGTGGGTGGATTAGGGATTGTTCTATTAGCGATTATGCTCGATCGCATTACCCAAGCAGTGGGAAAACCTAATACTAAATCAATGTAAGTGAAAAGCAGCCGTTTCGGGATGGATGTGGTTGGAGAATCGCCTCTCCTCCATCAGTCTCAAGTATGTGCGGCAGCAAACACCTCAGCAGCAGTCAGGTTCAGTAGTCCTAACTGAGGCGAACGAATGGCATTATCTCCGCTGAAAGTCACGACCTCGGTGTAGACACCATTTGTCGTAACCGTTCACTCCCCCCCCAAAAAAGGCGATCCCGCTTTCTATCCGCCTCTGGCGGTGCGCCTGTCGATGAGAGCGATCGCAGACCGAGAAAAAACAAAGAGTAGCTGACCCATCATCATCAACAATGATAACTCCCTCAAGTCCGTCAAAATCCACTGTCCAATTTGCGCGGCTTTTTGGTTGACGGCTCCAGACAGCGCGATCGCAAATCGGATTAAATGAGCCAGACATCGTTGTCTGTATTGGTGGGAACGATAAGGAGTACTGGGCAATTGCTCAACGCCGATGTCAATGGTTCTTATAATATCTTAAGAAAAGCAGTCCCAAATGCGTTTAGCTATGGGATAGAGGCTGTTGTAGCGCAGCCAGTCAGGGCGGGAAGGGGGGAAATATCCACACCATTAACTGGTCAACTCTCACAGATCAATCAAATTCCCCCCTTCCCGGCATCTGCAAAGTAAGCCAATGTCCGTATTTGACTATTGGTTTGCATACTATCCTCTATCAGCAGAGATCGCAACTTTGCCTTTTCCAGTCCTAGCACATTCTTCTTGAGGACTCTCACGCTTGGCTATGATAGCTCAAATCCCATGAATTCATCGACTCATTTTCGACCCAATTTCTACCCATTATGACCTATTTCGACCTAATGTGGCTGTGCTTATTGAGAATAGGGGAGGGCATGAAAGGCTTATTGGACAAAGCAAAACCCTCTCGCTGAGAGGGTTTTGCTCGAATCGGAGCGGCGGGATTTGAACCCACGACCCCCACTACCCCAAAGTGGTGCGCTACCAAGCTGCGCTACGCCCCGATATCCACTGTCTGCTATTGTACACTCTATCAGATCGAATCTGCAACTAAAATACTTTCAGCATTTGAGCCCCTTGGGCTAACTTACTCACCACGGCTTCAGGCCAATTGCCCTCGCAGCGGCGACCTTGATTGAGTATCAGGCGAAGAGAATAAGCATGGGGATAGCCTTCTACTTCCATCCAGAGCAAGTTACTCTCAGCTTCACAGGCGATTCTTTCCTCATCCATCAATTCCTCTGCCATTTGGCTCATTGTCTGAACTAGCTGCTCCAGCAAGCGACAAAAATCATTTAACTCTGCTTCAGTCAGTTCAATCGCCCAGGCATCACCCCCAACTAAACCTTTATATTCTTCTGCTTCGGGATTCCAACCAATCCGCCAACCAGGACCACTTTTGATCAGACGCTCCATCTTTTTTCTCGTCTCTAAGGCATGAGTAATTCAGCACCTCCGGGTTGGGGAAGAGATAGCCTGGGCTTAGGGGTGGAATCGGAGGTTTCAGGAGTTGTCTGGGGAGAGGGGTTAGGTACTGAGGAGTCTTCCACTTTAGGATTATAGATGCTCACCAACAGATCAACTAATTCGTTCCGCTGGCGACGATTAAGACTGCTAATCGCTTTGCGATCGCTTTCCATTGGATTTGTCTGTAACGTACTTTTCCCCGGATAGCGGGATTCTCTTAAAGGTTCATTAACGCCCAGATAATCAGCCAAAGTGAGTTTCCAATCAAGCCGGAAGCGAATGGGACGATTTTTCACATACTGGTGATAGCGGATTAAGCGACTCACCAAGGTGTTATCTGGAGCAACTTCTCCAGTTTCTCGCTTGATGTATTGGTTTTCTTGGGGTAAATCTGGGAAACGCTGATAAACTTGGGCGGCAACTAATTCTGGTCGAAGAGTCTGAGCAGTGGCAGGCTGTGCACCCAAGCCACTTATAACCACTGATTCTCGAATTTCTACTCCCCACAGAGATAGGAAAAAACCAATCAAAGCAGCAATGAGTAATTCTAGGATTCGCCTTTGAACCCTGCCGTTTTTGATTACTTGGAGATTCTTCAAGCTCATCTGAGTTTATTCGCTAATAATTTCCGGTTGCGTTAGTTCATCCGACATTTCGATAATCGCTCGAATTGCAGGTTTCATCATCGGATCGTCAATATTTTCAAATTCTTCATACCGACGACGTTTAGCACGATTGGCAACTTGAATCGTAATCCGATAGCGGTTGGACGCTGCATTCATTAGCTCCTCTGCACGGTACATAATTTGGGAAGAATCAAAGGAATGTCGTTTTTGCATCAGTGTTGGTATAGAGGGTTTACTGGTTTTCTTGTCAGCTTTTACCTTAGTACAGTTAAGTGTGACATCCTACCGCGCTAAATCAAAGATTATAGCACGGGCTTCCACGGCTCACAACTTGGCATTCGGAGGTTACTTCCCTCTAATTGTAAAATATTATGCAGATTTATTTATATTTGTAAAGTAAGATATTGGCTGAAGTTGAAATACTCCCTTTATGCAAACAATTTCTGCTCCTAGTTTGGCACCATTTCCTCAACACACTCACTATAGCTTGCTTCTGCGTAAGAGTAGTTTCGCCCAAGGCCCTCGCCATCCCTTAAGAGTGATTGCCCTTGGGGATAGCCTCGTTTATGGATTTGGCGATACAGTTGGTGGCGGCTGGGTTGAGCGACTGCGACGCCAGTGGATGTCTCCAGATAATCCCGGTCATGTTCTTTACAATTTGGGCATTCGGGGAGACAGAGTAGCTCAGGTGTCCCAGCGCATCGAGCAAGAATTTCGCCATCGGGGTGAACTGCGAAATTCCTTTCCGGACTTGATCTTGCTCTCTGTGGGAGTCAATGACTCACCTCGCTTAGGACGTCCAGACGGACGTCTATTTACTGAATTTGAGCAGTTTCAAGCACAGCTAGAAAAATTGTTAGACCAAGCTCAGCAGCTTTGTCCAGTCCTATTTGTGGGTATGGTGCCAGTGGATGAAGCTAAGATGCCCTTCCTGGATTGTTTTTACTACAATCACATTGATCAGTACCGCTATAAAGAAGCCACTAAGCTGGCTTGCGAGGCTCGTCAGATTCCCTACCTGGATATTTTTGACCTCTGGATGGGACGGGGTGAAAGTTGGGTGCGATCGCACCTTGGTTCAGATGGTCTCCATCCCAATGTCAAAGGCTATCAAGCCTTGCTGCAAGACGTGCTTAACTGGGAACCGATTTCTGAGTTAGGGATTATGAATCATGAACTATGGACAACCTAAACTTTCCCTAGTCGAGACACCAGTAACCGGGTTGACACCATCGGCTCGCTTACACATCAGGAATACTTGGTAGCGATCGATAACTGCATTAGAAAAGTCAGCGCCAGTGATAATAGTATCGTAGAAGCGAGTGCGGGTTGCTATTGTATCTGCGAAAATAGCGTTGGTCAAGTTAGCATTGTCCAAAGTTACCCGATCAATCAAAGCTCCTGTCAAGTTAACCCCTGTCAAATTGGCGTTCAGAAGCACCCCTTCAGTCAGAATCGCATAAGCCATATCTGACCCCTCAAAATTTGCCCCTCGCATATCCGCCGCTGCAAATACAGCAGCTACCAAATCTTTGTGAGAGAAATCCTGGTTTTGCAGTTCAGCATAAGTGTAGTTAACTGCCTTTTCCTGCGCCCAGGCAGGATCAGCATCCAGTAACCCCCAAAGCACTGCCAGCGTCAGCAAAGCTATCAGTCCCAGTAAACGCCAAATTAAGGTTTTAAGCATTTTCTTTAATCAACTCTCCCCACTCAAGCTTACGCTGTGAGTGTGGTATCTTGCCAATCCCCAATCTGTAGATTTCCATATTTGTGACGCTCCCACACTCCCCTATCGTGTGAATGTGGGCTTCTGGCATTCACCTAAGAGTAAGAGCGATCGCTAGAGGGACAATTATTGAGGGGCGAACTGGAAGGTGACTTCCAGTTCGACCCCTAACTAGTGCCGCTGCGCCCAAGTCAAAAGTATTTTGGATTAAGGCTTTGGGCCGCCCTTAGCTGGTGGGTTATTTTCGCCGCGCTGCACTAGGTTTAGGCCATTAAGCAAGCGATCGCAGTCTGTTTCTAAGCGGCTTGGTTCAATATAGCGATCGGATTTGATTCATGAACAAGAGTGCGGGCTCGCTACGCGAGTGCGGGAGGCAGCGCCAACAAGAGTGCGGTCTCGCTACGCGAGTGCGGGAGGCAGCGCCAACAAGAGTGCGGTCT
>JBFRWF010000360.1:0-10318 GCA_051439465.1 Xenococcaceae cyanobacterium | reverse complement strand
TGGTAAGGTTGTGTCATCCGGTGGAAGCGAATGAAATTTTTGTAGAAATTCCTGAGTCTGTGCTTAATGGTTTGAGGGCTGATGGTTTTGAGTTTTATGTTTGGCAGGAGGAGACTTTGCCAATCATTCGACTTGTCACTAATTTTAAAACGAGTGATGAAGATGTTGATGCTTTTTTGAAAAGTGTTAAATATCATTCTGTAGAAAACAGGGAGTAGGGTTCAATAATTAGGGTTTGCTCTTCAAAGTCTTATGGGTGAGGGTAGGAGTCAGGAGACAGGAGACAGGAGACAGGAGGAGTGAGGAATGATAAGGAGGTAGGAAGAAGAATTATCCCTTGATTTTTCTGCCTCGCGTCAACCAAAATCCCTACTTTATGCAGCTCTAAGGAGCGAAAACCTTGTACTTTTTCAATACCTAAAAAGGCTAAAACCTTGATGTGGCAATCTTTTGAGATTTAATCAGCAAGCCCTATTTAGGGTTTCAAGAAGGCAGATTTAAAATGCGTATTAGCTTAGGCTGGGAAGTATGTCAATATAAAAGTATAGCTAAGGAAGAATTGGTTAGGAGACAGACTGATGGTGAATGTTTTTCCAACTGTTCCCTATTCCCTGCTCCCTATTCCCTATTCCCTGTTCCCTGTTCCCTGTTCCCTATTCCCTATTCCCTATTCCCTGTTCCCTGTTCCCTGTTCCCTGTTCCCTGTTCCCTGTTCCCTGTTCCCTGTCTCAACCATTTTCTAATTAATTTAACCGACCTACTTATGCTGAGTGAAATGCTTCCCTTTCGATTTGAGTTAGATACGGCGATGATTGCTGGTGCCTGTCTTTGGTCACTGGCACTCTATCTGGGGTTCTCATCTGTCAGAAATTGGATTACTGAACAACTAGATCGATGGTTCAACTTTGCCGAGCGATCGCTCTATATTTCGGCTGAAGAATTTGAAAGAACCCGTCAGGCGAGAGAATCTCAAAATGCCTTTTATGCTTCACTCTTCAGTATTTTGCCTTTTTTAGCTGCAGGAGTGCTCTGCAACTACGGTGTTGAAATCGGTTTAGGTCGCAGCTGGGCAGTGAGCATGGGTATATTGGCTTGTATGGCTTGCGGGATATACGAACTAGGGCGTCGAGATAGTCAGTCTTGATAATCTGAGAAGGTATTTTTCCAGTACTCACAGATAGGCTAATTTGTCAACTTATGAAATTTTCTCGCTTCATTACTGTAACTAGGGGTCGTTGGATAGCGATCGCCCTAACTCTAATCATCGCTATCTCACTTTCAGCTTGCAACCTAGCTACCTTAGAAACCCAAGCCAATCAAGTTCCTCAGGTGGTGCAAGCGATTTTAAGTGACCCGAAAACTTTTAACTATGTCCTCTCCCAAGAGTCACCGAATATTTTTAGTCTGACTTACGAGGGTTTAATCACAGAAAATCCCCTAACTGGAAAAAAGGAACCAGCCCTTGCCAAATCCTGGGAAATTTCTGAGGATAAGCTGCGGATTGTTTTTACCCTGCGGGAAGGGCTGAAATGGTCAGATGGTCAGCCATTAACTGCAGACGATGTGATTTTTAGCTACAATGACCTCTATCTCAACGAAGAGATTCCTTACAATGGCAGAGACAGTCTCAGGATTGGCCAAAGTCGTGCCTTACCCAAGATCCGCAAACTGGATGACCTAAAGGTCGAATTTACGATTTCAGAGCCGTTCGCACCTTTCCTCGATGGCGCTGGATCCGCCATTTTACCTGCCCATGCTTTGCGAGAAGCGTTAGAAACAAAAGACACAGATGGAAGACCAAAATTGCTCTCTACTTGGGGAACGGGTACCCCACCAGAAGAAATTATTGTCAATGGACCATACAAGTTAGAGAGCTATGACACCAGTCAGCGGGTGATATTCCGGCGCAACCCCTACTACTGGAAAAAAGACGAACAAGGCAATCAGCTACCTTATATTGAGCGGGTGATTTGGCAAATTGTCGAAAATCAGGATACCGCTTTACTCCAGTTTCGCTCTGGAGGTTTAGATTCTATCAGTGTCGCTGCTAAATATTTCTCCCTTCTCAAGCGGGAAGAAAAACGGGTTAACTTCACTATTCATAATGGCGGTCCTGCCTACGGAACGACTTTTCTTGCTTTCAATCTTAATAAAGGTAAAAGAAATGAAAAACCGCTAGTTGATCCAGTTAAATCTCGCTGGTTCAATAATGTGAACTTTCGGCGGGCAGTTGCCCACGCTATTGATCGGCAAAGAATAATTAACAATATCTATCGAGGACTAGGACAGCCACAAAACTCACCGATTTCCGTGCAATCTCCCTTTTATGATAAAACCTTAAAAGGCTACGAATATAATCCAGAACGAGCTAAGGAGTTATTGCTCAAGGAAGGTTTTCAATACAACAATGAAGGTAAATTGCTAGATGCAGATGGTAATCATGTTCGTTTTACTTTGCTCACCAACGCAGGGAATCAAGATCGGGAGGCGATGGGAGCTCAGATCAAGCAAGACTTAAGTAAAATTGGCATTCAAGTTGATTTCGATCCTATTGCTTTTACTGTGCTGGTGAATAAACTTACCGACTCTCTAGATTGGGAAGCTCATATTATCGGTTTTGGAGGTAGTAATGAACCAAACGATAATGTTAATCTTTGGTTCCCTGATGGTAATTTGCATTTGTTTAATCAGAAACCACAAGCGGGACGGAAACCGATAGAAGGTCGAGAGGTAGCGGACTGGGAGAAGAAAATTGCTCAGCTTTATAGTGAAGGCGCACGGGAATTAGACGAGAAGAAGCGGAAAGCTATTTATGCTGAAACTCAGCGCTTGACTGAAGAATATGTACCATTAATCTATCTGGTTAATCCACTGTCCTTAGCTGCTGTGCGCAATAACATTCAAGGCATCCAATTCTCTGCACTCGGAGGAGCTTTCTGGAATATTGAAGAATTGAAAATAACTTCCGAGATTAATCAGTAATAGTAGGTTGGGTTGATACTGAATCCGGATCTAAAACCCCCTTTATCAATTAGTTGTCTTTTTCTTCCCCTGCTCCCTGTTCCCTGTTGCGCCCAGCCGACAACGTCGACGCTGGGCGCACTGTTCCCTGTTCCCTTGAATCAGGCCACAGGATGCGTAGTGCCATGAAAGCGAATCCAATGGCCGCGATCGCCTTCAGCAAACGAGCAGGTAATAGCTGGGCTATTCCCCCTCCCGCAATCACGCCGATCAAACTAGCCAGAACTAAGGCAGTGACAGAGCCAAAAAACACGGCGCGGGGAGATTTAGAGCTACCACCGAGAGCGATCGCTGCCAATTGGCTTTTGTCTCCAATCTCTGCCAAAAATACGGTAATGAAACTGAGTCCGAGAAGTTGCCAGTCCATGTTTAATCAATTATTAGTTATCAGTTATTAGGTTTTGTTGATACAGAATTTGCTATTCGACGGGTTGACAAAAAGACGCTAACCACTAACTACATCCCCCAAAAGCAGCACACAAATCAGCAGTAGAAGCATAGCCACTGCCAAATCAAGGGTTTTGGGAGATAAGCGCCTTGCCATCCAGTAACCAATCAAAACTCCTAGCAGGCTAGTGGAAATTAAGGCTGTTGCTGCTCCAGCAAATACAATCCAAGGAGACTGAGATTCTGCACTAATTAACAGGGTCGCTAGTTGGGTTTTGTCTCCCATCTCTGCGACAAATATAGTCAAGAAAGTGGAGCTAAAAACAGTCCAGAAACTCCAAGTCTGCTGGTTGACTGGCTGCTTGGCAGCATGAGTCACAACAGACTCGAACTCTGTTTGGGTTATCTGAGCGGACTCGAAGCCGTCAGAGTGCTTTGTTTCGACTGGCTCAATCAAGGTCACAGTTGCTATCGGGTTAAAATTGACTCTAGCTACAGAAGCAAGCAAATTGAGCGATTTACCAAGATCCAGATGGATGCTCAATTATCTTCACATTTTTTAATAGTTTCTTCATTATCTCAAAAATTGGTCTACAATGCCAACTCGGCTCAAATGCTGCTCAATTCTCAACCTCCCGGTTATAGCACTGCATTTCCTGGCTATCCTCCCCATAGACACCTTCAATCTGCTGGTGACAGCAGTCAATGGCAAAATCGTTAAACTCTGCTGCTTCCACACCATACATCTGCTCAAATATATCCGGTTGTACCCGACAGAAGGGAGGGCGTTGTTCATAAATCCGGCATTCTCGCCCATTATGGTCAAAGTTTATACACCACCCCCCTTCTCCAACCATGCTCAGATATAGCTCTAAGTCCTCTGGCGATAAATAATCCTCTAAATTAGGTCGCTCTGCTGGATCGAGGTGACAGCAGGCCCCACAATGCTTGACACAACGCCAAGTTGCCATAATCCACAGACTCCCTATCGATGAAATAAAACGTTATGAATTTTTGTATCTTTAATGAAAAAGAGCGGGGAGTTGCCAGGTAGTATATAAAATGTATTTTTTTGTTCAGTCATTCAATCAGGTTGAGTAAAATCGGGAGGAGGAATGGATTTTATAACAAATATTAACTGGGAAGTGATCTTTCAATTGCTCTTTGTCTCTCTAATCATGATTGCTGGACCAGTGGTCATCTTTGTGCTAGCATTTCGCGGCGGCGACATGTAGAAGCAATTTTTAATCGGGATTTGAGTTAAATCCACCCTCCTGGTGACAGGAGGGTATTTTTCCCAGGAGTGAATTGACCATGCCGATTTTTGATTTTGCCGTCCTCGGACTTCTTCCTGTGATATGAGATTCCTCTAATGATGTACACAATGATGTCGATAGCCTCAATCGCTTTAGTAGCTGAAGCTACTACCGAGCAGGTAAATCAAACAGAAATCCTAGAGTTGACATTCGTTGTAGCGATCGCTTTGGTCGCCATTCATATCTGGTACAAGCGCATTCACGGCTTTCTGTATAAATCAGAATCCATAGCTACTTCTTTCGGCTCCGGGCTCGCGATTGCCTACGTTTTCATGCATTTACTGCCTGAACTGGAAGAGGGCGATCGAGCACTAGGAGCTCCCATTCACTTTATCACCTTGATTGGCTTCCTTGTGTTCTATGGGATGCAGCGTTTCGCCAGTACAAGCAAAACCGAGGAAACTGGGAAGCACAACAGTTTGATTTTCTACATTCAGCTGGCATTTTACTCCTTGTACAACTTTCTACTTATCTATGCGATTCCAGAGGCGATTGAGCAATCTTTTCCTTTAGTATTTATCTACATCATGACAATGGGCCTCCATTTGCTCTCAAGCGACTACTCCCTCGGCAAAGAGTATGCCCAGCAATTCAATTCTTGGGGACGCTATGTCTTAGTAGCAGTCATAGTAGCTGCCTTACTAATAGATATATTCATAGAGCCAGCTAACGAATTAGTCGCCGATGTGTTAATAGCTAGTTTAGCAGGCTCTCTCTTGTTCAAAACCTTTCACCAAGAACTATCGGAGACAGAAAATAGCAGTTTTCTTTGGTTTTTTGCCGGAGTGGTAGTTTACTTATTACTGTGGTTGGTCTACTGGCTAGTGTCCTCCTAGAGCGTCGTTTCAATAATATTATATCAGCAGTTCTAGACCTGGTTGGGCGTAGGCGTAGGCGTAGCCTACGCCCTGCCCAGGGTTTGCAGACACGCCCTAGGGTTTGGGCAATAAATGATCGCCCCTCTGCTTCGTCCCTACAGATAATTATGATTACTGGACCGATGCTCTATATCTAAACGGTAAGAGGATAAGATGACCCTCATAGCCCCAGAAAATGCCCATTTCACCGTCGAAGAATACCATCAAATAGTTGAGGTCGGCATACTCAATGAACGCCGCGTAGAATTGATTAACGGACTGATCGTAGAAATGATTGTGGATATTAAAAATAGAAAATTAATTGTTTATCGTTTTCCTGAAGCCGAAGACTATCAACAAAAGAGGAAGTTTTCAGCTACAGAAACAGTTTCTCCTTTAGCCTTTCAGGATATTTCAATCCCTGTATCAGACATTTTTGCCATTTGAGGGGAAATATCAACTGCTACAGAGGCAACTATCCAAGAAACAATCTGGATCGCGCCTATGGCGATCGCGAACCTCCCGGACAACTGGCTATTCTTCGCTCTCTTGTGGATACCGCGCTGCGATCGCCAGTCAAGTGGTGTCAGTCATTTCCCTTAATAGATATTGTGGCAGTATAAGTTATACTTGAAGCAAAAAGCGGTAAACCCATGACTATCAAAGAACAACTCATTCACGAAATTGAGCAGGCCCCCGATATCGTTATTGAAGAGGTTTTTGACTTTTTTTTATTGGCCAAGCTGAAAGGCGATTGCTATAGAAGGGGCAAAAAAAAGGGCTCCGTAAAAATTTACAAAACGATACAAAACTCCTGGTGTATGTAATAACTCTTATAGAGTCCCTACTCTAAATCGCCAAATTGCTTTTGATATTGGGCAAGCCGTGCCTGTAACTCCTCGACCCGTTGATGCTCCTGTTCAGCCCGTTGATGCTCCTGTTCAGCTTCTTCTTTCCATTCTTGAGCAGTCTTCAAGGGTTGACCTGTTACCGCATCCTCCAGCACAATCTGTCCATCTCTTAAACTAATCAAAACTCCAATGGTTTTACAACAAATTCGACCTTGCTCATCTGGAGGAATCCCTTGATATTGGCCGGATTTCAGCCGATATCCTAATACCTCTTCAAAAATTTTACCTCGATATTGACGACGATCGACAATCACATATTCCTGAACCTTCGCTGAGGCATATTGCTTGACTTTGGTTTCACGATCTGCTTTACGGTAACGAGGAGAAACCACTTCCAAAATAAAAGCTGGACGCACTCCCTCCTTTGCAACGACAAGACGAGTTTTTTCTGGGTTGGGAGTTTCTTTCATGCCGAAGACTACCATTACATCTGGACAGTTATCCTTCAAATTGGCATCATCCCATTCCACAATCAACTCATCAAAAACCCCAACATCAGGCTGTGTCAAATAGCGCTGGGTGAGCATGTCTGCAACCTGACGGCTAATACTGGAATGGAAAATGCTGTTGGGCAAATGGTAGTCCTCCTTGGGATGCAGGAAGTCTTCTTCCGTGAGAGGAATTTTGATAAACGCTTCGGTTCCATCCGGATATTTTAAAATCTCGATTCGCCAGCCACATTCTGCAAGCTCAGCTGAGTCTGCTACGGGTAAATGATTGAAAGGTTTAGAGTCAAGATCTACCTCTGGTTCTAGATCTTGAAGTTGAAGGGGTGGGGTTTGGTCGGTGGTCTTCGACCGACCTTCGGGCATTGACCCTGAATCCATCGGGAGAATAGGAACATTCGTCATAATTTTCCCAAGCAGAAAGCCTTCTAAACAAAGGTTTTCGGTTTGTCCACATCAGACTAATCTTAATGTTAGCATGAAATCTTCTGAGACAAATGCACTCAGTCTTAAGCGAATCCCTTGATGTCCTATTACCCAACCTCTTGCCAACTTTAGTGTGTCCTGACAAGGCATCAGGTCTAAAAGCCCTGGCGAGCCAGCTAGCGCCCATTTTATGCGGGGGTTTTGAATGTCGCCTCAAGGCCAATGCGCCCCAGGTGGATTTCCAACAGTGCATCAAGAAAGAAGAGAACAAGATGACCTTGCTGCAAGAGCACATTGCTGAGATCGTCTCAGCCAGGGAAAACGCTGCTCAGCCAGAATGGTCACGGTTACAGAATTTCCTGACTGCGTGGCGATCGTCCCTGGAGTCGATTCCTGAAATTTGGCTAGAGTTTGATCTTCACACTCCATCCAAAGACCTCATCGATCAAGTTAAAGATCGGGGCAAAATGGATATTATTGACGATCTAGCTTATCCGCTCACCCTCGGTTTAAACTGCGAGATCTTGGGAATTCCACAACAAGAAGTTCTTCAGCCGTGAAAGCGAGTCCAACTTCAGCGCCAAGTTTGACGAAGCTTTCTAAGTCAAGGCTGTTATTGAGGGCAAAAAGTCGATTTTTTAGCCCTTCATCCCCACGCAGTTGTTGGATAAATTGTAAAGCAGTTTGGACAGACATCAACTTGCTCGAGAGGGGAGATTGACTTCAATCGGACGCTCAAACATCGCAAAGCGATCGCGCACGTCCTGAGTGTCATTGAGGGCAACACCTTCACATTCTACCCAAGCGTGGGCCTCAAAATTCTTCGCTTCCCATCGTACTCCAATCCGCAATTCGCTGTTAATTCCTTGGTGACGCAACAAACCCCACAGCACCAGGGACTTTTTCAGACAGTTTGCCCAAGGTTGGCAGTATCTCGCTGCTAACTGCACCATCCGAGTTGTCTTCACAATTTTGCCGGGGCGATCGCCATTTTGAAGCGGGATTTTTGCAGCCGGTAGCAGTCGTGCTAAAGCCGTTTGTGTGCGCTTTACCCCCCAGAATTTCAGGGACAGAGCAACTAGGAGCAGCAACAGAAACCCTTGTAGCAACAGCCAGCGTGAATTCCCGTCCAGCCCCCAAAAACTGCGGGATTTACAAACCACTAACTTCAACCAGTCCATTCGCTAATAATTCTTCAATTAGATTTTCTACATCCTGCTGTAACTGTTCTTGCAACATTCTTTTTTTGTGATTGTTGATCTCCTCTTATGCTAATATTATGGATTAAGCATTCTGTCAAGTATTATCCTGGTAATTTATTATAAGTTATTAGTTATTGCTTGTTTGCTATCATTCGTGACAAGTTAAGAGAAGGATCCAAAAGTCAAGAGATGTCTATCGAAGATGGCAGACGGATATGAAAGAAACTGTTTCGACTTCCTTACACAAATCATCAGCAAGAGAAGCAAAGGGCTGGTGTGCTGGTTGGGGAAAAGGAATTTCAGTTAGATTAACTTTAATCTTGCTCCTGAAGCCAACGAAATTGATAAGGTTGATCAACAGCACCCCAAACCTGATTGCCATCGGCATCAAACCCCCGATCCGAGGTGTCCATCCCAGTAGAGTGCAGGATAATTGTATTGGTGATTTTCACTGCCCCTCGAACATTAGTAGGGCAACCCCCAGGCTGTGTTTGGCCAATGTAAATTGTAATTAATGGTCTTAAAAATACAATGCAGACTGATTCCCCAAGATCGCTAGATTTAATTAGCCGTTGACTCTCTAGCTTGTTACATAGTCCGATCCAGATTTCTGGATTCAGAGGCTTAAATGACTTGGACTCTACTATCTGAGCATCAGCACTAGATTTAATCTGTAAGAAGTGCTGGTGATAGGGTTGGCTCAGACGCTGGGTGAGAGCTTGTTCTTGGTAGAGGTACACTGAATTAGGGTCTTCTGCCAGTTGGACTTTGCAGGTAGTCATGCGGATATTGGGGACATCGGGATTAGCAGCAGCTTGAGCTGATGTATCCATTACTCCGACTAGATGAGATACTACTGATTCTAAGTGCTGCTCAATGGGAATTGCTTGAGCTGGGGTGGTGGGGGTTAATAAGCAGGCGATCGCTATCCCTCCTGCTAGATTTATCTTTCTCACCGTCGCCTCTTACCTAAATTAAAAACAACCTTGTTTTAGATTAGATGAGAAAAATTCTGATTGGAGTGATGGGTCCTGGTGATAATGCCACCGCTGCTGACTTGGAAAATGCCTATGAACTTGGCAAACTGATTGCGACAGAAGGATGGGGACTACTGACTGGTGGTAGAAAGGCTGGTGTGATGGATGCCGCCAGCAAGGGCGCAAAGGCGGCTGGTGGTTTAACGATTGGTATTTTGCCAACCAATAACACTGAGGGAATATCTGAGGTTGTGGATATTGCTATTCTCACGGATATGGGCAATGCTCGCAATAATATCAATGTTCTCTCCAGTGATGTAGTGATTGCTTGTGGCATGGGAGCTGGTACAGCTTCAGAAGTAGCTCTGGCTTTGAAAAATGGCAAAAAGGTGGTTTTATTAACGGAGCATCAAGAGAGTCAACGGTTTTTTTCCAGTCTGTCGCCAGACAATGTTTTTCTGGGCACTAGCCCAGAAGCTGCTATTGAATTGGTGAAAGCAATTTTAAGGAAGCGCCTTAATTAATTTCACTCAAAACCTAAAAATATATCGGTAAATATCAAATTTTCTCGACGTTTTTACCATTTTGTAACGAGGCAAGATTCTCTCGTAGGCTGAAACACTCATGATTCCGTTGAACTAGCGATCAGAGCCTCAATGCTCTCACTCAGGTTATATTTATAGTTGTAAGTGAAATTTGATCCAAAGACCTCGATGCCAGAAGTCACCTACACGACCAAACTGCCGTCAGATGGAAACCTCTCTTCGTTTCTTTG
>JBFRWF010000359.1:0-19497 GCA_051439465.1 Xenococcaceae cyanobacterium | reverse complement strand
AAAAAAACCGGTCAGTGCTGTACCGGTAAAAATCCAGAGCAAAGGTAGCAAAAACCAAGGAGAAATTGCCAGTCCCCAGTAGCCTAAGCCCACCAATAAAACATTAATTCCTACTTTTAGCCAAGCTTGACGAGTATCTTTGATGAAAACCTCTGTGGGCAGTGTTTTTAAAATATCTCTCAGGCGCAAATCATCTTCGATTGGGGTAGATGCCAAATTCTGCGGTTTTATTGTTGATGCTGTCATGCAATAAACTATTGTTCTCTATTTGCTAGTAGTCCAAACAACTGAAAATTTTGCACTAAAAAATCCTGCTAGCTACAGGTTAGTAGCAGGGGGTTGTGCGGATATGAATTGGGTTTACGCCTGTGCTGGGCAAGATTAGTTGGAAATAGGTATTAAACTATGTCAAGCACAGTACTTAATTTAAAAACCTTAATATAATATAACACACTCTCTCATCTATAGCACACTCTTTCATCAACTCAGCCCGAATTTTTGCAGCAGCGATTCTCTAGCAGATCTAATCATCTCCCTCTATCTCCCTCTATCTCCCTCTCGCTTCTTCTTACTCTCCCTTTCATATTCAGCCCCGCCAATTTTTAGGTTGGGTAGTTGACCCTGACTTTTCACGGGATCCTTTCAGCTTAAGATTTGTCAGAAGCGATCGCGTCCGCCAGACAGACACCGTGCCAGAAGACCGAAAAAGGAATCGACGGCGCTTTCTACTTTTTCACCAAAAGACATTGTCCGTTTCTGGAGCAATTTGTTAGCGGCTTGGCCTATAATGCCTACTATCTCGTATTTTATGCCTTTTTCAGAAAACCGCCACCCTTTAGCATCTGGAGATTTCCAAGCGTCTGCATCAAGTCCTTTTAAAGTTTGATAGTCCTCTTGCAACATCCTTTGATCGGCTTGCAGCTCGTCCCATAGACCTTGCAATGCAGCATTGCTGAAGGGCTCTAAGAATTCTTCTGCATGCTGTCTTAGCACACTTTCCTTTTGCATTATTTTTCGATATTCTTTCTCTCCTAACGGTCTTTGATCCCCTCCTTGAATATGGTCAAGCAAGATTTTTTTCAAGCAATGATAAGCTTTTTTCCCGTTATTCTGTCCGGTTTCATCCGAACGAGATTCCCAAAAAACAACATCTATCAACCTCTCAATCATTTTTAAGAGAACATTAGAGCCAATATCCCCCCTTTCAATTTATTCTTCAAACCAGATTTTTACCACCTAAGTTTAGGAACTTAAGAAAGAACTTAAGGATTTCTCTTAATCAAGAGCCAGTAGCTCTCCCTTTTTTGAGGGAAGTAGGGAACAGGGAACTTCGGATCAGGGAGCAGGAGAAGCAGGGGGAGCAGGGAAAGAAAAGGATAACAAATTGATAAAGGGGGTTTTAGACCCGGATTCCGTATAACATACGTGTAGGCGTAGGCGTAGGCGTAGGCGAAGCCTTCTCGTAGAGTAGCCTTCTCGTAGAGTAGCCTTCTCGTAGAGTAGCCTTCTCGTAGAGTAGCCTTCTTGTAGTTCGTAGGGCTACGAGAAGAGTAGAGTAGCATTCTAGAAGAGTAGCATTTGGGGGCTCGACTAAGTAAATAGACCTAGATTTATCTATCCAAATGCAACGCCGGTGCCAACTAAGACCGAAAAGTGTTTCTTGAAAGTTGGTAGCCGGATAAAATTGACTTAACAGAAAAATAGTGGTATAAAGGAAATGAATAGGTAAAAAAGATGGTTGATGCCAAGAAAAAAGATTGACAAGAACACTAAATATATTGTCTTCCGAATTGGTTACTGTGTGGGTAACAATATAGACAAAGCTAGGGCAATCGCCTACAAGCTCAAACTCTTTCCCTCGGAAATCTGGAAGAAATATGGAAGTTTGAAAGATTGGGGAGTAAACTCAGATTCACTTGATCAAGAATTAAAACAAACTAATCCATCGAATAAGTACGAGGTAGACTTTAAGCACTGGCAACAGACTTTTATGCTGACTACTCTAAGAAGGTGTTTAAAAAGTCTGTATGTAAGGAGCGGAGCATCAAAAATGGTGGGTTACGGCGCTTGGAATCTACCAGTTACTTGTTCTCAACTCCAGAGAAGCCGCGCCTAACCCACCCTACCATCGACTTTTCAAACACGCTCTAATGGAAAAGTAAAATATCCTTGGCCACCTTCCTATCTTCATAGTTATAGACCTTTCATGGAGACTAAAGCTTTTAGCGAGCTTTTCCCTTTGTTTAACACTGCTAGCCCAGAGACATTAGAATGGCTTTTATCTGTTGCACTAGAGCAGGAGTTTTTAAAGGATAAAGCGGTAATAATAGAAGATGCCTGGGGCAGAGCGGTTTACTTTATTGTTTCCGGTTGGGTAAAAGTCCGACGCCTATATGGAGAAAATGCGGTTACACTAGAAATTTTAGGTCGGGGTAATTTTTTCGGCGAAATGGCGATTCTCGACGAACCTCCTCGTTCAACTGACGTGGTTGCACTTTCTGATGTGAAGTTACTCAGCGTTCCTGCCCAGCGCTTTATCCAAATTCTTTTTAAAGATACCCAACTGCACCACCGCATTTTGCAGTTGATGGTGCGGCGACTGCACCAGTTCGAGATCCGCTTTCAACTGCGCCATAAGCCGCCAGGGGCGAAGCTGGCTAAAACCCTTGTCTCCCTAGCAGAAAACTACGGTCAACCCACTGAGAAAGGGACGGAAATCTTGAACATTCCTAACCAGGATTTGGCTGATATCGCGGACATCGGTGTTGAAGAAACTAGGAAGATTATGAAAAAGCTACAAAGTAAGGGATGGCTAGAAATAGATACCTCTGTTCAGACATTGTGTTTAATCAACCTCAAGCAACTAACCTATTTAGCAGGACGAATTTAAATGACTAAAGCTACCCCTATTCGACAACCTGACAGTTCCAAAACCTCACCAGCAATCTATTACCAGGTTGCCATGCCTCAGCCAACATCCCATGTGTTTGAGGTAACTTTGCAAGTTAAAGACTGGCAAGCACCAGTACTGGATTTGAAGATGCCAGTTTGGACTCCTGGGTCATATTTAGTGCGGGAGTATGCTAAACAGGTACAGGATTTTTCGGCTGAGGTTGGATATGGAAAGCAGTCTTTAGCGAGTCGCAAACTAAGCAAAAATCATTGGCAAATCGAGACCGAGGATGTCTCAGATATAACTGTGCGCTATCGAGTATTTGCCAATGAACTTTCGGTACGCACTAATCATTTAGATGCCACCCACGGCTATTTCAATGGGGCTGCGTTGTTCTTTTTTATACCAGGATTAGAGCAACAGCCAATTGCAGTCAAGATTGTGCTGCCAAAACCGGATTGGCAGGTGACTACAACCCTACCCTTGGTTTCCGGGGAAGCCAATACCTTTAAAGCAAAAGATTTCGATACCCTGGTGGATAGTCCCTTTGAGATTGGTTCCCATCGCCTGCATGACTTTGAAGTACTAGGAAAACCTCATCAGTTGGCAATCTGGGGAGAGGGCAATGCTAACCCAAAACGGATTATTGAAGATACTAAGAAAATTATTAAGGTAGAAGCGGATTTGTACGGGGGATTACCTTATGAACGGTATTTATTTTTACTGCATTTGTCTAATAGTGGCTTTGGGGGATTGGAACATAAGGATTCCTGTTCCTTAAATTACCCCCGCTTCGGTTTTCGTGCCGAGGATAAGTACAACCGCTTTATCCAATTGGTAGCCCATGAATTTTTTCATCTGTGGAATGTGAAGCGAATTCGCCCGAAAGCTCTAGAGCAGTTTGATTATGAGAACGAGAATTACACCACATCTCTGTGGTTTTGTGAAGGGACAACCAGTTATTACGACGCGCTGATGCCTTTACGGGCGGGGATTTATGATACCAAGACTTTCTTGGAGGGGTTGGGGAAGGAAATTACCCGGTTTCTAACTACACCAGGACGAAAGGTGCAGCCGGTGAGTGAGTCGAGTTTTGATGCCTGGATTAAGCTTTATCGACGAGATGCTAATAGTGATAATTCCCAGATTTCCTATTATTTGAAGGGGGAAATGGTTTCTCTATTGCTAGATTTGCTGATTCGGGGGCGTCATCCATTCCCAGGAGGAGCCAGAAAAGGAGGGCGATCGCTGGATGATGTGATGCTCCAGATGTGGCAGCGTTTCGGCAAGGAAGAAATTGGCTTTAGTCCGCAACAGTTGCGGGATGTAATTGAGTCAGTGGCACAGATGGATTTGAGTGATTTCTTCGGGCGCTATGTCGATGGCACCGATGAGTTGCCTTTCAATCAGTACCTCGAACCTTTCGGCTTGCGACTGAAAAGCGTTATGGAAGAGAAACCCTTTCCTCATCTGGGTGTGAAGGTACAAGCAGGGAATGGGAAAGAGATTATTAAGTTTGTTGAAGCAGGTTCTCCAGCGGGGTTGGCAGGAATTGATGCTGGGGATGAGTTACTGGCGATTGACGGGATGCGGGTGACGGCTGAACAATTGAATGACCGTCTCAAAGATTACCAGGCGGATGATATGATTCAAGTGACGGTATTCCACCAGGATAAACTGAGTACTTTCCGGGTAAAATTGGCAGCACCACAACCCAGTCGCTATGAAGTTGTGCGGATCGAGCATCCTTCTGATGTCCAAAAGCAGAACTTTTCTGCGTGGCTCGAATAGTTGTGAGTGGTTGTCAATTGGTAAACAGATCAAAATAGTTGACTTAAACTATGGATAATTTTTTGCCCATTGCTTACTTTCAAAACCAATTTATACCTTTTGAGGAAGCTAAAATTTCCATTGCTACCCATGCCTTGCATTATGGAACAGGCGCTTTTGCCGGATTGCGTGGAATCCCCGATCCTCAGAAACCAGAGCAAATTGTACTGTTTAGATTAGACCGTCATTGCCAAAGGTTAAGTAACAGCGCTAAGTTTCTGAATTACGATTTACCAGCGGATAAAATTAAGAAAATCATTGTTGATTTTGTCAATAAAAACAAGCCATCTACATCTTTCTATATCCGACCTTTTGTCTACACTTCTGGTTTAGGAATTGCTCCGAGACTCCATAAGATCGAAAAAGATTTTTTTGTCTATGGCTTAGAATTTGGAGATTATTTACCTCCCGATGGAATTAGCTGTCGCATTAGTTCTTGGTATCGACAAGAAGACCGCAGTCTCCCCCTGAGAGGTAAAATTAGTGGAGCTTATATCACATCTTCCTTAGCTAAAACTGAAGCTGTAGAATCTGGCTTTGATGAGGCGATTTTAATGAATTCTCAGGGGAAAGTTTGTGAGGCTACCGGAATGAATATTTTTCTAGTGAGAAATGGACAACTAATTACCCCAGGATTTGACCAAGATATTCTCGAAGGAATAACTAGGGATAGTATTATGACTATTGCTAGAGACTTGGGGATTAAAACTATAGAAAGACCCGTTGATAAATCAGAGCTTTTTATTGCGGATGAAGTTTTTCTCAGTGGGACTGCGGCTAAGATTACTCCAGTTAAAAGAATCGAAACTTATCAATTGCCAGAAAGCAGACCAATCACTGAAAAGCTAAGAGAAAAACTGACAGCGATTACAGAAAATCGAGAACCGAATTACCAAGACTGGGTATATGTAATTACTCAAGAATGATATTTCTAATAAGGTTTGTAGTTGCGCTTCAGCGCTACAAGCTATTCAACAAGTGAGATAATTCATTTGCGCCCGTATAAGCGAGCAAGTTTAGCAGGAGGAACCCCTAAGTAATAGCCAATAATAATGAGCTGGTTAATTAGGGTGGTTTTAAATACCCCAAGCTTTTGCCAGCGGCGACCTGATGTGAGGACTGCTGCGGGTGCGATGGTAATTCCTCCTAGGCGTTTCAGGCGTTGTATTAATTCAAAATCTTCCATAATGGGGAGATTGGAGAAACCACCGATTTCCTGAAATACAGAGGCTTTTAAGAAGATGGCTTGGTCGCCATAGGGTAGGGAAAGAAAGCGCGATCGCCAGTTGACCATTTTTTCCACTAACTCCAGGGAGAGCGCTACGCGCATGCTTCGCCAACCCTCTTTGCCATCAATTTCCAGTTCAAAAGCACCAGCAATTGTTTTCGGCTGTGATAATGTATCCCTTACTATTGCTTGATAACCCGGTGGTAAATAGGTATCAGCATGGAGAAATAAGAGAATATCCCCTGTCGCCGCCGCTGCACCAGTATTCATTTGATTAGCACGTCCAGCCTTAGGAGAACAGATTACTTTCACATCCAAGGCTTGTGCTAATTCAACTGTATTATCCTTACTTTCCCCATCTACTACAATTACTTCCACATCCAAGGCATTCTCAAGCCGAAGCAATGTTTCTTGAATAATCCCTGCTTCATTCAAAACGGGGATAATAATGCTAATTTTTGCCAGTGTCATACCATAATCTGTAGGGTGTGCCTGTAGTGTAACGCACCGAATTAGTCAAAAGTCACGCACTCAAAAGTCATGCATTCGAGAGGTTGATTGGTAAACTATACAACTTTTCTAACTTTATCGGTTTAAGATAGATGGGAATAATCCCAATACTGCTCGGTTAAGAAAAGTTGTTGGTCCAGACAAGCAGGGGAGCAGGGGAGTTCTTGAGCAGGGGGGAGATGTCAAGGAGACAATATCAACCCTTAACACAAACCACTTGCTTGAGAGTTGCTACCACTTCCACCAAATCCGACTGTTGATTCATTACCTCGTCAATGGGCTTGTAAGCACCGGGAATTTCATCCAACACGCCTCTATCTTTACGACACTCAACCCCTTGGGTTTGCTCAATCAAATTATCGACTGTGAATTGCTTCTTCGCCTTGTTGCGGGACATCAAGCGCCCAGCCCCATGGGAACAGGAGCAGTAGCTATCATGATTGCCCTTGCCCTTAACAATGAAAGACTTTGCCCCCATCGAACCAGGAATAATACCATAATCTTCGGTTCTTGCCCGGACAGCCCCCTTGCGGGTGACATAGACATCTTCCCCGAAATGCACTTCCTTCTCGGCGTAATTGTGGTGGCAATTAACTGACAGCAGCAGCTTGGTTGGCTTCCCTCCCGCGAGATATTTCTCCACAATACGCTTAAAGCGAGCCATCATCACATCCCGGTTATAACGGGCATAGTTTTGCGCCCACTGCAAATCTCGCCAGTATGACGCAAATTCAGAAGTTCCAGCGACAAAGTAAGCTAAATCTCGGTCAGGCAGGCGAATATCTGCCAGCTTTGCCAATTCCTTGGCAGTAGAAATGTGGCACATTGCTAGCTGATTACCAATATGTCGTGAACCAGAGTGCAGCATCAACCAGATTTGAATCACTTTATCGAGGCAAACCTCGATAAAGTGATTCAATTTGTTACTAATTGCTTGCTAATCTTTTTGCAATCGACCAAGTCATTTCTGCTTGGTTCTATACCTTCCTATTCGGTATAGTTCGGAGCACACCTTCATCCAAATTAATTAGGATGCCCAAGTCCCTCTGCTCTCTACGGGGCGTATTACCGCTTCCCTCGGTGTTAGCAGACTTTTTAATCAGCAAGTATGAATTAAACAGTCATATCTCAGCTTTCACCGATTTGGACGAGTTTTGATTACTGTATTACTACAGTAAGGGGCAATCCTTTACCCCCTCCGAGAGAACCTAGTTGCTTCATTGCCTTTGTTTCAAGACGCTGCACTCCTGGATGCAATTCTTTAAAATCACGCCAACCTTGCCAGTTTGTGACGGCTTTCTCGATTTCTTTGTTTTCGTTAAAGCCAACGGGAATAGCTGCTTCAATATCTAGGCGAATCTGCTTGAGTTTACCTTCAAGTTGGTCAGCCATAAACGGCATTTTGACAGCAGCCATGCCGCAACCAATATCCACCCCCACAGCAGCGGGGATGACAGCATCTTTGGTGGCAATCACTGAACCAACTAAGGCTCCATAATTGTTTCTTGTAAGCGTAAAGCTAGAGAAGATGACGGGGACGAAACCCCGTCCTTAACGCAGTAGGGCGGGGTAGTTCATTGATCAACAGTATCTTATCAAGCAGGCTGTCTCATGAAAGAGGTCCCATTACCGGCCTGGCAAAATTAATTAAGTCTACCATTGTAAATTGGCCTGATCTTGACCCCAGGCTGGGCAACCAGTCTGCCCTGTGGACGAATGAGTCGGGATCGGCTTGCAAAAGTCCGATAAAGACTTCGGCCACAATTCTGCTGCCGACCATCCCCAGGCGTTCTCCTCTTTCGCGCACCTCAGCTTCTTTGAGGATGTAGTACCAAAGCGGTGTACGTTCGTGCAAGTTGAGTCGAACCAAGGTCTGTGACGGATCGCCCATGGTCAGTTCCTGAAGGCTTAAAGGCTGTACCCCCATGGTCCTGGCAATGTCTTGCCCGCTGGCTAAGCCATAGGTGTTGCCTCTGACCAGGTTTCGGAAGGGCAGAGAAGGGACTTTTTCCCCAAGAAGCTGAAAAAGTTGAGCAGATAGTTTTGTATCGAACTTACGGGCACGCTGGGTTCGGATGCTTGGATCGATCTCAAAGAAGCGTCTCCAATCAATGGTCCAGACGGGAGTAATGGATCGTTGGAGCTGACCTTTAGGGAACGTGAAGAATAACTCGCCTAAAGTAGCATGTTCAAAAATACGATTGTGATCGTACCTATCCCTTACCATGCTATGCCCAAAGCGGTAGGCTGCCCCGGAGAATTCGAGGGGAATATAAGTTTCATTAGGTCTGTTTACCCTGTAAAACTGAGGTCCCCGTGCAAAAATATCATTAATAACATCTTGACGGACAATTCTGGGCAGAAAGTCATTTCGTACGATCCACTGGTAGTGCCAGCGCACCAGGCGACGGGCCTCTTCAAATATATCGTCAAAGACTCGTTGTTGTTTAAATTGAAGACGTCTCAGGTGCTCAATGACCTGATTGTGAAACCTGATAAACAGCAACTGCATCGAAGCCACAATAACGTTTTCATCGTTTCTCGGATCGCCTATCAAGGCAACCCCGTCCTCATTCCTTTGAATATCGCCCTGCGGATTGTCCTTCGATCCAAACTTCAGTTTCGTCTTATCAAGTTCGTACAAGTAAGGCTGGTCGTTCGGCCCGCTGCCATACACGTTGTCTAAGTCCAGACGGGGGGTGCGAAGGTTGCGGATATCCCCAGGAGCGGTAGGCACATTCAGAACAGAGCTTGTATCGAAAGTCAGATCGTGATCGATGAATTGTCCCAGGTATGTATAGCCGGCTGGTATCAAAGGATTGTCATTTTGGGAAAACATCGCCGGATCGTCAGATGTATCCCGCATAATCCCGCTTAATTGCCGCAGGGTTCCTTCATCAACCTGATTAGCGGGCAATTGAGGGAATAGTTTTTTATAGCTCTGAATTTTTGAGCTGCCGTGTATCGTGTTAATATTCCCGCCGGTATTTCCCCCGTTGATATTCCCTCCGCTAGTGGTGCCGACAGGAAGAATAGAAAACCGCTGACTATTTGCACCAGTAATGCTCCATTGCAGGATATTAGCCCCTTGTTGGACGGAACGACCTTGTACATCAATACCTTTGCCGCTGTGTCTGGCAATGATGAAAAAGGAACCATCCCCGCTGGGTTGCAACCTAAATTGTTGCTCGGAACGGCCTATATTGGGCCATTGCATAATATTCGCTCCATCGGTGGTAAAAGCACTAAAGACGGAGATGCATTGGTTACTGTGTTTGGCGATGATGAAAAAGTGACCATCCCCGGTAGCTTGAAATCGAAATTGTTGTTCAGATCGTCCTATATTAGGCCATTGAATAATATTGGCCCCCTGTGCTGTCGATGCACCAAATACGGACAGGCATTGACCGCTGTGCTTGGCCTGGATAACGTAGTAGTTACCATCAGCAAAGTTCATAAATTAACCTTCTTCTCAAGGATAAACTAAGTCTAGTTTGTCTGGATAATCCGATTAGAACAACCGAAGTTTAGGAACTTAAGAAAGAACTTAAGTATTTTTCTTAATCAAGACAACGAAACCATTAATACTCTTAGATTTAAGCAAGTGAAATAATTTACTACTCTCAAAAGCTAACTGGCTTATCTTCCTAAAAATTCCCTGAAAATCGGATCTAGATATTAACTTGGATCTTATTAATATTTTTTAATAATTGGGCTGATAAAAAAGAGCGACTCATCAGCCTTTCAGACAATAGAGCTGTACCGTGAGAATAGCGATCGCTGTTTGTAAAGTGAATCTTAAATTTAGTTTATCCCCCAAATGCTACTCTACTCTACTCTTCGAGAAGACTTCGCCTAAGCCTACGAGAAGGCTACGCCTACGCCTACGCCTACGAGAAGCCCTACGAGCTACGAGAACGCTACTCTACGAGAAGGCTACGCCTACGCCTACGCCCCTACAAGCGCCGTTGGGTCCATTCCCTATTCCCTCGCCGTCAGGCGCTGGTCATTGAAAGCGATACCAGGTCTCACTCTTGCTCAATGCTAGGCAGAACCTAGCATCGAGGACAGAGTTTTGAGACTTATGGGTAAAGTATAGTGAAAGGGGGAGAGGGGGAACCAAAATCAAAAATCGAATGTTTCAATCCCTGATAGGGATTAGGACAAAACCTACCCTCCCCCTAGGGAGGATAAACCCTTATTCGGATTAAGTCAATAGTCTGCTCAACCCTCATCTGAATATGTCCTAACCTGCCATCGTAGTACTATAACCCTAGAGGCATCAACTATGAAAAAATCAATTTCCCGTGAATTAAAGACACAAGCATCTATCTTAGGCGGATTCGTGGCTATCTTCTGGATTGTAGAAATTCTCGATCTACTCTTTTTCGGAAACAGACTCGATCAATTCGGGATTAAGCCCCACGAACTAAGCGGGCTTCTAGGTATTGTATTTGCGCCATTTCTCCACGGAGGTTTTAGACATCTGATTGCTAATACTGTACCCTTTCTCACCCTCGGCTGGTTTGTTATGCTGCAAGAAACCAGCGACTTTGTTATTGTTACTACCATCACTATGATTGTTGGTGGGCTAGGGATTTGGCTATTTGGCGTACCTGGTTCAGTTCACATCGGCGCGAGTATCCTGATTTTTGGCTATCTCGGTTTTCTCCTCCTACGGGGCTACTTTCAACGCAACTTCACTTCAATCTTCTTGTCGGTGATTGTTGCTGTCCTTTACGGTGGATTAATCGGAGGGATATTGCCATCATTCTGTCCCAGAATTTCCTGGCAAGGACATTTGTTTGGCTTTATTGGTGGCATTCTCGCTGCAAAAATGATTGCGAAGGAAAAAGAGACATATTCATGAATTTGTTCGTAGTTGCGCTAAGTTCGCACTTAGCGCAACTACAAGCCTCTCTTTAAGTATTGATCGAGGAAATAGCCGTGGCAGATATCCGCAAACTGATGAATCAACTTGCTGCACAGGAAAAACTGTTGTGTGACACTGAGTTCCTCGCCCCTTGCGTGAGGGGTGGTTCGGTGCGCACATCTGTGGATAAGATCGTATATACCTTCACACCTCAGCCGCGAGACTTTGAGGGATGGGGCATCTTTGGGCCATTGGATAATCGGGTAGCTGAGGTAGTGGAAGAACCCAGCTTGCCCCAATTAGCAGAATATCTCAAATTGTTTAAGTCCCTTCGTCTCCGACTGGCTTATACTTTGCGAGGACAAACTTGGCTGGCTTACCCAGTGAATGAATCTGATATGCAGCAGCGCTTTGGCACAGCCAAACCTGTGCCAGTACATCTAGTGACAGAAGGGGGGCAGTTTGAGCCAATTATTGCCCGTTTTGATGGTAATTCTTGGTGGTTTGACGAAATTGACCGCCGCGCTGAACCTCAGCCATCGGCACAGTTAGGGGAACAGCTAAGGCAAGAGATACCGCCGGAGAATGTTCGTTTTGCGGGAATGACACCGGAAATGCTGACTGCCTATGATTTAGCATGGCAGCAGACAGAAGCTTATCAGCAAAGAAGGGAACATCGCCGCGCCGTCAGGGGACAGGGGGAGACGCGACGGCATAGAAGGCAGGAGCAAGGTCCAGAAACAGGCGAAGAACGACTGCAGCAAGCTTTAAGACGGGGTGGAGGTGAATTGCAAGAGTTTCGCGATCGCGGCGAATTCTGGCAGGTTGAATGGAGAACTGCTGATGGTACAGTTCATACTTCTGCTATTGACAAAAGTGACCTTACGGTAATTAGTTCTGGTATCTGTCTGAGTGGGCGCGATCGCGATTTCGATTTACAATCCCTCGTTGGTGTAATGGAACAGCAGGATAATGGTGATTGGTAAATGTCTATCTTCTTTCACGAACAACTTTATAGAACATCAGAACTGATGGCGCAGTTACAGGATATATCAGTGACGATGTGTGGTGCTGGGGCGCTGGGTGCTAATATTACTGAAAATCTCGCCCGTTCTGGCTTTGGTAAACTGCGAGTAATTGACCGCGATCGCATTGAGGAACGCAACCTCTCTACCCAACCCTACTACAAGTCTGATATTGGCGCATACAAAGCCAAAATCTTGACAAATACCCTTTATCGTGCCTTAGGTATTGCGATAGACGGACGTTCTAAAGAATTAACATCAGCTAACTGCGCTCAACTATTGCGCAACAGTAGCTTGGTGATTGATACTTTTGATAACAGCGCAGCGCGTCAAGCGGTGAAAGATTACTGTCAGGATGCTGAGTTACCCTGTCTCCATGTGGGATTGCAGTCTGATTATGCCGAGATGATTTGGAATGATATCTATCGCGTTCCCTCACCCACAAATGATGATATTTGTGACTATCCCCTAGCCCGGAATTTGGTTATGATGGCAGTGGCGATCGCCTGTGAAGTAATTATTACCTTTGTGGCAACTGGGAAGCAGCAAAGTTATACAATAACACTGGGGGATTTTGCCGTTAAATCCTTCAATTTATAACTTTTTTGCTCCACCTCGTGTTAGTATGGTGTTTAGATGCACTTAAAAGTCCCACCTCTGCTGTAGTTGTCACGTCAATATCTCGCCTTCTCTACCCATCAGCAATTGCACCGTCTACATTTTCATCTAGATGGAATC
Organism: Xenococcaceae cyanobacterium; assembly: GCA_051439465.1. Classification (GTDB taxonomy): domain Bacteria; phylum Cyanobacteriota; class Cyanobacteriia; order Cyanobacteriales; family JBFRWF01; genus JBFRWF01. Next base: position 6,400 of record JBFRWF010000359.1, on the reverse strand, counting down.
GAATCGCTTCAGACATTTTGAATCTCTACTTTTGCACTCGTTAGTTTGGAAGGAATTTCCGTTTGCATTTCAGCTTCGAGTGCATCATCTTCTTCAATCTGTTGTCTGATTTCTTGGAAGCGATCGTGATAGTAAGCTAAAGCAGCATAGACATCAGACAAAGTAATCGTTGGATACCGCGAAACAATTTCATCCGGGGAAAGTCCCATCTGTTCGTGCCAGATCGCAATATCTTGTACTCTGATTCTATGTCCAGCAATGCGGGGTTTACCACCACAAACACCAGGAGTAATTTCAATATGCTCCGATATCACTGAAATCATAAGCAATTTGCTTAACAGAAATTGTATTAACTTATAGTATAGCTTAGTTCAAAAGGGACGATCGCCTGAATTCCCCAAAGCACGATCGCCCCCAGATTTCCCCCAAGGGCGATCGCCTCCAGATTTTCCCCAAGGGTGATCGTCCTCCAGTTTTCCCCAAACTGCGATCGCCTCCCAGGATTCCTCAAACTGCGATCGCACTGTATTTGGACGCTAGTATTTTCATGGTCTTCGGTGATTTCTGTAGGGTGTATTAGGCGCGTCCTCTCTGTTTCCCCACCTACCAGTTTTGGCTATCTGCGCCGCTTCCGCACCGTTACCAAACAAAAGGCGGTGTGGAAGCGGCGCTCGCGCTAACGCACCCTACAATACTGTTCACTGATAACTGATTTTGGTCACTAAAGCGTTAAAGCGCAATTACGAACATCAGCACTCGGATTGGATATTACTCCTCATCTTGACTTTGAATTTCGCTACACACTTCATAAAAAGAAGTAGTTGGTGCCTTAACAAACAAATGGTTCATCTCTTTCAAAATAGCTTGGTAAGCCTCGCTTTGATTAGCTTCCATATCTTCTATTTTTTCCCACATGATTACGGCAATTCCTTCGTCAGTTCCTGGCTTTTGCAGCAGGTATGCTCCCTTAAAGCCTTGAGTGTAAGTTGACACAGCTTTTTCATAAAGCCTCTGGGCTTCTGCAAACCTGCCTGGTTTGAATTCGCCGATAGCAACATAAGCATATTTATGCTTCAGAAAATCTAGAAATTCTCTCATGGTTTGCTCCTAGATATGGCTATTGTCGAAGTGACGAACTTGTAGTTGACTGACTGGGGATTTCTGCGCGTCGGATCACCAGTCCCCAGTCACTAGTGCAGCGCGGTGGAAATAACCCCCCAGTGGCAAAATCATTAAAGCCTTACCAATCAATACTTTTACCTTTTGCCTTTTGCCTTTTGACTTCCGCGTAGCGGCACTAATCACCTCCCTGACAAAACTCCTGAAAGGTCTACAAAATTCGCCTTCTAGGTATATATACTTTATAAGCCCTAAACCTTAGATTTGGCAAGGATTTAACATGTTTCTTAATCTATGCAGATCAATGTCTCAATATCAGCCGCAGTATTGGGCAATTTAGCCGTTAACACTTCTTTACCTGATTCTGTCACCAGCACATCATCCTCAATTCGTATTCCCCGCACATCGGCAAACTGAGCCAGACGTTCCCAATTCACCACATCTTGATATTTTGCACGGAATTCAGGATTATTCAAAATCCCAGGCACTTGATAGAATCCAGGCTCAATGGTAACTAACATTCCAGGGCGTAAAGGTCGATCCAATCTGAGGTAGCCTAAGCCAAAGCGATCGCTCCTCACTCTCCCTTCTTCATACCCCGCCAAATCCCCTAAATCTTCCATATCGTGGACATCTAAACCCACTAGATGACCAATACCGTGGGGGAAAAATAGGGTGTGAGCATCCATTTCTACTAAATCCAATGCATTACCCCGCAAAATACCCAAATCCGCTAACCCTTGAGCAATTATCGACGCTGCCAGTAAGTGAATATCGCGATTCTCGACCCCAGGGCGAACTTTGTCAATACAGGCATCGTGGGCAGCTAGAACAATATCATAAATATCCCGCTGAGTCAAGGAAAACTTGCCAGTAACAGGCCAAGTGCGGGTGATATCTGATGCCCACCCCATCGAGGTTTCAGCCCCCAAATCCGCCAGCAGCAAGTCCCCTGGTTGCAATGGATGGTGATACTCCTCATTGTGCAAAACTTCCCCATGTACTGTGACAATACTGCCATAGGCACAGGTCATATTGTGGGCAATGATTACCCCCTCCATTGCTGCTCTCACCTCGGCTTCTGTCTTCGTCCTAGGAGTTGCTCTCATCCCCGCCTTGTGGGCTTCTACTGCCACCGCTGCCGCCTTGCGCAACTCAGCTAAAGCCTCAGCATCATGGGTGAGTCGTAACGAGACAATGGCCTTTGCCAAATCCAAGTCAATCCCTTGGAGAGCATCGGCTAGTGCTACAGAGCGATTCAAGAGTTGGCACTGGTGCTGATAGGTAGTGACATCCTGTACGGCAACGGTGGCGGCATTAGCTGTCCGTGAGGATAATTCTGCTAAGGGATAGGCAGCATCTGCACCGATGGTTTGGGCAATCTCTTCACGTTTAGGCATTTCCCCATGCCAGAGAGCGCTATCAGGGGAAGCCTCATCCATAAATAGTTCCAGTTTGCCATTTTCCAGGCGAATTGTCGCATTTTCTAGGGGCAAACCAGCAAAATAGAGAAAATGACTGCTAGCACGAAAGGGGAAACAGTTTGCCGGGAAGTTACGGGAAAGGGCGCGTCCTGACCATAGTATCACTGGGATTTCAATTAGCTGGGCAAGGCGTTGCCGCCGTTGGTGTAGGGTAGTTAATAGAGAATTGCGATCGCCTGGAATCTGCATCAGAAAAACACTCCGATCCTTTAGCCTGCTTGGGGAGATTTAGATTTGCGAACCTAATTTTGAGCCAAATACTATGGAATCCTGTTACTGGTCTATTGATAAATTACCTGGATTGAGCAAACAGGAGAAAGCTCAATTGAATGCCTGGGGCATTACCACCACAAGAGAATTGTTGGAAAAAGCTAGTACTCCTGGTAATAGGGCACTTGCTAATCAGTTACAGCTTAATATTAAGTATGTTAACAAATGGGTTGCCATGGCAGATTTGGCTCGCATCCCCAGCGTTGGCTGCGAATATTGTGGACTGCTGTTACATTCGGGTATTGCCTCTGTGTCTCAGTTAACTCAGACTCCCGTTCACAGGTTGCACCGACAAATTTTGCGGCTGCAAGTGGCAACCATGCAGCGCCAAGATTTATGTCCCCCTGTCGAGGTAGTACAAAGATGGATTCAAGAAGCGCGATCGCTCAGTAGTTTGGGTTGAGCGACAGCAAACCCAACCTACAGTGTAAAAGCCAATGATAGGATTGAGATACATCTGAATCCTACATCATTCCTAGATGACCCAGCCGCAGAACCCTCAGACTTCTCAACCAAAGACTCCTTGGGGTAAACGCACGGAGAAGGTTTTAGAGAACATTTTCGAGCCTTTGGATTTGATTGGTCAACGTTTAATGGGGGAACTCTGGAGAACTTTCTACTTGACGGTTTAGGATGCGATCGCTCTGAGTCTTCTGCTTCAGATTCCGGGGTTGATTGGTCTTTGGATTATTGGCAAGAAATTCTCTAGCTTTGATGTTTGTCTGCAAGAGAACGCCTTGGGTGTATCACGCTATGCTTGTTTTATCATTGTGGCATCTGACTTTTTACTCTGGATTGTTCTTGCTGGTCGCATAGTCAGTCGCTTCTGGGAAAAATTCAGTAGTTTCTGGAAGGGTAGGGGAGGTACTGAACATGGCTCTGGTCAACCGTGACAAAATTAGTCTTTATCAGGAAGTCAAGACCGGCTTGAGTTCGCTAGTCAAGCAAACTGCTCAGGTATTTGTAGGTTTGGTGGTCATGTTGTTGTTGACTGGTGGTAATCCACCGGGTTTTATTGTGGCATTGAGCTTTTGCTTGGGCGTTGGATTTGTAGCTTGGAGTGAAAAGAAGCGGCTTGAAGAGTCCAAGGAAACAAAATTAGGCGCTTCTTATGAAAGACTTGATCCAAAGGGACAAGGGGCGGATACATATTTTTCTTTGTCTGATGCTGAGGTACTGTTGCCACAAAACATCAGCTCAAATAAACTGGCAGTCTTGCGGAGAAGTATTGCCCTATTTTCACCAACTTTTAAATCTCTTGAGGAACTTCAAAACTTGATCCAGCGCGTTGCCGAAGCAGAAACCGATGACTTTTTAGAGCTAGCCAAAATTGCTAGTCTAAATCCTGCTGAAGATTTTGCTGAAGCTGACCTGAGGGGTACAAATTTGAGGTATGTCAAACTCAGCCACGCCAACCTAAACCGTGCCAATCTAAGTGATACCCTTCTGGATCATGCTGATCTGGTCAGTGTCAATCTGAGTGATGCCAATCTGAGCAATGCTTCTCTAGTCAATGCCGATCTGAGCGGTGCCCAAGTAAAAAATGCTCGATTTGGCTACAATTCTGGTATTTCTGAGGCTATGAGGCGTGATTTAATTCAACGAGGGGCAATTTTTCAAGATTCTCCGGGCGATCGCTCTGGGGTTCTGACTCCTGTCTGAATTGACTAGCGATACTTGCCAGTGGGCTAAATTAGGAGTGGGAAGCTCCTACGGAGCCAGGTAAGCTTATCTAATTTGGGATAAAATGTACTTGACAAAAGTAACACTGTATGAAAGTAAAACCTATAATGAAGTCTTAATCTGAACATAGTAAATTGAGACCTTACGGGGAAAGAGTTCATGGCAAAAGGTTTTGCACCTGTATTAAAACCAGAACAAGAAGGTCTAGGGCGATCGGTAGTAATGCAACGAAAACATACGCTAAGGCTGAAATACTTCCCTTGACTGAATTTTAGAAATCAGATTTTTTGGGTACATTTCACAGTAGGGGTGGGGTTACCCCGCCCCTACTTACTTCGGCTTACTTTATTTCCTTCGCTCTTTGTGCCGCGATTGAAGCAACCAACTCCTCAACCTGGTAGTTGACATAACGTCCTGCTTCTCTCATACAAGACTTTGATACAAAAGCCAGGAGTAAGATGACAATAGCTCCAACTTTCCAATCAAGTCTTTCTTCAAGACCATCTCCAAGACACCAGCTAAAGAATACAGCTATCCATACGACTGTAGCTACAGCAACACCATCGTAGGTAGCAGCCATTACCCAATATCTCTTGAGCAGTGAAAGCGACGGTGCAAGAGCAGGGCACTGTCGAGCTTCAGCCCAAAGCCTTGTATACAGCCGCCAAATACTTCCCTGGCTTTCTCGGCTTTCTCTACCTAGATACTCTTGAAAAGGTTCCTGAGAAGCTAAACCATGAGCCTCAAGAACCTTTTTGAAGTACTGATCAAATTGAGTATCGTACTTTTGTCTACTAAAAATCCCTATGCGAACCCAACGCCCCACTGCAAAGCAGACTAAGCCACTTATGTAAAAGGCAAGAATCACTGCTAATATTTTTAACCCACCTTCAAGTTCGACAAGAGGGTTACTTTTAGCAAGGTGCATCCATAAAAAAATAGCGCTGGAAGCAATTGCACCTGAGACAAAGAAGGATAAGTCGAACAAGTCAAAGAAATCGCTGATTTTCTCAAATATTGAACTGAGAGATTTAACAATGTTTTCCATCTTCTGCGAAAGGCAACTTAGTCAGATCGTAAATAGTCTGCTCTGATATAGGATCCTTTAGTACCTCTACAAGCTCATCTGCAATAATTTTTCGCCCTTCACGACCGAGTTCTTCAGATCGGCTAATCCCAAGTTCACCTAAGAGAATAGCTGCATTTTGCATAACAGAGGGAGTTCGGGATCGAACACCTTTGGCTAATGCGCTCAGGTTGCCTTTGCTAAAGAGTTTGAATTTAGAAACAGAATTTTTGGCTTCCTGAAACACAACACTTCTATCACGGCAAGAGTCAAAATACAGCTTAGCGATCTCTGGGGTAAGGTATTGAAAATTACCTAAAATATGAATAACAAGACGACGTATTACATAATTTAAATTTGATCCGAGCTTAGCCAGTGTGTTGGCAAAGTCATGAAGATCACGATTATGCAAAAGCTCTTGAGGTGTTAAATGATCGCTCAATGCAGAAAGAACGCAGAGAATAGCCATTGCTTGCGATAAATCCTTAATAAAAGATGTGCGTAAGCTCCACCAAAGTAGTGGATCTATATCTGATAATTTAAACTCTTGTTTCCAATTAGAAGTATAACGCTCAATTTGAGTAATCATCATATCAATTAGTTGAGCACGATCTTCAGCAGTCTGAATTTTGATCCAGTCGGCAATTTTGAGGTTCTTCCGTAGTTACTGTGCTAAAAATGAACAGAAAATCTTGAAAGCCCTACTGGGCAAGGGATTCACTTCAAGCATAGAGTTAAAAACTATATTCCTTGCCCAGTAGGGCTTTTGGCTGATTTA
>JBFRWF010000358.1:0-13823 GCA_051439465.1 Xenococcaceae cyanobacterium | reverse complement strand
CCGGAGAGGGGGGGACTCCGGAGACGGGGAGATAAATTTGCCACGAAAAAATCAGCTTTCTCCCTCTCACCCACTCTCCCTCTCTCCCTCTCTACAAGCTGAATGTAAAAAACCTACACTTGTAAGGGCAGGGGGGCAGGGGGCAGGAGAGAAAAAATTCTGGAATGATAAAGGGGGTTTTTAAAGCGGATTTGGTATTACCCCTTATTCGACTGTTAAAGATGGAAACCCCAGAGACCATTCTCCATTTTTGAAAGTTTTATGAATCCATTTTTTAAATTAAATGTAGCGACATTGCCATCAGGACTCACTTCAGGTTCTATGGTTAGTGCTTCTTCATATATCGCAATAACTTGGCTTAGCTTTCCGGAATCTTGATACCGTGTTCTGAATCGCTCAATTAATGCTTTTACTTCATTTTCAGATTCTGCTTTGGAAATTTCAGCATAACGAGTGCGAACCAAGCTGTCAAAATCGGAATTGGAATATAGTGCAATAATAGCTTGTAGTCCTTGTTGGGGCGACTCGCTTTGCTGAAACGACTCACTTTGCTGTACTGGTTCGCTCTGTTGTGGAGATGTCTCTTGATTTAATGAACATGAAACAAGGGCAAGAGCAAGCATGAGCGGAATGAAGAGTCGAATGGTCATGATTAATCCATACGGCAGCTAAGTATTCATTATACTGCCCCTGATAACCTTTGGCAATCGCAGTTATTCTTCCCTCAACTTCTCTTGGTAATACATCAGGTAGCACACCAGGTAACTCACTATGCTTCTAGGTAATAGTACTCATAATCATTTGAGCCAATCCGCGCATTTTTCTTGAGCTATTTGGCTGAGGCATCATCCTTGAAGTGAAAGGGATAATTGACACTAAAGAGCCTTTAAACGCCCTGACTAAAAAATGAGATTTATCTGAAATAAAAGTTTTTCATAGTTAAAATCTAATCTCAAGCTAGGGGTGTACAGCCGAAGTACTGGGGAAAGAAAGATGAATGTGCGATGGAAAAAATTGCTAGCTAGAACAACCGTATGGTTATTGGCAGAGATTTTACTTAACTTCCTAGGAATCGATGACATGGCAGATTACAGCGAGTTCATATATGAGCGGAACTACATTTTGTTTAGCTGCTCCTTAACCTGTTCCTGACAATTTTATAAGCGTTATGACAACACCTCAGTTTAGCCTGAATCAGAAAGTGTACTTTACTGAATGGATAGGCACGATCAAAAGCTACCGAGATGACTCAGGAGAATGGATTTATACCGTTGAAATAACTCTGGGCTCAGAGTCAGATATAGATAAAACAGGCAGCCATACAACTATCCTAGTGCATGAATCAGATATGAATCTGATATTCAGTCAGTAACGACAAAGGTAATCTAAGTTCTTTAAACTCCCACCATTCTTTCTTGAACTCTGGCGGTCGGTTTTGTTGGTCAGCCAATTGAAAAAATCAAGAAGTATATCGAAAACCAAGAAGGAGTTTAATTGGCGGGCTACATTTTTATTGGGCCCGCCGCGCTTTCCTTCCCTACCCTACTGCGTAGACTACGTCGCTTCTACGAAGTTGAGGGTAGGGACTGACGCGCAAAGGTTCAGCCGATTAATTTTCTGACCTTGTTGATGATGCCTTCAGGGTCAATTTCCTGGTGGGAAAACTGCTCCCACAAACCGCCGCAGCCTTCTCTGTAGGTGCCGAGGTGGGCAAACTTCGGGGTCAGTCCGCGCTCCAGCAGCCAGGAACCAAAACGGCTACCCAGTCCCGTGCGGCGGTTGAAGGATTCAACCACCAACACGAAGGGAGCGGCACCGACCTTCGCCAGCATCTGTTCATCAATCGCGTTCAGCGTCGGCTTATTGATTAGACCCACCTCAATCCCTTCCTGCTTGAGGCGTTCTACTGCATCGAGGGCGCGATACAGCACATCGCCAAAGCTGACTATGTAGCCAGCGGTTCCTTCCCGCACTACTTCATCTTTGCCAGGAACAAAGGTGTAGCCTTCGCTGTAGAGTTCGTTGCCGTCTGCATCGAGAAGGTTTGGCACCTTAGAACGGGTGGAGAAAATAAACCGCAGTCCTGGCTGGTCAAACACCGCTTCGACACAGGCCGCCATCTGATTGACGTCTGCCGGGAAGTAAAGCCGGGTTTCGCCGCCATCGTCTAGGCCGTTGTCGGCAAACAGGTTGTTCAAGCCAAAGTGGCAGGTATTGTCCGCCATGTCGTCCACCCCCGCATGGGAGAAGTGACAGAGAACGTTGGAGTGGTTCAGCCGAGCCATGGTGATTTCAGACAGGCACATCTCCAAGAAAGCGCTGAAGGTGCCGAAGATGCCTTGCTTCCCCTTTTCCCGACCGAATCCAGCCGCCGCCGAGAAGTTGCCCCGCTCCATGACACCGCCGCTGACGAACAGCTCCGGATAGGCTTGGCGAATTTGCTTCAGCCCGCAAGAGCCTTCTAGGTCGCTGTCGATGCACATCACCCGCTCTTGGCGCTCCGCTTCACTCCAGCGAGAGAGAATGGAGACCGCAGTTTCGCCAAATACATTCCGGTTGGAACCCATCTTGTTGCCAGAGCCGAGATAGGTGGAGGTTGGCTTCGGCTTTTGGATGCTCTTGAGGTATTTGACAGCTTCGGTCTGTCCGCAGCTTTCCAGATAGGCGATCGCCAGCTCGACTGAAATAACATCATGACCGTGGGGTGAACCTTCTAACCCGTCAATGCCCACGCACATCTTCCGGTTGTTGAGCACTGCCACTGGCCCGGAGGTGGTCACTGCCTCGCACAGGCGACGGTACAAGTCATCCAAGTCTTCCCCGTCTCCCTCCGTTACGGTGAGCCCGTGACCCCCTAGCGTCTTGTCCAGGTTGTAACCGGACAAGTATCTCGAAGGATGTCCAGAAATGGTGACATCATTGTTATCGATGACGAGCTTCACATTAAGGTTTTGGGAGACGGCCAGGCGGGCCGCTTCTGCATCATTGCCTTCCTGTTGGGACCCATCAGAGCCGAGGCAGAAGACGATCTTACCTGGATTGGCGAGAGCCACGCCATTGACATAGGGCCACAGGTGTCCCAACCGTCCCGAGCTGAACTTTACGCCGGGGGTGAGCCCGAATTCGGGGTGTCCCGGTAGCTGGGAATGGGCTTCGCGGTAATGGAGGAGGCGTTCGGCTGGTAGCTCGCCATGCAGGACAGCCATCAAGTATTGCGTGGCGACTCGATGCCCAGCCTCATCAAAGAAGATCGGCACGAACTTGTCCGGTGCTCCCCGAAAGAACGCATCGAGAATCATGACCTCCGGCACTGTATCGTAAGGACCGCCGGTATGTCCTCCCAGACCTTTAGCCGCTCCTGTGGCGGTGAAGAAGATAATCGCGTCGCGGCACAGTTGGATGTTGGCTTTCAGCTCTTCTCGCTGTTCTTGGGTTAGGGTAGGATTGGTCGGATCTAGTGCTAGGGGCTTGTAGGCTCCAAGGTCGATGGGAAAGGTAGCTTTGGCAATAGTCATGGCTGATTTTCGTAAAACTAGGTGACTGAGATGGGTGAGGCCGACAGAGTTGACGATCTCCTTGAAGGTGTATTGTTAGTATCGGTGATATTCAGTGGAAAAGTCCATAAAGAAGAGGTTAAAACTTCGGGAATTGATTTATGTTTGCTGTTCCATCTCTCCAGAGTGTTAGTGATATGTTATAGCAATACGATGGTTTTGCAACACAGCAGCCACCTGGGATAAGCATAAGAATGAGCAGCTGATAATTTTGGTCCTCGATAAGTTTCACTCACCCAGCTCACGACGTTTTCAAAACTGTCAAGCCCTTGAGCATCCTCCTGTGTCATCTCAAAAGCAATACTCCACCAGGAATGGTTGCTGATCCCTAGCTGGGTGAGTTCACAACGGATACCTTGGTATAGGCGTTTTCGCCGCAACTTCTTGACAGCAACCCACGGTTTTTCTTTCACCATCTCTGAGGAGATGATGCTCTGTTGCACTGAATCTTCATCAATCCACTTGAGCCATTTTTCTATTTTTCCTTCCCAGCTTCCTGTTCTGAGTGCAGCCCTGGAAGCTTCACCAAATTGCCTGGTTCCCAATTCTGCCTTACGCCACTTCAGTTCTAGATTCCCCTGCCGCAGTTTAATATTGAGTGCTTCAAGCTCCGGCAGGTAAAGATACAGATCTGAGCGTTCTTCTGGAAGTCCTAGCGTCTCCCCTGGACAATCACTCCTGAACCAGTGTTCCACTTCGACTGGTGGCATACCGTACTCGAACCAGCGAACTTCTAGAGTGGTCAGTATCAATTAATCCTCCCAACTCCACATTCTCTGCTTATTTCAGTCTAAAGGGTATTTATAAAATAAATCTTAACCCAGCTAGAGTGCTTGGTTTTGGGAGTTTAATATTTTCTTTGAACACATAAATAATATCTTGTCAAGAAAATTTAGATGGGTTTGCCCTGACGGCGGAGCAGCCACTTTTTCAGCTCCACGCCCCAGAATACCAAGGTACTCAGAGCCAGACAGATGGTCAAATCCCCCGCTGACAGAGCGGTCGTCACGAAGAGTCGCTGCAAGAAGGGGATGTAAACCACCGCCAGTTGTAACCCCAACGTCAAGATTACGGCTGCCAAGAGCGGCTTGTTGGAGAGCAAGCCAATGTGAAAGAGCGAGTCTCGCTCAGAGCGAATCGCCAAGGCATTGCCCATCTGGGAGAGGGTGAGCACAGTAAACACCACAGTCTGCCAGGCAGGGTGGTCGCGGTGCCAGTACCAGTAGCCCGTTCCCAATGAGACCAGACCCATGAGAACTCCCACCCAGATAATATTCCAGCCCATGCCTCGGCCAAAAATTTTCTCCGTGGGAGGATAGGGGGGGCGACGCATAATGTGTTGCTCTGCCGGTTCCACCCCTAAGGCTAGAGCTGGCAGACCATCTGTCATCAGGTTGATCCAGAGAATCTGGAGGGGCAGCAGCGGTAAGGGCATTCCCAAAAAAGGAGCCACCAGCATTACCCAGATTTCCCCCGTATTACTGCTCAACATATACTGAATGAACTTGCGAATGTTGTCGTAGATCGCTCGCCCCTCTTTGACAGCAGCAATGATGGTGGTGAAGTTGTCATCGAGCAGTGCCATATCCGCCGCTTCTTTGGCCACGTCGGTACCAGTCACGCCCATGGCGACGCCAATGTCAGCCTTTTTCAGCGCCGGCGCATCGTTGACGCCATCCCCCGTCATCGCGACGATCTGTCTCCGATTCTGCAAAGCCTGAATGATATTGAGCTTGTGCTCTGGTGCTACCCGCGCGTAGACGGACACCACCTCGACCCGGTCTTCTAATTCCTTAACCGATAGGCGAGCCAGATCCTGTCCGGTCAGAATATTCCCGTCAGCTGCGATTTCCAACTCGCGGGCGATGTACCGGGCTGTCAGGGGGTGGTCTCCTGTGATCATCACCGGGCGTATGCCAGCAGCTTTGCAGGTTTGCACCGCGTTCTTCACCTCAGGTCGTACTGGGTCGCTCATACCCACCAAGCCAACGAAAATCAGGTCTCGCTCCAGGTTCTGCCCTCCATCAACTAGGGGCGACAACCGGGGTCGAAAGGCCACCCCCAGTACGCGAATCCCGTTTTGGGCCAACTCGTTATTGGTCTGTAAAATCCAGTCACGCCAGACCTCGCCCAGGGGCTCAGCCCCCTCGTTCACCCAGACTTCAGTGCAAATCTTCAGCAAGCTATCGACAGCTCCTTTGGTGAAGGCCACATAGGGCCACCCTCCCATGTTCTGATGCCACTGCCAAGGAATTTCTAGGGGCGGCGGGAGTTGAGAGGAAGTGGCGGGAACCTCGTGGACAGTGGTCATGCGCCGGCGCTCAGCGTCAAAGGGCACTTCAGCGATTCGGGGGAAGAAATGCTCCAGTTCTGCTTTCCAAAGTCCCAGGCGAGCGGCAGCCATCACTAAAGCTCCTTCGGTGGGCTCTCCCACAATGTGGAAGTAGCGCGGCTCATCGGAGTCAGCCTCGATCCGGGCGTCATTGCACAGGGCACTCCCAGCGAGGAGCAGCGCGTGGGCTGGCTGGTCTTTGAGCAGAGACGGTCGCTCTTGTCTGGAGTCTAGCCAGGGGGAAGCTTTGCGCAGGTATGAGGTCAGATCTAACCGACGACCCACTACATCGAGGACAGAAACCGTCATGCGATTCTCGGTCAGGGTGCCTGTCTTATCAGAGCAGATCGCGGTGACTGAACCCAGGGTCTCCACTGCTGGTAGCTGGCGGATCAGCGCCCGGCGCTTCAGCATTCGCTGCGCTCCGAGAGCCAGGGCAATGGTCACCACTGCGGGTAATCCTTCGGGCACAGCGGCAACAGCGATACTGACAGCAGTCAGAAACATTAACTTGAGTCCCTCTCCCCGCAGCAAGCCCAAGACAAAGATAACGCCCACGAGAGCCAGGATAGCAGCTACCAAGCCTCTGCCCAGTTGTTCCAGGCGCTGCTGTAGCGGGGTGAGTTCTGAGCGAACCCCTTGCAGCAGGGCAGCGATCCGGCCCAACTCCGTATCCATCCCTGTTTCGGTCACCACCCCATGGCCGCGCCCAAAGGTGACCATCGTTCCCATGTACGCCATGTTGCGGCGATCGCCTAGGGGTAAATCAGTCCCAGCCAGCGCCTGGGGGTCTTTGTCCACTGGCTCCGATTCTCCAGTCAGGGCAGCTTCGGAAGTGCGCAGGTTAGCAGTCTCCAGCAATCGAATGTCGGCAGATACCAGATTCCCGGCTTCCAGCAGCACGATATCCCCTACCACCAAGTTGGGGGCTGAAACCTCCCGCCAGTGTCCTTCCCGACGCACTTTGACCGTCGGCACGGCCAACTCTCTCAGAGCAGCCATGGCTTTTTCCGAGCGATACTCCTGGCTGAACCCCAGGAGCGCATTGAGCACCACGATAACAAGGATGGCGATCGCCTCTTTGTAGTCGCCCAAGGTAGCCGATACCCCAGCCGCCACAATTAGGATTACGACCAGGGGGGCAATCAGCTGCTCCCAGAGGATTAGCCAGGGGTTCTTGATGCCCCTGTCTATCAACTCATTGGGTCCGATCTCTGCCAGGCGACGGGCGGCCTCCGTTTTGCTCAGGCCAAAAGAGGCATCGCTGCCGAGTTTGTACAAGACATCTGCCGCCTCCAAGTTGTACCAATTGCTCACATCATCCCTCTTTCGCTGATCTCCTAAACCTAGGGGATATCTATAAAGAAAATATTAAACCCTTGCCTAGGGTGGGTTGGGCGGCGATAACTTATCAAACTAATCGGCTAACTAACTATCTGCCGTAACCCAGCACAATCAAGCACTCTAGCTGTGTTAAGATTTATTTCTGGGTCAGAACGTCTGTCCCTGATGTTAGTAGCTGCGTTGTTCAGCCACCAACACCACCCCGTCAAATCCGGTAAGGGTATCTCCCTTCGGAGTACCTAAAAGCATGCCGAAACAGCTATCAACTTGCGAAGTGTAAGCTGCATTTACCTCAATGCCTACTTATCTTAGCCTGTTTCAGCATTGGCTTCGACGGTCAGAACTGGTTGGGCTTGTCCTTCAGCGAGTTCAGCCTTACTTTCGGCTATGATGTCTTCAAAGGTTTCTTTGGCTTCTACAAATACACCCTTGGTCTTTTCATAGGCCACAATCCCGGTTTTGACAGCTGCCTTGGCGATGGGTTTGCCCACCTTGGCCAGAGCCGGACCGAGGATAGGGGCAAGAACGACTGCACCGAGCCCGATGACCAGACCAGGAGTGCCAAAGTCTTCAACAAAATCTCCGAAATTGAGATCAAATTTGAGAGACATAGCGCACCTCCCTTGTTAAATGAGGTTAAGAAATAGTTAAATCAGGTTAAGAATAGGTTAACACCAGTTAGATTATATGAGACTTTGGCGATTATGGCTGACAAAAGATACAAAAAGTAACACAAAATTTAAAAATTGCCGTCATTGCTGACGACAAAGGTGGTGTCTCGCAAAACCCGGAGCAAATTATTCCGAGGGCCGTTGTGGCCACACTATACCCGACAGGGTTAGTGTGGGTAGTTCACAGTAGTCATTCCATTGACTATTAACTGAGATCTTGCACCATTAGGGAACTTTTAGAACCTTGTCCCGGAGTCCGGAGTCTCCCCGTCTCCGGAGTCTCCGGCGTCTAAGCGTGTTACTCTGTTTTGAACCATGCCAGATTAACGTTTTAATCTTTACTTACCTTTATCTTAATTTTCTCTTTAACAGAACCTGATAGATTCCAACTACTGAACTGATAACAAAGATGTTTATGCTTTGCCAAAACTGTCAGCGTCAACCAATCTGTTTACCCTACTTGCTAGCAAAAAACGATCGGTTGTTGCAAGTAATACTTGAACAGCTTAAACGATGCGAGCTGCGGATCCCCGTTCGATAATTAATACCAAGTTATCGCTGATAACTCTCCAGAAACTTGAAAGAAGTTTCTATTTTTCTTAATCGACGTGGGGTTGATTTCCTGTTGCCTGTTGCCTGTTGCCTGTTGCCTCGTCGTCAGACGCTGGTCACTGTTAATGCTCCCTTTGTGTCACATCCTTTTATCTGACTTCGGCACTAAGTATCCACGAGCCACCAGTTCATCATAGAAACGATTTGTTAGAAAGCGGCACTTTGCCCATATCTCATAGCGCTCACAGTTAGAGGAAGGTTGTACTCCATCCCAATAATGCGGATCCTTGTAGGTTCTCTGGTAACACTTGAAGTCAAAAGCATCCATTGTATTTTCTCCAATCTTTTCTTTCCCTAGACTTATAATTCCCAAATTCTTTGAACAAAATCACCATGACTAACTTATTTTTTCTGAGCCTACAGCGTCGCAAGCGCTGGCTCTCTTATCGGTATTGTCAATTTAACTGACTAAGTAGAAGTAGGTATAGTGTAAAGCGTTATTTAAGGATTGCGGGAAATACTGAGATAGAAATTAAAGTTTCTGTAAACTTTACTGGTCGTGTTTGCGGGAGCGTTTTGTCTTAGTTGAAACTTTATTTTAAATTTCCATATTTATCCTGTGGTATTTGGAAATTAAAACTAGTCAAAATAAGATTAGACATAGGGAAAATCTAAAACTTTGGTTTTGGCAGAATTTCGGGAAACTCTGTAACTATAGCTTATAGCCTTGTCAATGGAGGTCGGGGAAATCCCGACCTTTTAATTTGACACTCAATTATGCCCACATTTGAAGTTCAAATGACGAACGGGTTAAGGTGGGAATTGCTCCACTGTTGCTGTAATCGTTCAGAAATAAAAGGTCGGACAATAAACTTTGGGGGGCAACCGTCTTGGACATCGATGCGCAAAAACGAGTAGGGTCGTCGCTTCTGAGATTTATGGCCTTTCAAACCGACAAAAAGCTGGGAACGTGCCACCAGATGAGTGTGACTCCCTTTATTTCCCTCCATCGTTGGAAAAATCTCCATCAATTCCTGTCCCTCGACCCGCTGGCGACGGAGGCTAAAGCCACTTCCACCACAGACAATCCAGTTGAGGTGAGAGTCGGCATGTCCTGTGTCCCCCGTGCAAAGATATTCCAGACAGTGAGCATGACCACTCAGAATCAGATCGACTAGCTTCCGATCCGCAGCCAGTGAGCCAACTGCCTCAGACACCCCATCGAGAACCCAGCGCAGGTGATGGCGAACGGCTAAGGTCTGCGCCTGGTACCACTTGGTTGTCTCAGTCACATAAGGTGGATGGTGAAAATAGATCACCCGTCCTCGCACCTCGGTTGTATGCCAAGATTCGATTAGCCTTTGACGCAGCCAATCCAATTGCTCGAAGTCAATGACCGTTTTTTCATTCGCTGCGAGCTGTTGATCAATATCAAGCTTGATCTCTTTAATCTGCTCTAGCTTCGCCTGTACATCATCGAGCTGTTCTGCTTCATCAGCCTTGAAGGAGCGGAGCCGAGAAGAGATTTCCAGCAGTTCCACTTCTTGTCTTTCCAGAGCATACCGATGCTCTGAGAGCAAGCAGCGGTAAGCTTCTCCTTCTGACGTCTTCGGGAGTGGCAATGGCATATTAAAGGTATTGGAATCGAGAGCAAAAAAGTCAATCCCGCCGCAACGAAACGTGTAATAGCGGTTGGGTAGACGAGTGAAGCATCCAGGTTGATAACGAAGACAGCGACCTGTATCGGTCTTGGCTGTGTAGTAGCGATCCAGATGGCGACTCAACTCTGAGTGAGGATTCAATGTTTTGAGGTAGTCCAGAAAGGCTCGCGCATAGGCATTTCCTTGACCTGAGCCATGCCAGCCAATGTTAAGCTCCACCGGAAAACCCAGCAGGCGGCGCAGGGGCTGTGTAGCTTGAGCCAACAGGCCATAGATAAATGGCGAGTCGTAGTAATCGTGATTCCCCAATACCGGCAGGACAGGCAGGTTGAAGATCATGTGGTCATAGGCAATGCGCTCTGGCTGCTCACCGCCTACGAGAAACTCTCGGTAGGGCTTGATGAAATTTTTCTGGTAGTGCTCACAAGAGCCAACCATATAGATTACGTCGCCCGTATGCAAGAGAAATCGGCAATCCTCTTTGTGTTCCAGCAGAGATTCCGCAATTTGTCGCTGGGGATCGTGCTCTTGATGCGGTCCGGAACCAGTATCACCAATGACCAAAAATGAGAATTCTGGACTATCTGCCCAGCCATCCTCAAAAACCATGCGGGTTTGATCGACGCCTCGCTCAATAATCAGTGGATGTTGCCACTGAACCCGTTCCTTCATCTGACGGATTTTGACGGAGATAGGCGGGTCAGATATAAATTCCATGCTTATCACTATCTGATTTTGGAGTAGGGAACAGGGAACAGGGAATAGGGAATAGGGAATAGGTAATGGAGAATAGGTAATGGAGAATATGGCGTCTTCCGTATACCTCAGCAATATTGACCCGGATAGATCCAGGGGATTTTCTAATTTGTTGAACCATCCCATAACCCTTACCCCTGTTCCCCTTTCGGGCCCTTGTTCCCAATTTCTACGCATCAATTGAGCATACTAGGTTCGGTAGAGCCACATATAAAAAACGACCAGAACTCTTACCCCCTGTTCCCTGTTCCCTGTTCCCTGTTCCCTTTTGATTACTGTCCCGGCTTAAGTGAATAGCCTCTATTAAGGTTTTCTGGGTACTTTGCTCTCCGTTATTTTCCACTGGCTGCCGTTGAATGCTGCCACTTATACTATCCAGATTAGAGAAGACGGACATTGCACCAGCGATCGCTCTTCCTCATCTGGCGCTCGATCGCCCGCAACCACTGTCCATCTAAGTTGAAAAATCCCAAAGTTTCAGTTCCCAGAGCAGCAAAAGCAAAGGCAGAGGTCGGTAGCTGAGTTGGATCGAAGGCGATGAAATTACCTAGCTGTTCTCTCAACAATTGATTGAGATTTTCCTTAGCAGAGCGGACGACTAGGCGAGTTTGGGGATTGAGTTGACGCACTGCTAAAGCAGTTTCTGCATTGACTTGTTCACTGCTGGTGACGACAAGTGCTGACCGACACTGCTCAATTTTAGCTTGCTCTAGAATATTGTTTTGGCGGCAGTCTCCTTCAATCAATTCGTCCAACAAATCTGGTAGATTGGGTATTTCCCAGTTTTGGGGAGGTACCAGCTCAATGGCAATTACTTTCACCCCAAATTCTTTGAGAGCGACGACGCAATGTTGACCTAAACTGCCTAGTCCACAGACTAAAAACCAATCTAATCTTACCTGAGAGCTGTTAGCCAGAGGCTGGGAACACGCTGGTTGTTGCATTTTTAATGCCAGCGGCGGGGAGTCGACTTTCTTTAAGGATAATATGGCGATCGCCGTCGAGGGCAATATAACCTTGGCGCTGGAACTCTCCCATAAGTCTTGTTATGGTTACCCTAGTAGTGCCAATAGTATTGGCGAGATTCTGATGAGTCAAGCGAACCTCTAAGCGAGTTCCCCCAGAGATAGGTTGACCCATTTCCTGTTTTAAGAGTAGCAACAACTGCTGCAAGCGCTCTTCGACTCGTCGCAGTCCGGCGATCGCTAACAAGGCTTCTGTCTGTCGCATCCTGCGCACTATCTGAGTCAACATAGTGTGAGCCAGATGTGGAGAAGCTTCGATCTCACTGAGGGAAAACCATTTGAGATAAACATCAGATAAGGCTTTTGCCTCAGTCCTATCTGGACGTGTCAACCAAATCCCAAAAAATGTTGAAGGCTGTGCCCAACCTAATAGCACTTCTTCTCCATTAAGGTGAAGTGCACTTAGCTGCACAAAACCGCGATAAACTTGCCAGACTCCCTGAGCCACTAAGGGGATTTCTTCCCCTCTACTATAAAAATGCACTCGGCGTCCCTCGTTGAATTGGTCTTGAGAGCTCTCTTGAGTCGCGTTATAAGTTAGGAACATCTCTGTGAAGTCTTCCAGCAGTGAAACACCGTATAGTTAGTCCTAAGCTTAAACCTCTAAGGTAAACTCAAGGTAATGAATAGATTAATAATGGCTCTAAGCCCAATTGACATACTCTCTCGTTAAACGCTATAGGTAATCTTAATCAGTAAATGATTTCTTAATGTTTACATAACTTATTCTTTACCTAACCACAGTATAATCTTACCTGATGTTGTGAGATATACCTGCTATAAAAGTCATCATCAAAAGCTTACACACCCACGGGTCAACAACCCACCGTTAACCCTACGGGTATAGCGGGGGGTTGAGATACAGTCCACAGTTGACCAGCTCACCTAGTTATTAGCTTTCTAGCGCCCATTGCTGATATTAGTACCGAGCTGGTTAGGTTTGATACTCAGACGATGCAGAATCCAGATATTCAAGGAGTTGAATACCAGAAAGGAACTTTGTACGGTTATGAAATTCGAGAGTATGTTCTCGAAAAATGGGGAAGGCAGTGCGTTTATTGTGAAGCAACTAATGTTCCTTTGCAATTAGATCATATTGTTCCCCCGTTCAAAAAGATGAAAATATATTTCCAACTCAGAATCGGCTCCGACTAAGCACTAAGGACTAAAAAGCAATGTTAAAACCAGCAAAAACAGTAGAACTCTTTCAAAAACAGCCGGATCCTATGACCTTTTCAGCAGGTGAGGTCATCTTCAAAGAAGGACAGCTTGGTGATGTTATGTATGGCATCATTGAAGGAGAAGTTGATATGTTAGTCAATGGCCAGGTTATCGAAACGATTAAGAGGGGGGATGTTTTTGGTGAGGGAGCGCTACTCCATCCAGAGGGAGCTAGATACTCCACAGCGATCGCCAAGACTGACTGTCAACTTGCGTTTCTTGATGAAGGACGGTTTCTCTTTGCTATTCAGCAAACACCCATATTTTCTCTCCAAGTAATGAAAAGCTACTCCGATCGTTTTCGTCGCTTGAAGCATTTACTCTGATGCCGCATCATCATTACTTAAATGTTAATCTCGGATACTTCTTCATTTGTTCAATCCTCTCTGATTACTTGGATTTTCCCTAAATCTTCTTGATATTGTTCTGGAAATTACTCCCCTCTATAAAACTAATCATTACCCATAAGTCCTAAAACCCTTGTGGAGACGGGGAGACTTCGGAGACAGAATGATGTAGAGTAAATTTACCCAAACATAGGGGTTTGGTCGAACCAATAAGAGGCGATCGCAGCCCCTGAGGGTCAGGCAAAAGGCAAAAGTCACGCATTCAAAAGGAGGGATTAACTGGTGGCCTAGACAAATTATTCCTCTAACCGCTCAATCATACTTTTGCATGCAAGCCTTTTGACTTTTGACTTTGAGCGC
>JBFRWF010000357.1:0-3335 GCA_051439465.1 Xenococcaceae cyanobacterium | reverse complement strand
TCTTTAGCAGAAGGCTTATTTGCTCAAGGTCAATCCTCTCAGCAAATTCTGGAGGTATTTATGCCTGTTTAGACAAGTACTTTTGTTCTATTTTTAAATTGAATAGCTCAATTTTGCCAAGTCGTGTAGTGATCGCAGTCTTGGGGTAGCGATCGCAGTTGTGGAGTAGTGATCGCAGTTGTGAGGTAGCGATCGCAGTTGTGAGATAGCGATTTAGTCTAAACTCCAGGCCAAAGGGCTTCCATCTTTTTCTGGACTCTCGGATGCGGATGATGAAATCGCTCATAATAGAGGGCTTGTTTATCTTCTTTGGTAAATTCAAGGTGCATCATACTGAGGTCTTTGCCTTTCTCCTTCTTGTGACTCGAAGACTAGATTATTGCTCTTGGGGAAAAAGCGCAAGTTGTGACCGTGCGAAGTATATTTCGCGAATAAAGTTCCCCTTCAATCATCTCTCCCCTCTTTTGTTAAGTTCGCCAACAGTATTCGGGTAATTCAGCGGGATTGCTCCTGCTTCATCCTCTAAGAACCGTGCGAACAAGTCTCCCTGTACACGGCTCGACCAATCCCTTAAACTCGCTTTTTGCAACCTCTTTTCCTTGAATTTACGGATTTTGTACCTTTTGGCTTTTGCGTCCGTTTCTTGTCGGGTTTTGTTTTCCAGGCTTTCAGTGTATCCTGTATGTCTGGATTGGTTGCACCCTTCGCATGAATTGAGTGATGACAATCAGTGTGTAGGTGTATCAGATTATCATAGGTGTCCTTACCTCCGTGACTCCTGGGTTGGATGTGGTGTTTATGCAGTTCACCTTCTAATAGGGATTTACCGCAGAAAGGACATTTGTATCCTTGACTTCGGGCTAATTTGTCCAATCCTTTTGAGAATCTCCCAAGGGCTGTGATTTCGCTCTGCTTGGCGTTACGCTCTTCCCAGTATGCCTTTAATGTTGGGTCATCTGGACTATGTTTATATTTAACGAGCGTGTGTCGTTTAATGGGAGTCCATGCCAGTTTCTGAACATAAGCATCCTTAGTCGTTTTGTCTCCAAAAACCCAGTAGTCGTCTCTGCCAGGACATAATTTGCCCCAGTATTTGTCACTCCTCCATTCTCCAGATTTCTGGGGATGAGTTCTCTGAGCCCATCTTTTGAGTTTCCAGTAGATATAGGAGTCTATCTCTGCGAATATTTCTTTAGAGACTGCTCCCATGTGGTAGTTACTCCAACCTCTAATTTTGGGGTTTAAGTCCTTGACCACTTTACCTACTGAAGCTCCTTTAAATGTTTTGAAGAGTTCTTTCAAGCCATCTTTGAATTTTTGGATGTTTTTCTTGGACGGTTTGATGAGAGTGACTTGTTCAGTTCGTCTTTTGGTGGTTTTGTATTTTCGGAAGTTCCAACCTAGAAAATCGAATCCTTCGGTTAGATGACGAATACTGGTTTTTTCCTCAGATAGTTCCAGTCCTCTTTCTTTGAGCCAGTTCTGTATTATGCTCTTGGATGTTTCCGCATCTTCCTTGCTTTCCGTTAGATGGTTATGGTTAATGTTATCGAAGCAGCTGCTTATAGACGTAGTGACAGTCACGACGCTTACAACGATTCATTTCTTCAACCGTCAGAGCCTTTCCCTAACGATGCTTGGCAGAGCGACATTCCGCTTCAGCTTACGCATTACCCTTCTAGCTATGAGACAATTTAATGTTCCGGGTGAACCTAGTATTGCTACCGGGTAGTCCGTCCTTCCACTGCCTCTTCGGGTGGGAACGGGTCTTGAACCCTAGACCACGTGGGAGATTACGGAATCTCCGCTTACTTGAGCAACTTTCCCGTCGCCCTCCGTTACTTGTCGTACCCCGTTCTCAAAAATGGCGGCTAGGCTCATCTCTTTTCTGTCCCTGGCTATTCCTGGGGGTTGATTGTAGCATTCTGACAACGAGACCGCGATGGTCGAGGGTCAGACAGCCAGGAAAGGGGCTAATTTCGCGAAATTCTTTCGCGAATAAAGGTTTTTTAGTGAAAAAATCCCCGAACAAATCGAAATTACTTTTTGTTTGAGGCAATCCCTGAAGCCTTAGATGAACAGTATTTCAGATTTTATTCGACTGACCTTGAAAGGGTTGGATCATAAGCCTAAATTATCAATCGAATAAAATAATATGTCTCAAATTCTTGGAATTTGGTCAACTTTTGCGCAGCTAATAGGATAGAGTAAAATCAATGATAAATGAGATGACAATTGATTTATGTATATTCATCTCTCCTGACCCCTAAGATCTGATTAAGGAGGAATTACAACGTGGATTTTTTGTCCGATTTCTTGACGCTCTTCTTGGCGAAGTTGCAGTCCCCGACACTCGGCTTTCTGATTGGTGGTATGGTCGTTGCCGCCGTCAATAGCCGACTGCAAATTCCAGATGCGATCTATAAGTTCATCGTCTTCATGCTGCTCATAAAAGTCGGCCTGAGCGGCGGCATTGCGATCCGCAATGCCAATCTGGCAGCGATGCTGTTGCCTGCGGTGTTCGCCATGGTAGTGGGGATCCTTATCGTGTTCATCGGGCGCTACACGTTGGCCAAGCTGCCGAATGTCAAAACCGTGGATGCCATTGCGACCGCGGGATTGTTCGGTGCCGTGAGTGGCTCTACCCTCGCCGCCGCCCTGACCCTACTGGAAACGGAAGGCATCGAATACGAAGCCTGGGCCGCCGCACTCTATCCCTTCATGGACATCCCAGCTCTCGTGACTGCGATCGTCTTGGCCAGCGTTTATATCAGCAAGCAGCCGGTTGTCGCTGGCGGGTATCCCAGTAAGCAGCCGGTTGCCGCAGGCGAGTATCTCAGCGAGCAGGGCATTACCGCAGGAGGTTATCCCAAGCGCAATACCGCAGGCAAGCGGGTCAAGATATGGCCCATCGTGAAGGAAAGCCTCCAGGGCTCTGCCCTATCGGCACTGCTGCTCGGCCTCGCTCTAGGCGTGCTAACCCGGCCGGAAAGTGTCTTTGAGAGCTTCTACGAGCCCCTCTTCCGCGGCCTGCTTTCGATACTGATGCTGGTAATGGGTATGGAGGCCACGGCAAGGCTCGGTGAGCTACGCAAGGTGGGCCAGTGGTACGCCCTATATGCTTTTGTGGCACCGCTGCTGCATGGATTCATCGCCTTCGGTTTCGGCATGATTGCCCACGTCACTACGGGATTCAGCCTTGGCGGCGTTGTGCTCCTGGCCGTCATTGCCGCCTCCAGTTCAGACATCTCAGGGCCGCCCACTATACGAGCCGGTATCCCGTCTGCTAATCCCTCTGCCTACATCGGCTCTTCCACAGCTGTCGGCACGCCGGT
>JBFRWF010000356.1:0-13447 GCA_051439465.1 Xenococcaceae cyanobacterium | reverse complement strand
AGAGGAAGCCTCCGAAGCAGGGGGGGAAAAGCCTATTGTTTCGTTGAAAAATTTCTCCCCATCCCCCCATCTCCCTATCTCCCCATCAACCTCAACCATCAAATGTAAAAAACATACCCTTGAAAGGTCCCCCCTTCTCCCCGTCGTCACTTTACCTAAATTTCGATTACTGAATCGGTGTTCTAGTCGAGTGGTCGAGTGGTCGAGTGGTCGAGTGGTCGAGTGGGGGAGGGGCTTGACCTTAACTTCTTTGCTGAGCGTTTGTTGTGTCTCCTCTCCAGTTAGCAGTTTTTCCTAAGAAATTGAGAAGATTTATTGAGAATTATCCCGGCTTATTGATAATCAGTTGGTTGGGGTCAGATCACCTTGACTGGGCTGGTGCATAACGGTTCGGCGATCGCAGCAGGAGTGAACAGACTTCGACCCCTTAATCGGAATCAACATTTTTTAACATTTTGGGGTTAACATTGGAAAGATGCTGGGTTAATCTAAAAATGCTCATAAGAGCAAAAGTCGTGAGCATGGAAACCCGAAACAGCTTAGTTTGTTTCAGTGGTATATCCAAACTTAGGCTTGGAGAATCTTCCGTTTAGAAAACGGGAGAGTTTGAATAACTTTGGCTAAGCAAAAAGGAACAGGAAATTAATTATGGCACTCAAGCTGGACAAAATTTTAGAAGAGGCAGGCGCACCAGCTATTGCAGTCGGTATTGGTGCAGTTGTACTATCGCCCATACTGATTCGGACCCTCAAACCCGTTGCCAAAGCGGCAATCAAAGGCGGTATTAAACTCTATGAAAAGGGTAAGTCAGTAGTGGCGGAAGCAGGGGAAGTGTTAGAGGATATGGTAGCCGAGGTAAAAGCGGAAATGGCAGAAGAAGTGCAGCAAAAAGCCACAAACTTGAACGCCGATTTCCTCGCTTCTGAGACTCCTCCGCCTAATGACTAATAACCAAGAAGACTTTAGAGCTGTCTTTAAGCCGACACCAAAGGCTTCACGCTCTAAGTTAATAGCTGTATTCAAGTCTCTATCTATCTAGAAGGTACAATCAGAGCCCTTAAAGACTCGCTCTGAGAGAGATAGAAATTCTTTTAATGTTTCCGAATAGCGAGCAGCGATCGCTCTGTTGACACAGGAGAGAACCATGTCCAACAAACGCTTACCCTTTAATTGCACAAGTGCCGACTTCGAGAAAGCCGCGATAAACCGATTCCGCTCTCTGGCAATCTGCGTTCACCAAAATTGCAAAGTGTTTCGGGAACCCTGGGATTGCTCTACTGTACTGTGTATCGATTTTGAAGATTGCCCCAGCTTCCTCGAAGCTACCAAAGAACAAGCTCATCTCCTAGTAAGAGTAGCCCAGCAATTAGGATTGGCTAACTCGGTTATTTTCAGGATTGGTAACAAGGTAATGGGATGGACGACGATAAGGCGATAAAATGAGATTCAGAGTATCTGTTCCTTGAAAATTACTATCTGTGAAAATCCGCGTCATCTGTGTTATCCGCGTTCCATTCTGAACTTATGGGCAATCATGTCAATAGAAAAATAAAGTTATAATACTCACAAGAATGAAGTGAGAAAGTGTAATAGCCATGTCTGACGAATACACAGAAGTCGAAGTTGTTAGTTGGGGAAGTAGAATAGGCAGTTCCTGTATGGGACTTGTTTTAGGACTCATCCTGTTTTTCGCTTCTTTTGTTGTTTTGTACTGGAATGAGGGGAGAGTAGACTTCTCCCAGGTAGCTAACACGGCTGTGGAAATTTCTGCTACCTCCCCCAATACAGCAGCACAGGGCAAACTCATTTCCACCACTGGTTCCCTCACATCCCCTCAAGTATTAGGAGACAATTTATTTTTAAACCCAGGAAAATATATCGCCGTCAGGAGAGACGTGGAAATGTTTGCCTGGGAGGAAGAACAAAAAACTGAAACGAAAAAGAATGTTGGCGGTTCAGAAACAAGAACTACCACTTATAGTTATAGCAAAAAGTGGGTAGATACGCCGGAAGAATCTAGTGATTTTAAGATATCTGAAGGACATTACAATCCACCTAAATCTATCAAAGACTTGACCAACCGAGTATCCCAAGCAAAGGTAGGCATCTATAGTCTGGATATCAAAAATATCGACCTGCCACAACTAAATCAAGTTCAGCTTAATCGGCAAAATATAACCCTTAAAGATGGTGTTTCTCAAGCTGGTAATTACCTGTTCAAAGGAAATGGCACAATGGGAAATCCTGAAGTTGGGGATTTACGCCTTCAATACTTTGTCCTTCCCAATGGGACGAATGTCACAGTATTTGGCAAGCTAGAGAGTAACAATCGTATTACTCCCTATTTCTATCAAGACAATCAGCGATTATACCGAATATTTGCAGGAAGTAGAGAACAAGCGATATCCACACTGAAGACAGAACATAAAATTTGGACTTGGGTGCTCAGACTTGTCGGATTTCTGATGATGTGGATTGGGTTAGCATTAGCCTTGGAGCCGATTAGTGTAATCCTAGATTTCCTCCCTTTTTTGGGTTCTATCACTAGAGGGATTACTGGAGCTTCAACCTTTATCATCGCCTTTGTCTTGTCGAGCATCACCATTCTGGTATCTATGCTGCTGCATAATATTGTGGCGCTGGCGATCGCAGTGGTGGTAGCAATTGGAGTAGGGATTGCCCTTCGCAAAATGAAGCAGTAACCGTTGGTGCTCTGGTGCAGGGGCGCAAGCTTATGTGCCTATTAAGTAGGTACTCATTTGCGCATTTCCGGGAGAAAGCATGAATTTTGGTCAGTGGCTTAGTTTCTTTAGCCTTATCATCTCTTTCTACATTCTGTGGCAAATTCGGCAACTACTGTTGCTAGTCTTTACAGCAGTAATCTTCGCAACAGCTCTCAACAGGCTTGTCCGCCGATTAGAGAAGTTTGGCATCAAGCACAATCTCGCCCTCAGCCTTGCCCTCAGTCTGACTCTGCTGATCCTTGTCCTGTTTGTCTGGCTGATTGTGCCACCTTTTATCGAGCAATTTCAACAACTGATCGAGCTAGTTCCTGCAGTGTGGGAAAGAGTTCAATCTGAGCTAGTAGCGCTGGAGCAGCGACTGCCAGGCTGGTTGCCTTCTCCACCCAGCTTAGCCGATCTGATTGCACAACTACCGCCCTTGGGAACGGAGTTATTAAAAAAATCTTTAGAATTGTTCTCTAACTTCCTCACCGTCGTGCTGCAACTGTTGCTGGTGTTAGTGCTGACGCTGATGATGTTGGTGAATCCTCAAAAGTATCGGCGGGCTTTTTTGAAGCTATTTCCTTCCTTTTATCGTCGGCGGACTGATGAAATTCTCTCGAAATCTGAAGTCGCTTTGGGCAACTGGTTAACTGGGATTACAATCAATTGCATCTTTATTGGCACTCTGAGCGGGATTGGCTTGTGGATTTTACAAGTCAAGTTGGTGCTAGCTCATGCCCTA
Organism: Xenococcaceae cyanobacterium; assembly: GCA_051439465.1. GTDB lineage: Bacteria > Cyanobacteriota > Cyanobacteriia > Cyanobacteriales > JBFRWF01 > JBFRWF01. The sequence continues at coordinate 9,979 of JBFRWF010000356.1, read as the reverse complement.
TTGGCTGGATTACTCAACTTCATTCCCAATATCGGTCCCGTCACGAGTGTCGTGTTTCCGGTGATGGTTGCGCTGCTAGATGCTCCCTGGAAAATCATGGCAATCCTGATTTGGTATATCTTCATCCAGAATGTTGAGACTTACTGGCTCACTCCCATCGTGATGGCGAAACAGGTGTCCCTGTTGCCTGCTGTAACCCTGATGGCTCAAATCTTCTTTGCCACCTCCTTTGGACTTTTGGGGTTGTTGCTGGCGCTACCGCTGACGGTTGTGGCTAAAACCTGGATTGAGGAAGTTTTGTTTAAGGATATTTTAGACAAATGGGAGAACGCCCAGGGTCCTGATTTAGCAATTGCTCAGTCGTCGGCTAAACCTATACCTGCATCTCCCCCAGAGCAATCCTGAAACCCGATCGAGAAAAATATTCTTGAGCACAAAAACTGAAGTAAGGAAACTATTAGGAGTCTCTAGCGGCATGGAGTATTTGACACGAGCAAATGAGATTAGAGCAGCGATCGCTAATTATACCCAGGCGAAAACCCTCTGGTTAGATACAGAAATTGCTGATTACCAAACAGACAAGCCGAAACTGTCCCTAATTCAGGTGTTGGATGACTCCACTGACATCAAAGGCGATGGCGTCTCAATTTTTGATGTATTATATCAGCCAGAACTGGCGGATGAGTTTATTGAAAAAATAATGCTCAATCCGGCGATAGAAAAGGTATTTCACAATGCTAGCTATGACCGCCAATTTTTAGGCAAGCGCAAGGCTAAAAATGTCACCTGCACCTTAGAAATGGGAAAAAAAATTCCTTACTACCTGGTGCCATTGTCAAATCGAAAACTGAAAACTCTAGCCGAACAACTCTGTCATTTTACTGCCATCGATAAGACAGAACAAGGGGGAGACTGGGGACAACGTCCCCTCACAGATAATCAGCTAGATTATGCCAAGATGGATCCAGTTTATGTAGCTCAGGTGCATCATCGACTATTGCAACTTTCTCAGCTCATTGAGCCAAAACCAGAGACTGAGGACATAGCTGCACTGATTCTCCGCTATCGGCAAATTGAGCATCGCTGGAAACAGCTAGATACAGAAGTCAAACATATCAAAGAACGACTCAAAAGGGCAATGGAGTTCCAGGATATCTCAGAAATCGATGGTTTTCAATTATCCAGTCAAAAGCGAACGACAAAAAAAGTTTCTTTTACTGATTTAGCCAAATTTACCCAAGGGACGGGAATGAAATTGGATTTTCCAGTCACACTGACAAAAGCACTCCAGAAAGAAATGGAAGAGTTTATCGAACAACTTCCGGTAGAAGAGGAAGTAAACACTAGCTGGCGACTATCGATTAAAGAGCAGGACGATGAGGAACTACCATTTTAGAATGGATCATGAGTCATTTGAGTAAGTTTGTAGACTTCGCCGTTAAGCCATAAATTACCTCTACCTATTAAAGGAAGACAGTTATGCCTACGATCATTGAAAAATTTGCTCCCCAAGAACTTTCATTATCTGATTTGCAACCCCGTGGGGAGGTGTATCCGAGTCCCCCAACCTGGAGAGACCAAATTTTATACTTCTTATTGCCAGATCGCTTCAGTGATGGCCAAGAAAATCAAAGGCCACTGTTTAATCGGGCTAACCCAACTGAATTCAAGATTGCCAACAAAGACGCGTGGATGGAAGCTGGCAAGAATTTTCAAGGTGGAACACTCAAGGGGATTCAGAGCAAGTTGGACTATCTCAAGGATCTCGGAGTCACCACGCTTTGGATTGGTCCAATCTGGCAGCAACGGCCTGATCTGGAAACTTACCACGGCTACGGCATCCAAAATTTCCTGGATATTGATCCCCGCTTTGGGACTCGTCAGGATTTAAGGGATTTGGTAGATGCCGCCCATGACCGGGATATATACGTCCTGTTGGATATCATTTACAACCATATGGGTAATAACTGGTTCTATAGGGATAAAAAAGGGGAGCCTGTAAACACGCGTCCCTATCTCTTTGAGCCGCCCTATCCAATTCATAGTTGGCGCTCTCGCGATGGGCAGAGCATCCCCAACATCACCAGCCCTGGCGATGGTGTCTGGCCAAAGGAATTTCAAAACCCCGATTGGTACACCCGTGCCGGTCAGATCGGGAAATGGGACCCGGAACCTGGGGAAGACCCCCTGGATCCAAATATCGAATTTCGGCGTGGGGACTTCTTTGACCTCAAAGATATGAATATCAGCAAAGGCGAAGTGCTCTCGGCTGTCATTCGGGTGTATCAGTATTGGATTGCTCTGAGCGACTGTGATGGATTTCGGATAGATACCGTCAAACATCTTCCTGTGGAAGCATCTCGAAAATTTTCTGGTGCCATCCACGAATATGCAGAATCCATCGGCAAGGAGAACTTCTTACTTATCGGAGAAGTAACGGGGGGGGCTGAAATGGTCCGAAGCTACCTGGAAATCTTTGGCCTTAACATTGATGCAGCTTTGGATATAGGCGAGCCAACTAAAAAATTAGCAGGAATGGTGAAGGGACTGAGACATCCAAAAGAATTTTTCCACCAGTTTAGTGGCCATGATGTTCTAGGCACCCACCGTCAAGCTGGACGGTATCATGTCTCTATCTTGGATGACCATGACATGGTGGGACGCAATGGCAAGCATCGGTTTGCAGCCAATAACAAAATCTCAGCACTCTACCAACAGGTTGCTCATGCTGTGGGTGTGCAACTCACTACCTTGTGCATTCCCTGCATCTATTACGGTACTGAGCAAGCTTTCGACGGGACGGAAGCTAGTCATGACTATAACATCGAAAGCAATCTCAGCTTCGCGGATCGTTACATTCGCGAGTCTATGTTTGGCGAAGCCTCTCGAAAAGAGTTTATCGGCTTTGGAGCTTTTGAAACCAGTGGCTGCCACTTCTTTGATCCAAACCATCCAACCTATCTTCGCATTGCCGCGATCGCCAAGATTCGGAATCAAGAAAGCCAAATTGGCAAGACTCTGCGCCGGGGTCGTAAGTATTTGCGAGAAACATCATGTCTAGGTCGTCCATTCTCGATTCCAGAACCGGGAGAGTTGGTTGCCTGGTCACGTATTCTGTTCAACCAAGAAGTTATCGTCGCTCTCAATACCCACGGAACCGAAAACCGGGGTGCAGAGGTCACTGTTGATGCCTTATTGCATCCGATCGGCTCAACTGTTACTTTTTTATACAAAAGTGATTGGAGCGATTCTGAATTACGCAATCCACCGCAGAACCAAACTGTGATTGTGCAAAATAACAATGCTCGGGCAACCGTTCGGATTGATTTACCTCCTGCTGGAATGGCGCTCCTGGCTTGACACGCCCCTACAGTATTTTTATGAATATATGTAAACAGCAGGCGAAGCCGGTTGAGTAGGCGATTCCGAAGGGATCTCGCGTAGCGAGCGCGCAGTCGTGGGATAGCGATCGCAGTAAAGGTAATCACAAACAGCGAATGCCCTGGGTTAAACCTTGACCAACCCCTGCGAGGAAGTCTAAATCTAGGGTTTCAATGCGATCGCTCGCCTGATGGTAATGGGGATTGCGCATAAAAGCTGTATCCGTTACCATCAAAGCTCGATAACCCCGATCCCAAAAAGGGGAGTGATCGCTCAGTCGCGTCTGACGAAATAATTTACCTTGCTTGGGTACTGGCAACCACTCACAGGGCGTCCCAACTTTGCGGATGCTGCGGCTGAGGTGAATTAAGTCAGGAATCGTTGGCAAATTGCCAATTAAAGCAATAAAATCGCCGCGATTGGGGTAAAAGTATTTCAGCGGGGCTGGGTAGAGTTGGGAATTGGGAGAGCGATCGCAGTAGCCTAGCATTTCCAGGGAGAGCATTAAGCGCAGGGGTTGCCGATTTTGCTTTAACTGGGTAGCATATTCTGCACTTCCCAGAACTCCATACTCTTCTAGATCAAAGGCAACCAGTCGGACTGGAAATTTGGGCCGTTGGACGGCGAATGCTCTTGCCAACTCCAACAGTACAGCAACACCAGTGGCATTATCATCTGCCCCTGGTGTTCCTGGTACTGCATCATAATGAGCCCCGATTAAGATTGGGGGTTTTTCCTCTTTACCTCCCTCAGAACAAGGGGGAAGATTGAGGATGAGATTTTTATGGGTTTTGCTCCCCACCTGGAACTCATGTATTTCTACTGTTCCCCACTGTTGTAGCTGTTCGCGTATGTATTGCTGGACAAAGAAATGACCAGCAGAAGCTAGATAGGGATCGCGTTCGCGAACTATATGGGTAAGGTGGGTGTGGAGGCGTTCTTTTAAATCCAAGCTTTAACTCCTGGGGCGATCGCCCAATGAATCTCCGGTTTTCAAACAAGGAAGATGTCAACAGTACAAAATAATCTCAACTCAAACAGCGAATTGCTTCAAGTAATCCTCTCGCTTTGTTGAGAGTTTCTTCGTATTCTCGTTCCGGATCCGAATCAGCCACTAAACCAGCACCCGCCTGCACTGAAACAAGATGTTGATTTTCCTTTTGGGGACGAACTACCATCGTGCGAATAGCGATCGCACTGTTTAGCTGACCCTCAAAATCGTAATAACCATAAACACCAGAATAAGGCCCCCGACGCTCTGGCTCTAGTTCGTGAATAATTTCCATAGCCCGAATCTTGGGAGCACCGCTGACAGTTCCCGCTGGGAAGCAAGCTTTGAGTAAATCCCAAGCAGTCTTTCCTGCCTCCAATTCTCCCACCACATTACTCACGATGTGCATCACATGGGAATAACGTTCAATCACCATCAATTCATTAATCTTGACGCTCCCCTTGACGCAGACGCGACCTAAATCATTGCGCCCCAGATCCACCAGCATTACGTGCTCAGCTCTTTCCTTCGGATCTTGCAATAATTCCTCTGCCAAGGCTTCATCTTCAGCCGCAGTGTTTCCTCTCCTCCTAGTGCCAGCAATCGGTCGCACAGTTGCCTTCATCCCCCCATTATCGGAGCGTTCTGCTTTGACCATTACCTCTGGACTAGAACCGATAATTTGCCAATTGCCAAAATTGTAATAGGCCATATAAGGGGAAGGATTAACCAAGCGCAACGAGCGGTAGAGAGCGAAGGGATCGCCGCTGTAGTGAGCTGATAAGCGCTGGGAAAGGACTACCTGAAAGATATCTCCCGCACGGATATAATCTTTAGCTTTGTTGACGTTGTCGCAAAAATGCGATCGCGGCGTATTACTCTCATAAACCAATCCAGCAGCGTCTTGCTTGCCAGTACTCTCTGAAGATAGCCATTCCAAAGGTTTCGCCTCAACTGGCAGGGGCAATTGCAGCTTAATCACCAGCTTGGTAACGCGATCGCAAGCTTGCTGATAAACCTGCTGCAAATCTACCTTCTCATCTCGCAAATCTGCATAAGCGATCGCCCAAATCTTCCGCTTCACCTGGTCAAAAATAATCAGGTTATCCACCTGCATCCAGATCCCATCCGGCAGATCCTCCTCTGTTGCCGGGTAAATCGGCACCCTCGGCTCTATCCAGCGAATCAGCTCATATCCCCAAAAGCCAAATAAACCACCAATTCCCGGCGGTAATTGGGGCAATTTCACCGGATGTATTGGCTCTAGACAGTGAGCGAGGACATCAAAGGGGTTGCCCTCAAAGACATTGACAGAGCCATCGCGGTGGGTTTGAGTTGTTCTATCCCCTTTCCCTTGCAACACCCAAACTGGATCGCAACCCAAAAAACTGTAGCGTCCCAGCTTTTCCCCACCTTCAACTGATTCCAATAAAAAACTATAAGGCTGACTGGCACAAACCTTGTACCAGGCTGAAACCGGAGTCTCTAAATCAGCGACCCATTCCTGATAAACCGGGACAAAATTGCCCTGTTGAGCCAGGGCAGAAAACTGAGAAAAATTGGGGAAAATCATTTTTGAGATTGGGGATTGGGAATTAGGGATCCGACGCGCAGAAATCTTTGATTTCGAGCATCGCAGGGATTGGGGATTAGGGATTAGGGATTAGACCATAAATATTATTACCCAGTCCCCAGTCCCCAGTCCCCAGTTCCTAGGGTTAGACGTCGTAAGGAGCTTTGCCAGAGAACTTCAGCGTTGCTGGTTCTGGGTTTTTGCCGATGCTCCGGTCAATCTTGCCCTCGAAAGGACGCCCTTCGTTCACTTTCTCTGGGAAGACTCCATCTGCTGGATGCAGAAACTGAGTCTCACCGCTGGGAAAAACCCGGTAAATCTTGTAGTCTTCGATTTTGGGCTTAAAGGTTCGCAGCTGCGCTCCCAGAGCGAGGCACTGCTCCTTGCGAGCCAGATAGAGCAGGTTTTTCCCTTGGTTCATAATTGCCGCACCGCCAGTGGGCATTTCAAAGACCTGCTCTTTTGTACTCGTCCAGGTGATGGCGTATTTTTCTTCTACGTCGGCTTTGGTCAACAAGCCACCGGTGCTGCCACCAAATTTAGGAGGTTGTCCAGAAAGCTCTTCTGTCATAAGTAATTTCTCTCAACGATATTTAGGCAATCCTATCACTCAGCTCATCCCTCTCTACTACCACTGTCAAGAACTGTAACAATAAGCAAAGAATCACGATATTTTAACTTTCGGGGGTTGTAGGGGGCGATAAGTCTCGCGCTCTATCCGCTGGGTTGAATTATCACAAAAAAGCAATAATCTAGCCGATACCTATATCACGGGGACTCAAGTGTGTGAACTGCTGCGAAAATTAGCTGAATTAGGACTGAATATTCCTATAATGGTACGAACTTCTGCGGATGTGGTCATGGGACTTATCGGGGAAGGACGTCGTCTAACCGAAGCTGCAAGGTGGGTAACAGGGGTGATGAGATCGCCTGCCCTAATCTGTATTGTTGGTGACGATACTCGTCTGTGTTGAGTTGACAGACTGTGAAGGTGGGTTGTTTGGGTTTGCCAATAAAGGCAGTTCCTCCGAGTCCACGAAAATCGACAATCCAATATTCGGGGATGCCCAGAAGTGCGTATTCTTCAACCTTGCGGGCATAATCATCTTGCCAGTTAGTACTGATCACTTCGACGACTAGCTTGATAGTACTGCCGTGAGTGATAATCGGTTCTCGCTGCCAGAGAGGTTCCTGGCTAAGTTGGTCTTCATCAAGCACAATCACGTCAGGGCGTAGGGCAGTGGCTTCAGCGGCAGGAGGTTTGATTAGGCAGGTTTTGGGAATAAACCAGTTCAAATTAGAACGGAGAATTTCAGCGAAGATTTGACCTGCGATTTTGCCTGCTACGGCTTCATGTGGCTCGGTTGGTTCCATGTCGCGTAGTTCTCCATCAATCAGTTCATAGCGGGGGTCATCGCCGTATTGGGCAATGAATTCATCAAAAGTTAGGGTTTTCGTGGAAGTGTAGGTCATGGCAGTGCCTTTAGTGATGGAACATCAACTGAACAGGGGCAGGTTGCTGAAGGTATCGGGGTTTTGTGGTTTGGGTTTGGTCTTATTTCTATTCTTGGACTTTTTCTGGGCTTGTTTACCAGCGAGGACTTCCTTATCTCCGCAGCCAGTGCTATTATCTCCTATAGACAATCCTAATGATTGTGAGGAAGAAGAGGAAGAATGTGAAGAATTCAGAGACTTTGCTCATGGTTCTTCACTAGAATCTATTAATAATATTGTTACTAATGGAATTATGATCAGTGCGGCAAGCAACTATTCTAGAGGTGGACTTGTTAATAGACCCGGTTTCTACACAATTGATAACTCAACAAGATGGTAATACAGTGACGGAAAAACTTTCACTAGCATATGAATTTGGTCGGCGTCACAGTTCACAAGCAGCTATCTTAGAGAGTGTTTATAAAACAAATATTAAGAGGATCCAAACTTCTGTTAATAAACAGCCGAATTTTGATTTCGCTCGCTGCGAAATCACTGTGAAACTTCCATTAGGCGTAAAGGATACAGGAAATTAACAACTGGCCAACTTATATGTACTAGTTGGGGAAACTGATTCGTCAAGGTGGAGGTTCCACGAAATACGGAAAAGGTATTAGGGCAATTTCAGACCACTTCAGAGGCTTCTTAAAAGCTTTCACTAACTTTTAGGTATTAGTTAGCCAATCTTAAATTACCTTTAAAACCAAGCCAGACTTGTCGTTGAGCCAGATTTTTTAAATACTTTCATTTTCCCTGATATTTTTATCAAGAAATATTATAAGGTTCTGAAGACTGGTCTACGATAAAATAAAACAATTTCTCAAACACATTATGTCTGAAATAACCGATAAAGTAATTATCATCACAGGGGCAAGTAGCGGTTTAGGAGAGGCGACTGCCCGCCGACTAGCTAAAAATGGTGCCAAGCTAATGCTAGCAGCCCGTAGAGAAGAATGCTTACAAAATTTAGTTAATGAAATCGAACAAGCTGGTGGCACAGCTAAGTATCAACTTACCGATGTTACTAATCGCTCTGAAGTAGAAGCCTTGGTTAAAGCTACCCTTCAAGCTTATGGTAAAGTTGATGTCTTGGTTAACAATGCAGGATTAATGCCCTTATCTCCTCTAGCTGCTACCAAAGTCGCTGAGTGGGAAAAAATGGTAGATGTCAATATCAAAGGAGTTTTGTATGGTGTAGCTGCGGTAATGCCCATTATGCAAGCACAAAAATCGGGACATATCATCAATATTTCTTCTGTAGCGGGGCATAAAGTTTTTCCTGGTGGTGCCGTATATTGTGCGACTAAATTTGCCGTTAAAGCTATCTCGGAAGGGATTAGACTTGAATCTGAAGGCATCATTCGCTCGACCAACATTTCTCCTGGTGCAGTTGCCACCGAGTTAGCTAACTCTATCACCCACGAAGAAACGGCTAAAGGTATGGATGCTATTTACGAGATTGCTATTGATGCTGATGCGATCGCTCGTGCCATTACCTATGCGATAGAACAACCCGATGATGTCGATGTTAACGAAATTATTATTCGTCCTACTAAACAAGAACTGTAAATCGTATTAGGCAGCTAATTGCATCACAGCCGGTCTTGTCTCCAATCAATCCATGGATGTACGACTCGAATGCCGAGGGGTGCGCACTCTGAACATGTAGATAGCCCAACCAAGCGTGTCGCGCCCCCAACGCAGGTATGTTGCCCTAGTCTTCTCCACCCTCTCAACCACCTCCGCCAAGTCCGGATCATCTGGATGGGTGCGAGCATACTCGGCCGTCGCGAACCATTGGAGGCCTTCGTACCTGTCCCAGTCGTCTTTGCTGCTCACAATGGCGTGAACGAGGTCCAATCCTCGCCGCTCTCCGGCTTCTGCATTCGAGAAGTGGCTCCCAAAGTCCTCTCTCGCGACCCCAGATGCCTCCAGGTAGTCCTCGGACGGCTCCTGCAGCCAATATGGCTCTCCCACGATCACCCAGCCGCCGGGCCTCACCATGCTGATCAGTGCCTCGAGAGTATCAGCGTGCCCCCCGAACACCCAGCTGGCACCGATACATGATGCCAGATCGAAGCTGTGCGGCTCGTCTGGCCTGAAGTCTGCACCATTCATCTGAGTGAAAGTGATGCCCGCACCCGATGCCCGCGCCTCGAGCCTTCTCTCTGCATCGGCTATGAAGAAAGGAGAAGTGTCGATCCCTACGCCACGAACGCCATAGGCTTCGGCCAAGCGAATCAGGAACTCGCCCTTTCCACACGCAATATCAACCACCTGCGCGTCGGCCGAAAGACGCAGGAGCTCCACGAGATGCGTCAGTTTCTCTTCGCTCGTAGGATTGCATACCACGTGTTCGCGGTGAGTGATGTCGTAGAACTTCCACATGTCCATAATTCAGTCCTTCTACGGCCTAACTATTTATTATACGGAAACTTTCTGGATATCATGCCAAATAAGTATACTATCAAGAATTTTTCTGGATATCATTCCATGGAAAAACCTTCTTCAAATTTGCTCGAGCAGGTTTGCGATGTCAT